>JANYCG010000038.1 GCA_025360385.1 Burkholderiales bacterium | reverse complement strand
CGCCCCATCAACCCGCCGATCTTGCGCACCAGCCACTTGGGCGCGGCGCGTGAGCCGATCATGCCCAGGCGGTTGAGGCTGCCGGGCACGCAGATGGCGTCGCCGCGCATCGTGGCGTCAAACCCGGCCTGGGCCACGTCTTTCACGTCGGCCACCATGAAGCCGGGCAAATGGCCCAGCTTGTCGTTGGCGTTGGCGGCCAGGGTCAACATGGGGGTGGCAGTCACGCCAGGGCACAGCGCAGTCACACTGATCCGGCTGCCTTTGAGCTCTTCAGACAAGGACTCGGACAGCGACAACACATAGGCTTTGCTGGCCGCGTAAACCGCCAGCATGGGGATGGGCTGGAAGGCGGCGATAGAGGCCACGTTCAGAATTTTGCCGGTCGTGCCGCTCTGGCTGGCGGTGGCCGTCATGCCCGGAACAAAGGCGGACAACATGGCCGTCAAGGCCGTGATATTGAGGTCAATCATCTGCTGCTGGGTCGCCGCATCCTGGCCAGTGAACGCGCCTTGCGACAACACACCCGCGCAGTTGACCAGCACGTTGATGTTGACCTGTTTCTTTTTCAGCAAAGCCGCCAGGTTGTGCGCGGCGCTGGTTTGGGTCAAATCGGCAGCCGCGACTTGGGCCTGGATGCCGTAGCGCAGGCCAAGTTCGTCCGCCAGTGCCTTCAGTTTGTCGGCGCTGCGGGCGACCAGAATCACATCGTGGCCGCTGGCGGCAAAGCAGTGGGCCAGCGCCTCGCCGATGCCAGACGAGGCACCGGTGATCAGCGCGACTGACGCGGCGGAATTGCGCTTGGCAGGTTTGCCAGCAGTCGGTTTGGAAGCCGGTGGGGGCGTTGATTTGGCAGTCGTCCTGGTGACCATTTATGTTTCCTTGAAGGCCGCGTTGTGTGTCGGCAGGCCTATAGTTGCAGATTGGCCCGATGAATGCAAATTTTTGGAGTAACCCAGATGTCAAACACTTCCATCCTTAGCACGCTCACCAACCACCAGGTCCGCCTGGCAAGCCGCCCCGTGGGACTGCCCACCCGCGCCAATTGGGCTTTTGCCAGCGAAGCCGTCGCCGAACCCGCCGAGGGGGGTGTCACGCTCAAAGCCCTGGCGCTGTCGCTGGACCCGGCCATGCGCGGCTGGATGAACGAGGGCAAAAGTTACATCCCACCCGTCGGCATTGGCGAGGTGATGCGCGCCGGTGGCGTGGGCCAGGTGATCGCGTCCAAAAACCCCGCGTATGCCGTGGGCGACCAAGTGTCCGCAGGGTTTGGCATCCAGCAATACTTGACGGTGGCGCAAGCCGATTTGAAGCGCACCGCGGTGAGCAAAATTGATTTGAAGTTGGGCAGCCTGACGCAGTGGCTCAACGTGCTGGGCATGCCCGGCATGACGGGTTATTTTGGCTTGATGGACATTGGCCAGCCCAAGCCGGGCGAAACAGTGGTGGTGTCTGGCGCAGCCGGTGCCGTCGGGCAGACCGTTGGGCAAATGGCCAAAATCAAAGGCTGCCGGGTGGTTGGCATTGCGGGCGGCGCGGCCAAGTGTGACTGGGTCGTCAAAGAGCTGGGCTTTGATGCCTGCATTGACTACAAGGCCTCACCCAGCGCCGTGCGTGAGGGCCTCAAGGCGCATTGCCCGAATGGCGTGGACATTTATTTTGACAACGTCGGTGGCGAAATCCTGGACCACGTGCTGGCCAAAATCACGCGCGGCGCACGCATCATCATTTGTGGTGCCATCAGCCAGTACAACAACACCACGGCCATCCAGGGCCCGAAAAATTACCTCAGCCTGCTGATGAACCGGGGCATGATGAAGGGCATGGTTGTGTTTGACTACGCAGACCGCTACCACGTCGCCATTGCAGAGATGGCAGGCTACCTGAAAGACGGCCGCATGAAGAGCAAGGAAGACATCGTGCACGGCATTGACACCTTCCCCGAGGCCCTGCTCAAGCTCTTCAACGGCGAGAACTTTGGCAAATTGGTGCTGAAGTTGGCGGACTGAGCCGCCTCAATCCGCCAGCGCCGCGTACACCAAGTTGCGGAACAAAAAGCGGTAGTACTCGCGCTGGTTGGGCGCCTGGATCATCAGCGTGGCGCATAACTGCAGGGCCGGGTCGATGAAGAAGGTGGTGCCGGCCAGACCCCCCCAGTAATACAGGCCGACCGAACCGGGGATGGGGGCTTGGCCCAAGGCCTTGCGCACGGCAAAACCCAAGCCGAAGCCATAGCCCGGCAGCACCAGGTTAGACGAGCCCCCGGCGTTGACAGGGAGGTTGCCCAAGTGGTCGGTGGTCATGTAGTCCACGGTGCGCGGGCCCAGCAGGCGCACGCCATCCAGCTCACCTCGGTTGAGCATGAACTGCATGAAGCGGGCGTAGTCCATGGCGGTGGAGCACAGGCCGCCGCCGCCGGACTCAAACGGCACCGGCGCCTTGACCTCATACACCTTCATCTGTGGCGCGCCGTCCGGGTCCTTGGTGAAGGGCTCGGCAAGCTTGTCATGCAAGGCGTCAGGCACGGCAAACCAGGTGTGCGCCATGCCCAGGGGCTTGAAGATGTGCTGCTGGAAAAATTCACCCAGCGTCTGGCCGCTGATGACCTCGATGACGCGGCCCAACACGTCGGTGGCGCGGCTGTATTCCCACACGGTGCCGGGGTTGGCTATCAAGGGCAGTTGGGCCAACGCCGGCATGAACTCGGCATTGGCGCGGTCGCGCAGGTTCATGTGCGCCTGTGCGTATTGCTTGTGGATGGCGGCAGCACCCAGGAATTCGTAGGTGAGGCCCGCCGTGTGGCGCAGCAAGTCCTGAATCGTCGCGGGGCGGCTGGCGGGCGTGAGCACATCGGCACCACCTTGCGACGACAGCACTTTCTGGCGAGCGAATTCAGGAATGAACTTCGAGACCGGGTCCGTCAGCAGCAGCTTGCCGGCCTCGTACAGCATCATGGTCGCCACCGAGGTGATCGGCTTGGTCATGGAGTAGATGCGGAACACCGAGTCCTTGGCCATGGGCACTTGGGCGTCGGCCTGCTGCCAACCCAGGCTCTCGTGCATGGCCAGTTTGCCGTGGCGGGAAATCAGCGCCACGCAGCCGGGCAGGCGATTGCGGTTGATCTCGTCCTGCAGCACGTCTTTAAGGCGTTGCAGGCGGTCGGGGGCGAAGCCAAGGGATTCACTCGGCGCGGTCGCAAGGGAGGTGGAAGACATCGTTGAATTGAAAAAGGAGAGTAGGAACCGTTCGCCCTGAGCCTGTCGAAGGGCCGTTCGACAGGCTCAGGGCGAACCTTATGCAGAGAATATCAGGTGCCCGTCAAGCGCCACCATACCGCGACCGCGCCAGCGCCGCGCCAGCCGCGAGGGCACGCAGCTTGCCTTCGGCGACTTCACGGCTCATGGGTGCCAGTCCGCAATTGGTGCACGGGAACAAGCGGTTTTTGGGAACAAATTGCAGCGCCTGGCCGATCGTGTCGGCCACCTGCTCGGGCGTTTCGACCACGTCGCTGGCCACGTCAATCACGCCGACCATCACGTCTTTGCCGTCGAGCAGCTTCATCAAGTCCATGGGCACGTGCGAATGGAAGCACTCCAGGCTCACCTGGTCGATGCTGCTTTTGGCCAGCGCGGGGAACACCCGTTCGTATTGCCGCCACTCCTGGCCCAGTTTCTCTTTCCAGTCGTTGTTGGCCTGGATGCCGTAGCCGTAACAAATGTGGACGGCGGTGGTGCAGGTCAAGCCCAGGGCGGCGCGCTCCAGCGCCTTCACACCCCAATCGGCCGCGTCTTGCATGTAGACGTTGAAGGCGGGCTCGTCGAACTGGATGATGTCCACACCATCGGCCTGCAAGGCCAGGGCCTCCTGGTTGAGCAACTCGGCAAAGGCGAAGGCCATCTTGACTTTGTCGCCGTAATAGCGGTCAGCGACGGTATCCACAATGGTCATGGGGCCAGGCAGTGTGAACTTGAGCTTTTTCTTCGTGTGGGCGCGGGCGAGTTGCGCTTCCATCGCGTGCACACGCCCTTTGAGCCTGAGCGGCCCGACGACCTGGGGCACCTGCGCGTCGTAGCGGTTGTCGCGGATGCCCATGGTGACTTTGTGCTCAAAGTCGATGCCGTCAACCTGCTCCACAAAGCCATGCACAAAATGCTGGCGCGCCTGCTCGCCATCCCCCACGATGTCCAGGCCGGCGTCTTCCTGGGCCTTGATCCACAGCAGCGTGGCATCACGTTTGGCCTGCAGCAACTCCTCGCCCTGCAGCTTCCACTGCGGCCACAGTTTTTGGGTCTCGGACAACCAGCCCGGCTTGGGCAGGCTACCGGCGATGGCGGTTTCAAACATAAATATCTCTTTCAATGATGATGATGATTATTACCAATAATATAGCAAGCTATTCATTATTTATAAGGACTTTAGGCATTTTTTCCTCTGAAGATAACTTTTTGAGGGTGTCGGTGTCAGTTGGGCGCGACCGCCTGCGCTTCGGCCTCTTGCAGGCTGCGCCACATGACTTTGCCGCTGCCGGTTTTGGGCAGGGCATCGACAAACTGCACGGTGCGCGGCACTTTGTAGACCGCCATGTTGTCGCGGCACCAGGTGATGATGTCCTGCTCGGTCGTGGCTTTGTGACTGGCGCGCAGCACCACCACAGCCTTGACCGATTCGCCACGGTAAGCGTCTAGGGTCGAGATGATGCAGGCCTCCTGGATCGCCGGATGTTTGAACATCAGGCTTTCAACCTCGGCCGGCCAGACCTTGAAGCCCGAGGCATTGATCATGCGTTTGAGGCGGTCGGTGATGAAAAAATACCCGTCTTCATCGACCCGGCCCAAGTCGCCGGAGCGAAAGAATTTTTTGCCTTCAAATTCGATGAACACCTGCGCCGTGGCCTCGGGGTTGCCCCAATACCCCTGAAACACCTGCGGGCCATGGATGATGATTTCGCCTTGCTCGCCCTGGGGCATTTCCTGCAGGGTGTCTGGGTCCACCACCCGCGAGTCGGTGCCAAAAATCGGGATGCCCAGGCATTGCTGCTTGGGGTTGTCGGCCGGGTTGTTGTGCGAGGGCGCAGCGGTCTCTGTCAGGCCGTAACCTTCCACATAACGCAGGCCGTATTGGTCAAACAGGCGCTGCGCCACGGCCTGCGGCATGGCCGCGCCGCCGCCGCCAATGCCGCTCAGGCTGGAGAGGTCGAAACTTGCAAAATTGGGGCTGCCCAGCAGGTCGATCACCATGGTGGGGATATTGGTCCAGCTCGTCACCTTCCAGCGCGAGATCATGCGCCCGGCCAACTCGCGGTCCCAGCGCGGCATGATCACCATGGTCACCCCCATGCGGATGCAGCCGTGCATCAGCGGCACGATGCCGGTGATGTGGAACATGGGCACCACGGTCAGCACCACGCCTTCAGGCGAGCCGGTGCCCCACAAACCGGCCGAGATGGCGTTGTGCATGATGCTGCTGTGCAGGTGGATGCAACCCTTGGGCAGGCCGGTGGTGCCGCTGGTATAGGGCAGCAAGGCCATGTCGCCCGGGCCGACGGTCAACGCCGGGACGGCGCTTGTGGTGGCCATCACTTCGACCCAGTCGTGCACCTGGCCGCCTTGCAGGGCGGGCGGCGCATGGCGCGTCGTCAGCCAATCACGCCATGCGGCCGGCGGGGCGTCGTCGCCTGCCACGGCCGCGTCAAAGGCATCGGTGAAATGGGTGGTGATGAGGTGCCCGAGCCGCTCGTGGGCTGGCAGGGCGTCGCTGGCCTTGGCCATCTCGGGCGCCAAGTCAGCGGTGGTCAAAGCGACTTTGGCGCGCGGGTCGCTGATGTAATGTTTGAGCTCTTCGGCGCGGTTCATGGGGTTGACCGGAACCACCACCGCGTTGGCCCGCAATATGCCAAAGTGCGCCATCACCAATTGCGGGCAATTTTGCATTGACACCACCACCCTGTCGCCTTTTTGCACCCCAAGTCCCCGTAAACAGGCCGCTATTAGCTCTGCTTTTTGCAGCAACTCGCGGTAGGTGACAACCTGGCCAAAAAACACCAGGGCGGCTTTGTGGGGGTAGCGCCGGGCATTGGTTTCCAGGTTGTCCCACAGCGAGACGTCTGGAATGGTGATGGCGTAAGGCAGGCGCTTGGGCCAAAATTTGTAGTGTGCTGGGGTTTGGGTCATGGGGTGTTGGGAGTCACATTAATTTGGGAAATGGCAGGCCGAAAAATGCCCGGGCGCCAGTTCACGCAGCACGGGTGCCTCTATTTTGCACACAGCCTGGGCGCGTGGGCAGCGTGGGTGAAAATGGCAACCCACGGGCGGGTGGATGGGGCTGGGCACATCGCCTTGCAGGACGATGCGCTGGCGCCGCACTTTGGGATCTGGAATCGGCACGGCAGACAGCAAGGCCTCGGTGTAGGGGTGTTTGGGCACGGTGTACAGGTCACGCGACGCAGCGACCTCCACGATGCGGCCCAGGTACATCACCGCCACCCGCTTGGCGGTGTGTTCAACCACCGACAGGTCATGCGCAATGAACAGGTAAGTCAGCCCGAACCTGGCTTGCAGGTCTTCCAGCAGGTTGATCACTTGAGCCTGAATCGACACGTCCAGCGCCGACACCGCCTCGTCGCAGACGATCAATTTCGGCTTGACGGCCAGGGCCCGCGCGATGCCGACGCGCTGGCGCTGCCCGCCCGAGAACTCATGCGGGTAGCGGCGCATGTGGTCGGCATTCAGGCCAACCGTCTCAAGCAGTTCGACGATCCGACCTTCATACTCACTCGGCGTTTGGGTCAGTTTGTGGATGGTCAGCGCCTCGCCCACAATGCTGGCCACACTCATGCGGGGATTCAGCGACGCATACGGGTCCTGAAAGATGATCTGCATGTCACGCGCCATGGCGCGAAGCGCTATTTTGTCCAGCGCCGTCACATTTTTGCCGTCGAACCAGACCTGGCCCGAGGTCGGCTCTATCAAGCGCAGAATGCAGCGCCCGGTCGTGCTTTTGCCGCAACCCGATTCACCGACCAGTCCCAGGGTTTCGCCCGCGTCCAGCTCAAAACTGACGCCATCGACGGCATGGACTTTGTCCACCACGCGTCCCAGAAACCCGCCCGTCACCGGGAAGTGCTTGACCAGATTCTCCACCTTGAGCAAAGGCGTGGCCATCAGCTTGCTCCGTCCAGAATGCAGGCGACTTGATGCCCCGGTGCCACCTGGCGCAATGCCGGCGTGGCGCGGGTGCAGGCGCTGCTTGCATATTTGCAGCGCGGGGCAAAGCGGCATCCCACGCCCGGCGCAATCAGTTTGGGCACCGTGCCAGGAATCGTCTCCAGCCGGGTCTTGGCCAGTGCCGCCGTGTCGATGCGCGGAATCGAACGGATCAGGCCCTGGGTGTACGGATGGCGCGGGTGCGCAAACAGATCTTCAACCGTGGCCTCCTCAACCACTTGGCCGGCGTACATCACCACCACACGCTGGGCCACTTCAGCCACCACACCCATGGCATGGGTGATCAGCAAGATGGCCATGCCCAACTCGGACTTGAGCTCGGCCAGCAGGTCGAGAATCTGCGCCTGGATGGTCACGTCCAAGGCGGTCGTGGGTTCATCGGCGATCAGCAGTTTGGGTTTGCAGGACAGGGCCATGGCAATCATCACGCGCTGGCGCATGCCGCCCGAAAACTGGTGCGGGTAGTCGTTCACGCGCCGCTCCGGCGTGGGGATGTGCACCAGCCTGAGCATGTCCACCGCACGCGCCAGCGCGTCCTTGCGGCTCAAGCCTTCGTGCAGGCGCAAGCCCTCGGCAATCTGGTCGCCCACGCTGTAGACCGGATTCAGCGAAGTCATGGGCTCCTGGAAAACAATGGCGATTTCCTTCATGCGGATGCTGCGCATCTCGTCATTCGACAGGGGAACAATATCGCGGCCCTGCCACAGGATCTGGCCCGCCACGATGCGCCCCGGCGGCATGGCGATCAACTTGAGCACCGACATGGCCGTGACCGATTTGCCGCAGCCCGATTCACCCACCACGCCCACCGTCTCGGCGCGGTCAATGCCGATGTCAACGCCGTCCACTGCGTGCAGCCAGCCGTCATCGGTTTTGAAATGGGTTTTAAGGCCCTTGATTTCCAGAAGGCGTTGCGGCTCTGTCATAAGACCTTGCGCGGATCAAGCGCATCGCGCAGCCCGTCGCCGATGAAGTTGATAGTCAACACCGCCAGAAAAATCGCTGTCCCCGGGAACATGGCCCAGTGCGGTGCGATGTCGAGGTAGTCTTTGCTGTCAAACAGGATGCGGCCCCAGGTCGGGATATCGGGCGGGAAACCCAGGCCCAGAAACGACAGCGTCGATTCGGCAATGATGGCGGCAGCCACGTCGATGGTGCCCGCCACGATTACCGGGCCCAGGGTGTTAGGCAAAATGTGCCGCACTACCTGGCGCAGGGTCGAGGCGCCCAGGGCGCGGGCCGCCTCGACATATTCCTTTTCGCGCAGCGAGAAAAACTGCGCCCGCACCAGGCGCGCCACCGGCATCCACCTGAAGCCACCGATCACGATGACGATCAGGATAAACACGCCCACCTCCGGGCCAAACACCGACTTGAGCCGGTCCCGGAACAGGTAGATCAGCAGCAGCAGCAGCGGCAGTTGTGGCAGTGACAAAAACAGGTCGGTCAGCCACATCAGCGCGGCATCGACCCGGCCCCGCGCCACCCCGGCGATAGCGCCAATGCTCACGCCGACAACCAGGGCCATGGCCATGGCGGCAAGGCCCACCGCCAGCGAAATGCGTCCGCCGTACAACATGCGGGCAAACAGGTCCTGGCCCAGGTCATCGGTGCCCAGGGGATGGGCGGCAGACGGGCTTTTAAGGCGCGCGGTGAAGTCAATGTCGTTGATGGCCAGCTTCCATACCAGCGGCCCCAAAACCACCAGCAACACCATGCAAACCAGCACGACCAGGCTGGCCACCGCCATTTTGTGGCGGCAAAACCGCCGCCATGCCTCGCGGGCGGGCGACAACTGCCGTGCCTTGGGCAGTTCCCTAGCGATAGGAAATTCGGGGGTCAAGCCAGCCATACAGCAAGTCAGCGATCAGGTTGAAGAAAATAACCAGGCAGGCAAAGACAAAAGTCACCGCCATGATGACCGGTGTGTCGTTGCGCAAAATAGCGTCAATCAGCAGCGACCCGATGCCCGGGATACGGAAAATCTGTTCGGTCACGATCGCTCCGCCAAACACGGCCGGCATTTGCAGGGCCACCAGCGTGACAACCGGGATCAGCGCGTTGCGCACCACGTGTTTCATCACCACCACGCGCTCTTTCAGCCCCTTGCTGCGCGCCGTGGTGACGTAGTCCAGCTGAATCACGTCAAGCATGGCCGAGCGCACGTAACGCGTCCAGCTGGCGCCCTGGAACAGGCCGAGCACCGTCACCGGCATGATGGCCTGGCGCAGGTGTTGCCACCACCACTCGCCCCCGCTGGCCGAGATGTCGGCGCGATAGACAAAGGGCAACCAGTCAAGCTTGATGGAGAACAGCAAAATCATCAACAGGCCGGTGAAAAATGTCGGCAACGAAAACCCGATGAAAGCCACGGTGCTGGCGATACGGTCAAACCACGAATACGGCCTGGCGGCTGAATAAATGCCGACCGGCAATGCAATCGCCAGGGCCAGCAACTGTGACGCACCAATCACGGCCAAGGTGACCGGCATGCGTTGCAAAATCAGTTTGTCCACATCCACTCGGCTGATGAAGGAAAAGCCCCAATCCCCCTGCAGCATGGCCGCCAGCCAACGGAAATAACGCTGCCAGACCGGGTCGTCCAGGCCAAACTTGAGGCGCAGCGCAACACGCACTTCATTGGGCACATTGGGGTTAGTGGCGAGCTCCTCAAACGGGTCACCCGGCGCCAATGCCAGCACCGTGAACAGCACCACGCTGATGCCCAGTACGCTGGGCAGGGCAAGCAGCAGTCGCCGCAGGATGTAGGAGCCCACGGCCGCGTCAGGATTCGCGGTACCAGTCCTGAATTGTGGAAAAGTCCAGGTCCCAGCCCGACGGGGTGGCCACCAGTTTCAGGTTGGCACCGCGCACCCGCGGCCGGCTGATGAGGGGCACAATGATGTTGTCCTTGATCACCAGATCGTTCATGCGCATGAACAGAGCCGCGCGCTTGACCGGGTCCAGCTCCGCCTCGGCAGCGCGGAAGGCCTTGTCGTAGTCATCGTTGGCCCAGCGGCAGATATTGCGCCCTTGCCACTTGTTGGCCTTGGAGGTCAGTTCCCACGAAGTGTATTGATCCATGAAGCGCTCCGCATCAGGCTGGGTCATGGTGGTGGTGTACATCTGCATGTCGCACCAGAACTTGCCGTAGGTGTCGGGGTTGCCCACGTCCGACGAGAAAAAGACCGACGCCGTCACCGACTTTAGCTCCAGGTCAATGCCCGCCTTCTGGCAGGCCTGCTTGACGATGGCCTGCTCTTTCTGGCGGGTGGAATTGATGGAAGTCTGGTAGACAAACTTCATCTTCTTGCCGCCCTTCTCACGGATGCCGTCAGCGCCCTTCTTCCAGCCGGCGCCTTCGAGCAGCTGGCTGGCTTTTTCAATGTTGAATTCCCATTTGTTGTTGGGCGAGCGGAAGCGTGGCGGATTGTTCAGAAAGATGCCGGTGGCGATGCCGGTGCGCCCGTAGATGAACTCCTGAATGCCCTGGCGGTCCGCCAGCAGCGACATGGCCTGGCGCACCACGGGGTCACTGAAGGCGAAGTGTTTGGTCTTGAGGTTGGCGCGTTCGCCATCGACCTCAGTGAACGGGTCCGTGATATTGAGCTGGATGAATTCAATGTCGCCGCTCGGAATGATGAGAGCCTTGCCTTTGCCGCCGGCTTCCATGCGTTTGAGCACCTCGTCTTCCACCTGAAGGTTCCAGGCCCAGTCATATTCACCCGTCTGGATGACGGCGCGCGCGGCCGATACCGCATCGCCCCCGCCCTTCATTTCAATACTGTCAAAAAACGGCCGGTTGGCCATGTGGTAACTCATGTTGATCTCGCCGCGCACCATGTCGCCCGGTTTGAAATCGACAAACTTGTAGGGCCCGGTGCCCACCGGTTTCAGGTTGTTGGGGGCCTCGCGCGATTTGGCACCCATGTAGGGCGCGAACAGGTGTTTGGGGATGATCATGCCCTCAGCAGCCACGAAGGCGGTGGCCCAGAATGGTGTGGGCTTGGCAAAACTCACACGGATGGTGTGGGAATCCACTTTGTCAACCTTGACATCCTTGTAAACGCCGGACGTCACCGCCGCCGTGGCGGGGTCACGGGCGTAGTCCCAGGTGAATACGCAGTCGTCCGCCGTGAAGGGCTGGCCATCATGCCAGGTCACGCCGCGCTTGAGCTTCCACAAAACGGACTTGCCGTCAGGCGTCAAGCCACCGTTCTCGCGGCTGGGAATTTCGGCCGCCAGGATAGGCACCAGGTTGCCGTCGTTGTCCCACACCGCCAGCGATTCGTAAAAAATGCGCGAGCCTTCCTGGTCTTTGGTGCCATTGGCAAAATGGGGTTGCAGCAAGGTCGCGCCCTGCCACCAGAGCACTTTAAGCGCGCCGCCACCGCCGCGTTTGGTCGGCTTGTAAACCGATGGGGCCTGCGCCTGCACCACACCCGAATGCAGCAGCATCATCGAGGCCATGGGCGCAGTCAAACCCAGGCCAATCATGGTGTCAATAAAACCGCGGCGCGACACTGCGCCGGATTTGACTTCGTCAATCAGGCTGCGAATATTTTGTTCGTTCATTGCAAAATTCCTTGTGCAGGTCAAAACCTAACGTTAGGCCGGGCAGTATGTTCAGGCTCAACTCGGGTGGTCAATCGGGGTTTACCTGCCAAGCTCGCCGAGCGGCGGAATGAATCATTCCATGCAAATACCGCATACGAGCCCCGTGCAAACCCGGTTGCTGGCATGGTTCATGCACAGCTATCATGCGCCTCGAACCGGCTGCCCAACACGCGGGTGGCATTTTTTTGATCCTTCCAACATTGGAGTTTTTTATGACAATCAAACCGAACAAGCTGGTCGCGCTAATGCTGGCGGCTTTGGGTGCAGTGCTGACAGTACCCGCCCACGCAGGCAAGACCCTGGATGCCATCAAGGCGCGTGGCCAGGTGGTATGTGGCGTCAACACCGGTCTGGCCGGTTTTTCGGCCGCAGACTCGACCGGCAAGTGGTCAGGTCTGGACGTGGACGTCTGCCGGGCGGTTGCTGCAGCGCTGTTGAGTGACGCCGAAAAGGTGAAGTACGTGCCCCTGTCGGCAGCACAACGTTTTACCGCCCTGCAGTCCGGTGAAATCGACCTGTTGGCGCGCAACACCACTTTCACTTCAACGCGCGACGCGTCGCTGGGCTTGAGCGCCACCGTGGTGAACTACTACGACGGCCAAGGCTTCATGGTGACGGTCAAGAGCAAAATCAAAAGCGCCAAACAGTTGAAAGGCCAGACAGTCTGTGTTCAGTCGGGCACCACAACAGAAAAAAACCTCGCCGATTTCTCCAAGGCCAACAACCTGGGCATCAAACCCGTGGTGTTTGAAAAGCTCGAGGCGACCAATGCCGCCTATTTTTCCGGCCGCTGTATCGCCTACACGACCGATGCGTCCGGCCTGGCCTCGATCCGCAGCAAGGAGGCAAAAGACCCCAAGGAACATGTGGTCCTGCCTGACCTGATTTCCAAAGAGCCTTTGGGCCCAATGGTGCGCCGGGGTGATGACGAATGGTTCGCCATTGTGAAATGGGTGATGTACGGCCTGCTCGAAGCTGAAGAATATGGCGTGACCCAAGCCAACGTGGACGCCATGAAGGGCTCCAGCACCGACCCCGTGGTACAGCGCCTGCTGGGCGGCGGCAACGAGGACACCGGCAAACTATTGGGCCTGGACAAAGAATGGCTGGCCCGCGCCATCAAGGCCACTGGCAACTATGGCGAGAGTTTTGACCGCAACGTCGGGCCAAAATCTGCTGTTAATCTGCCGCGCGGCCTGAACAATCTGTGGAACAAGGGCGGCCTGATGTACGCCTACCCGGTTCGTTGATCCGCTCCTGATCACGACCCAAACGGCATGGTGCCGCCAGTGCAAGCCAAAGCACTGGCGGCCTATTTTTTGCCATCCTGATTCGAAAGCCCCTACCCATGACGCCCAAGGTCCCGCCTAAAAAGAAAAACTGGTCTTGGCGCAGCCAGGCCTTCAGAGGCCTGGTCTATCAGGTCATTGCCATTGGCGTGGTCGCCGTGGCGGTCTGGTTTCTGGCCACCAATACGCTGTACAACATGAAGGTGCGGGGCATCCAGAGTGGCTTCGATTTTCTGGCCAACCCTGCGGGTTTTGACATTGGAGAAAGCCTGTACGCCTTTGACTCCAGCCACCCTTACTGGCAGGCGTTTTTGATTGGCCTGACCAACACTCTGCGAGTGGCCATCATCGGCATCATCCTGACCACCATCCTGGGCACCCTTTTGGGGGTTGGCCGTTTTTCACGCAACGCTCTGGTCCGTGGGCTGTGTTATGCCTATGTGGAGCTGTTCCGCAATGTACCGGTGTTGCTGCAATTGCTGATGTGGTACCTGCTGTTCACTGAGCTACTGCCCGCTGTGCAGGACGCCTGGACCCTGGGCCCTCTGTTTTTGAGCAAAGGCGGTTTGAGCTTTCCGATTCCGGTGTGGGAGAGCGGCCATTTATGGGGTGTCTTCGGCCTGATGGCGGGTGCCGCTCTGGCATTTTTGTATCGGAGCTGGTCGTTCAGGCAGTTTGAGGCCACCGGCAAACTCAGAAGCATGTACCTGGTACCACTCGCGCTGTTTCTGGTGATGGGTGTTCTGGGCTGGGCCGCAGGCGGCGCACCGGCAAATTTTGATTCCCCCGCCAAGGGCGAGTTCGCCATCGAACATGGCGGCTCCCTCACCCCCGAGTTTTTGTCCCTGCTGATTGGCCTGACGGTCTACACCGCCGCGTTTGTGGCCGAGGTAGTCCGCGCCGGCATCCAGTCGGTGGCGCGTGGCCAGGGCGAGGCTGCTGCTGCCCTGGGTTTGAACCAGGGCCAGTCCATGCAGCTGGTGCAATTGCCGCAGGCCCTGCGCGTGATCATCCCGCCCATGACCAACCAGTTCTTGAACCTCACCAAAAACTCGTCGCTGGCGGTGGCCATTGGTTACCCGGACGTGGTGTCGATCGCCAATACCGCCTTGAACCAGACGGGGCGGGCTGTGGAATGCATTTCCATCGTGATGCTGGTCTACCTGACCACTTCTCTGACCACCTCGTTGTTGATGAACTGGTACAACACCCGCTCGGCCATCAAGGAGCGTTGAAACACCATGACTGCACAAACATTTCAACCCATAGATGCCCGCCCTGCCCCGAATAAAACCGAGGGCCTGGTGGCCTGGGTGCGCTTTAACCTGTTCAGCAGCGTCTTCACCGGCCTGCTGACGCTGGTGGTCGGCGGCGTGCTGCTTTATCTGGTGCCGCAACTGCTCAGTTGGGCCGTGCTCCACGCCGTTTGGCAGCCGAGTTTTGAGGCCTGCCGAGCCGACGGCGCAGGCGCCTGCTGGGGCCTGGTCGCCGAAAAATACCGCTTCATCCTGTTTGGGCGTTATCCGTATGAAGACCAGTGGCGGCCTCTGATTGCCACGGTGCTGATGCTTGGTTTGTTGGTGGCAAGTTGCACCCGCGCTTTCTGGAAAGCCTGGCTGGTGATTGCCTGGGTGCTGGTGCTGGGTGCCGCGTTCATCCTGATGTACGGCGGCATGCTGGGCCTAGCCCGAGTCGAAACCGACCGCTGGGGCGGCCTGCCCCTGACAATTTTGCTGGCCTCTCTGTCGATGACTATGGCGTTTCCGATTGCCATGGGTGTTGCGCTGGGGCGGCGCTCCGCTTTGCCCGCCATTCGCACCTTCAGCACGATTTATGTCGAGCTGATCCGCGGCGTTCCGCTGGTGTCGGTGCTGTTCATGGCCTCGTTCATGTTCCCCCTGTTCATGCCGCAGGGCTTCTCCATCGACGTGCTGATCCGCGTGCTGGTGGGCATCACCCTGTTTGCGGCGGCCTACATGGCCGAAGTGATCCGCGGCGGTCTGCAGGCCATCCCCAAGGGCCAACTTGAAGCGGCGGCCACTCTGGGCCTGTCGTACTGGCAAACCCAGCGCAAAATCGTGTTGCCGCAGGCCCTTGCCATGGTGGTGCCCAGCATCATGAACAACTTTATTGGCCTGTTCAAAGACACCTCACTGGTTACCATCGTCAGCCTGTATGAACTGACTGGTGCCTTGTCGCTGGCGGTGAACTCCGATGCCAACTGGCGGCCATTCAAAATTGAAGGTTACCTGTTCATTGCCATGATTTATTTCGCATTCTGTTTTTCAATGTCCCGCTACAGCATCTGGGTTGAAAAACAAGTCAACAAAGGCAAGGCTCGCTGAGCCATTTGAAATTGAGAAATTCCAGGACTGAACCCATGACTGAACCCATCATCAAATTTGACAAACTCAACAAATGGTACGGCAACAACTTTCACGTGTTGCGCGACATCAACCTGAACGTAGCGCAGGGTGAGCGTATCGTGATTTGCGGCCCCTCGGGCTCGGGCAAATCGACGCTGATCCGCTGCATCAACCGCTTGGAGGAACACCAGGAAGGCCATCTGTGGGTCGATGGCGTCGAGGTGACCGATGACGTCAAGGCGATTGACGACGTGCGCAAAAAAGTCGGCATGGTGTTCCAGCAGTTCAATCTTTTCCCGCACCTGACAGTGCTTGAAAATTTGACCCTGTCGCCAATGTGGGTCGGCAAGATGCCGAAAAAAGAGGCCGAGGAAAAGGCCATGATTCAGCTCAAGCGCGTGCGCATTGCCGAGCAGGCTGGCAAATACCCGCTGCAGCTGTCGGGTGGACAGCAGCAGCGCGTAGCGATCGCACGCGCCTTGTGCCTGACGCCCAAGATCATGCTGTTTGACGAGCCCACCTCGGCGTTGGACCCCGAAATGATCAAGGAGGTGCTGGATGTGATGGTCGAGATGGCCAGCCATGGCATTACCATGCTGTGCGTGACCCACGAAATGGGTTTTGCCAAAGCGGTGGCTGACCGCGTGATCTTCATGGACCAGGGCCAGATTGTTGAGCAGAACAACCCACATGACTTCTTTAACAACCCGCAGAACGAACGCAGCAAGGACTTCCTCTCTAAAATTCTGGGGCATTGATTTTTCAGGCGGCTCAATGCTTCGTTTTTTGAAGCACGCTACGCTTGTATGCATTGCATTTTGGGCGTTTAATTCCCACGCAGCGTATCCAGAAAAACCCATCAAACTCGTCATCGGCTTCCCGGCGGGCGGCCCGCTGGATCAGCATGCCCGCCTGATCACCGACAAGCTGCAAGGCATTTTGGGCCAGCCGGTGATCGTCGACTACAAGCCCGGTGCGGGCGGGTCTTTGGGGGCCGAGGCGGTGGCCAAAAGCACGGCCGATGGCTACACCATCATGCTGGCCAACACCGGTGTCATGGTGATCAACGGTGCCTTGTATTCCAAGTTGTCCTACAACACTCTGAAAGATTTCACGCCATTGGCGCGCACCGCCATGCAGCCGTTGGCCCTGCTGGTCAACAATGATGTGCCTGCCAAAACGCTCAAGGAGTTCACCGACTACAGCCGCAAAAATCCGGGCAAAGTGAATTACGGCTCGGCCGGCAATGGCGGCATTTCGCACCTGGTGCCCGAGATGTTCAAGTCCGCCACGGGCCTGTTCATGGTGCACATCCCGTATCGCGGCAGCGCCCCTGCATTCACCGACCTGATCGGCGGGCAAGTTCAATTCATGGCCGAGTCCATTCCCCAGGCGGCCAGTTACCACAAGCAAGGCAAAGTGCGTGCCCTGGCCGTGACCAGCAAGGAGCGCAACCCGGCTTTGCCGGATGTTCCGACTGCGATTGAATCCGGCCTGAAAGGATTTGAAGTGGTCGGGTTCTATGGCTTTCTGGCCCCGGCGGGCACGCCCAAAGAGGTGGTCGCCAAGCTGAGCGACGCGTTCAAGCAGGTGTTGGCCAACCCTGAGGTGCGCAACCGCATGGTCAGCCAAGGCGCTGACCCGGCGTTTCTGGGCAGTGATGATTTCACTCAGTTTCTGGCAGCCGAAATACCGCGCTGGGCAGCTGCGGTCAAGGTGTCCGGGGCCAAGCTGGATTGAGTCTCGTGGCGATTCCTGTGATCATCTTTGATGGGCATCGTCCACTTCTTGCAAATGTTATTCAAGGCCAAGTAGAACAATCTCAGTAATGCATCGTCACTGAAGGCCAGCACGAGCCGCCCGTTGCTGGCGGCGGTGGGCAAGGCGGCCAGCCGCGCAGGCCAAAGCCGCTGTACCTCACACCCATGCCTGGCAAGACCAGCATCCTCAAATCGTTGATCGCCAATATCCGCGCGGCGTTGCAGCAGGCCAGGCTCACTGCGCAGCAGTTCATGACGACGGACCCATGGGCCGTGCTGATGCGCTACGTGAGCGACACGATCGCGCCAACACTCGGGCCGTTCAGACCTGCTGCTGATGCCCTGCCGGTTACGGGGTGACTGCCGGATTTAGGGTCAACTGGTTAGCATTGACGGCATTTCGGGATTGGTGGTGTCGAGCTGCAGGGCGCATGAAATCTGGGTTTTATCTAAATCCGACACCGACAAAACCTGTCGCAATGGGTAGACCGAGGCATCTGAGCGAAGCTCCTTCTTGAGGATGGCGATGAGCACGTAGGGGGACCCCCGCGATAGGAGGTCTATTGCCCCGGAACTTCAAGTGGGAAGGCAAAAGTGACCTTGACAGTGTCTCTATCGGAACCATTGATCAATTTCGGCAACGTCAGCGTCACTCAATTCTCCAACAGAAGCTTTAAGTTTGAGGCCACTCAACAACAGTTCATGCCTGACCTTGATCAGGTCACGCCGAGCGGAGAACAATTGCTGCTCTGCATTGAGCACGTCGATATTGATGCGCGTGCCAAGCCGCACACCTGCCCGGTTGCCTTTGATCGCCAATTCGCTGGAGGCTATGGCCGCTTCGAGCGCCTGCGCTTGGGCTTGGGCATTGAGCACACCGTTGAAACTCTGGCGCGCCAACGCGACCGCCGCCCGTTGCGCAGCCTCCAGATCAGAGCGGGCCTGCTCAAGCTGGGCCAGAGATTCCCGCACCTTGGACTGAATGCTTCCGCCAGCATAAATAGGAATATTCAGCTGGATACCAAACTGGCCTGTCTGGGATGAGCTGCTGAAGTCCACCGGCGTGGAACTGCTCCCAGTAGACGCATTGCGGCCATATGAAGCCGTCAAATCCAGAGTCGGCAGGTGTGCAGCCGAGTTTTTAGCGACCTCTCTTTGCGCAACCAGGACAGCCGCCTGCTGGGCGCGCACTTGCAGGGCACCCTGGCGCGCTTGATCCGACCAGGCCTGGACGTCTTGCGGCACCGGCAACGGCAGCGTGGCATCCTGGCGCAACGGGTTCAGTTTGGCCGGCAAATAGCCAACCAGCTTTTCCAGGTCTGCTTCTCTGGCCGCCAGCTCGGTTTGCGCGGCGACTTTTTGCGCTCGCGCCAGTTCGTGCCGAGACTGAGCTTCATACACTTCGGTGATCGCATTCGTGCCTGCAGTGAAGCCTTTTTTGTTCTGCGCCACCAGTTCCTCGGTCGCCCGTAGTTGGGCCTGCGCCGCCGCGATGCCCTGGCGCGCCACCTCGACGTCAAAGTAAGCTTGCGTGAAGCGCAGAACCATGTCCTGGCGCGCCAGTGCGAACTGCGCCTGGGCCAGTTCCTGCTGCGCCTCTGCCTGGCTCAACGCCCGCCAGCTTTGCACGCGGACTAGCGGCTGGGTCAACTGTAGCGCCCAGTTCCAGTTGGCCACTTCGCGTTCAGACTCCGGCGTGTTGGCGAAGTTATAGAAACCGTGACTGCGGGAGTTGGTGCCTGTCGCCACGACTTGCGGCAACAGACCCGCGCGGGCCTGGGGCAGTTTTTCCCGGGCGGCGTTGAAGGCATGGCGGGCGGACTGGAGCACCGGGTCGTTGTCCATTGCAAGTTTGAACACATCCAGCAGAGATTCCGCCCTGGCGGGCAGTGAAGCGACCGCAATCGCCAGCGCCAACACGGCAGCGACTTGGCCGGCCGCTCTTGCCCCGGCAACCCTCACCGTTCCCTCGCGCTTTCGTGAAACGCCTTCTGCACTGGCGACAGCAAATACTCCATCACCGTGCGGCTGCCCTGGTTGATCTCGGTCACCACTTGCATGCCCGGCACCAGTTTGAGGGGTTTTCCTTGGGCGGTCAGCACCTGGGTGTTCAAGCTGACAAGCGCTTTGTAATTCAAAATACCAGCGGATTTTTCCTTGCCATTCTGGTCCTTGGCGCCTGCCGCGCCCTGAGCACCAGGGTCTTGGGCATCGGCCCCCAAGTGGACCACCTCGCCGTCCAGCATGCCGTATTTCTGGAACGGGTAAGCCACAAGTTTGACCTTGGTTTTCTGCCCCGCGTGCACAAATCCCACATCGTCATTTTTGATGAGGACTTCGGCCACCAAAGGCTCGTTTTCCGGCACCAAGGTCAGCACAATCGTGCCGGGGGCCACCACCGCCCCTGGGGTGTGGGTGGCCAAATCCTTGACGAAGCCCGCTTGTGGTGCCCGCAGTTCCAAGAGACCGGCCTTGTGCTGCTGTTTGCCCCATTCTTGCTCCACTTTTTGCCGCTGGCTTTGGGCCTCCACGCGTTCGTTGTGTAGACCGCTGGTGTAGTTGGAACGAATTTGCTCCAACTTGGTTTGCGACTGCGCCACCGCCGACTTGAGGCTCTCGACCGTGGACAACTGGGCGCGCAAATCCTGCTCCCGCTCCAGGTATTCGCGCTCTTTGTCCTGCACCGCCAAACCGGCGGCATAACCCTCTTTGCCCATTTCGGCGTAGGACTGGGCCTGCTGCTTCAGCATGGGCACGCTTTGCTGGAGTTTGCGCAATACCTCGGCCGATGAAGCCAGTTCATGCTTGGCCTTTTGCAGGACTTGCTGCTCCTGGTTCAAGGTGTCGAGGTAGTTTTGCCGGTGCGCCCGGTGCTGGGCGCTGATCTGCGCAAACAGGTCTGCCGGGTCGCCAGGCCGTTGCAGCAGGACGATGCCAGCCAATTCGGCGTCAATGCGGCGCAACTGAAGAGCTTTGTTGGCCAGTTCGGATTTGAGGGCCTTTTCGTCCACATCTGAAAGCTGCGTGTCCATGCGCAGCAACACTTGCCCGGCCAGCACCCGCTGGCCCTCCTGAACCAGAATGTCCCGCACCATGCCTGCATCTGCGGGCTGGACGATCTTGACGAAGGTCTGCGGCACCAAGCGGCCCTCGGCGCTGGCGATGATGTCCAAGCGGCCCACGCTGGCCCAAACGAGCATGATGCCGCACAGTGCCGCCACCACCCACATCGTGGCCCGAGAGACCCGACTGGGGGCCTCCCGCTCGATGTCCTGCATCGAACGGAAACCAGCCTCCATTGCTGCGCCAGGGGATACTGTGCCTGCGCCTGCCAGGGCCACCATCAGACGCCCAGCATCAAATCAACCGCAGGCGCACTGATGACCGGCCGTTGCAAGGACTGGGCGCTTGTGGCGAAAGACGACCCCATGGTGAACTGGGCCGCCGCCACACCAAAGCCCGCGAAGGCGCTGGTTTGCGAGTAGCCGTAGGCCAGGTCGCCACCCAGAGCCAGCGTGTCGCTGGAACTGAGGTAAGCGGTCAGCAGGCCGTTGCTCAGGTTCCAGGTGCTCAAGGGCTGTTGGGCCGAGGTCAGCGCGTTGCGGGCTGCATCCGCTGCGTTGGCCATGGTGGTGAAGTTGAAGGTCTCCACCTTCTTGTTCAGGGTTTTGTCAGCCGAAGCCGCGTTGTAGTCGGCCGTGCCTTCCTTAAAGAATTGCAAGGTCGTGGTGTTGCGGTTGGCGGCACTCAAGTACCAGTCCTTGAAAGTGATGGCATCCCCGGCGCCGGCATCCAGCACCAGGTCGTTGCCGGCTTTGCGCAGCAATAGGCTGGCGTAAGTGATGCCTTTGCCCAGCGAAAGGGTGTTGGCGGCGCCGCTGCTGGTGACGATGGTGTCGGCCCCGTCACCCCGGTTGAAGGCGACGATGTTGTTGCCGGTGCCGGTCTTGATGGTGTCAGCGCCCATGCCACCCGCGAGCAGGTCGTTGTCGGCCCCGCCGTCCAGCGCGTCGGCTCCCGCGCCGCCGAACAAGGCGTCATTGCCGGCCAGACCCGACAGCGAGTTCGCGCCGTCATTGCCGGCCAGAATGTTAACGCTGGCGTTGCCGGTGCCTGCCGCTGCCGATGCGCCGGTCAACAAAAGGTTCTCCACGTAAGTCGGCAGGACGTAGGTGATGCCCGACTTGACCAGGTCCGTGCCGCCTGTGGCGGTTTCCGTCACCCCGTCCAGGCTGTTGTCAACCATGTAGATGTCGTTGCCATCACCGCCTTGCATGGTATCGGCCCCCGTGCCGCCATCCAGGATGTCATTGCTGGCCAGCCCTATCAAGGTGTCGTTGCCCGCCATGCCGGACAGTGTGTTGGAGCCGGCATTGCCGGTGATGACATTGGCCAGGTCGTTGCCGGTGCCGTTGAGATTACCCGTTCCGAGCAAGCTCAGGTTCTCCGCATTGGCCGACAGGGTGTAGCTGACGCTGGCGTTCACCAGGTCGGTGCCCTCATTGAGGTTCTCCGCCACGGCGTCACCCACGTTGTCCACGTAATACGTGTCGTTGCCGGCCCCACCGGCCATGGCGTCCATGCCTGCACCGCCATCAAGGATGTCGTTGCCCAGGCCGCCATAGAGGTTGTCGTTCCCCGACGATGTCCAGATGATGTCGTTACCGTCACCCCCCAGCACGACCATATTGCCCATCGCAAATCGGACGCTGGTCAGGTCGATCACGTCGTCGCCGGCTCCGGCGTCGATGGTCTCGATGTTTTTGAGCAGGGCTGCGCCGCCCGCATCGAGCACGAACACGTCCGAGCCGCTGGTGCCAAGCAGGGTGTCCAGGCCTGCGCCGCCGTCAAAGGTGTCAAGACTCCTGTTCTTTCCTGCAATGCTGAAGCTCTGGTTGCTGCCGGCACTGCCGGGGCTGCCGACGTTGACCACCTGGCTGACTATTGTCCAGATGGCATCCACACTGAACTTCAAAGTGTCATTGCCAGCATCGCCAAACAACAGGTCAACGCCCAGGCCGCCATCCAGCACGTCGTCACCCGCGCCGCCGTACAGGGTGTCGGCTCCGGCCTTTCCGGTGATCGTTTCGCCCAGGCTGGTGCCGTTGAGCACCGCATCTGCCGCGCCGCTGGTGATGATGTTGGCGCTGGCGCCTGCGCCCGCGAACTCGTCGCTGATGTTCAAGGTGAAACGATTGGCGGCCGTTGCCCCGGCCAAGTCAGTAGCGGTCACCACAAAGTCGAACGTGCCACCCCCCGTGCTGCCAGGCGTGCCGCTGAAACTGCGGGTCGCGGCGTTGAAGGTGAGCCAACCGGGCAGGGCGACGAGGTTGCCCACCGCATCCACGGCCCGGGCGCTGTAGCTCAGGGCATCTGCGTTGTCCGCGTCGGCAAAGGTGCCAACGGGCACGGTGAAGGCAAAGGTCTGCTTTTCACGCGCGGCTTGTGTAGCGATGGGCGACGCCAGCACTGGCGCGTCGTTGGTGCCCGCTATCGTGATGCTCAGCGTGGCTGCGCCGGCCAGCGGGCTGGCGTCATCGTCGCGCGCCGTGTAGGTGAACACATCCGTCGCCGTCTGGCCCGCGCCCAGGCGCTGCACTGCCGCGGCAGCGTTGTTCAGCGTGTAGGTGTAGCTGCCGTCGGCGGCCAGCGCCAAGCTGCCGTATTGGCTCGTGTAGAGGCCAGGGTTGGCAACGGCCAGCACCGTGCCCTGATCCACGTCGGTGTCGTTGGCCAACACGTTGCCCGAGGCGGCCAGCACAAGGTCTTCCTTGACGGCATTCACATCCGCAAAGGCCACAGGCGCGTCATTCTTGCCCGTCAGCGTGACCGTCAAGACACTGCTGGACGCAGCCAGTCCGTCTGTCGAGGTGTAAGCGAATCTGTCGGCCACCTGCTGGCCGCCGCGCAGGCTTTGCACATTGGCGGCGGCATTGTTCAGGCTGTAGCTGTAGCTGCCGTTGGCGGCCAGGTTCAGGTCGCCGTACACGCCGTGCAGCACGCCTGGCGCGGCGACGGACAACACGTCGCCCACATCCACGTCGGTGTCGTTGGTTAGCACATTGCCTGCCACCAGCAAAACCCCATCTTCAGCCACCGCGGCGGCATCGGCGTTGGCTTGCGGGCCGTCGTTGCTTCCCTTGACCGTGATCGTCAAGGCGCTGGACGCGCCCAGCGGCGCCGTGCCATCGTCCTGGGCGGTGTAAACGAAGGTGTCCGTTGCAGTCGCGTTGCGGCCTAAACCCTGGACATTGCCTGCGGCGTTGTTCAAGGCGTAGCTGTAACTGCCGTTCGCACTGAGCGTCAAATCGCCATAGACACCGTGCAAAAGCCCGGTCGCGCTGGACACATGCAATGTGTCGCCCACATCCGGATCGGTGTCATTCGCCAGAACATTGCCAGTGGCAAACAAGGCCACATCTTCCTGGACTGCACCGGCATCGGCAAAAGCGACGGGCGCGTCGTTGGAGCCGGTGATGGTCACCGTCAACGTGCCGGCAGCGCTGGCCAGTCCGTCGGTGGCGGCGTAAGAGAAGGTGTCGGTCACCTGCTGGCCGCCGCGCAGGCTTTGCACAATGGCAACCACGTTGTCCAGGCCGTAGGTGTAGCTTCCGTCGACAGCCAATGCCAAGTCGCCATAGGCACCATGCAAAGTGCCAGGAGCGGCCACGGCCAGCACGTCGCCCGCATCAGGATCAGTGTCATTGGCCAAGACATTGCCCGTGGCGGTGGGCGTGGCATCTTCCGTCACGGCGGCCCCGTCGGCCAGGGCCCGCGGGCCATCGTTGGCACCGCGGATCGAAACGGCCAAAACCGCGCTGGCGGTTTTGTTGTCCAGTGCGTTGTCTTGCACGGTATAGGTGAAATCCTCCACCACCAGCGCATTGCGGCCAAGGGCCTGCACATTGGCGGCGTTGTTGTTGAGCGTGTAGCGGTAGCTGCCGTCAGCCGCCAGCGCCAAGCTGCCGTAGACGCCCGACAAAACGCCCGGCGCGGCCACCGTCAGGCGTTGGTGGCTGTCGTAGGGCAGGTCGATGTCGGTGTCATTGGCCAGCACGTTGCCGGTGGCCACCTGAATGCCATCCTCCTGGGTGCCAGCGGCCGTGTCGGCAAACGCGGTTGGCGCGTGGTTGTCCAGCAGCGAATGGATCGCCGCACTGTCGATGGATGGCGCGCCACTCTCGAACCGGATGAATTCGACCTCGCCCGCCGACGCCACGCCCAGCGTGCTGCTGAACCAGTTTTTAAGAACGAGGGCATCGTTGCTGGCACCGCCAGCCGCGTCCTTGAGGCTCACGACCACATCGAGGTCGCTGCGCGATAAGCTGATGCCGGCGGCCGTCAGATTGCCGCGCACCAACACGCTGTCGGCGCTGCCTGCCGTGTCGTACACGGTGTCGCGGCCACCGCCTTTTTGCAGCACATAGGTGTCGTTGCCCGCGCCTCCGGCCAAGGTGTTGGCCCCGGCGTTGCCGGCAAGCACGTTGTCCAGCTCATTGCCGGTGCCGCCGATGGCGGCTATGCCGACGAGTGTGAGGTTTTCAACATTGGCTGCCAGCGTGTGCGTGATGCGGCTGCGCACCGTGTCGATGCCTTCATTGGCCGCCTCCACTACCACGTCGCCAATGTTGTCCACCACGTAAGTGTCGTCACCCGTGCCGCCGACCAGCGTGTCGGCGCCCAGGCCGCCATCCAACGTGTCACTGCCCGCGCGCCCGTCCAGGGTGTTGTCGCCGTCATTGCCCACCAGCAGGTTGTCCTTGGCGTTGCCGGTGCCAGCCAGGTCGGCCGCACCCGTAAGGAGGAGGTTTTCCAGCAGCGGGTTGAGCGTGTAGCTCACGCTGGCACGCACCGTGTCGTTGCCGCCGGCGTCGCCGCTGCCGTGCTGGCCGGTGTAGTCGCCGCCCACGGTTTCGTCCACCACGTCAGCCACGGCATCGACGACATAAGTGTCGTCGCCCGCGCCGCCCTGCATCACGTCCGCGCCCGCGCCGCCGTCCAGCAGGTCGTTGCCGTCGCCACCGTCCAGCAGGTCATTGCCGTCCATGCCGAACAACTGGTCGTCGCCCTCCTGGCCAAAAAGCGCGTCCCAGCCGTCTTCGCCGAAGAGCTTGTCGTCGCCCTGATTGCCAGAAAGCACGTCATTGCCCAGGCCGCCGCTGATGAAGTCATTGCCTGCGCCGCCAAACGCGACGTCATTGCCGTCTTCCATCGTCAGCAGGTCGTTGCCATCGCCGCCAAAGGCCAGGTCATTGCCCGCGCCGGCGAACACGATGTCATCGCCCGCACCGGCGTTGATGATGTCGTTGCCTTCGCCGCTGTACACCAGATCATTGCCGCCGCCCGTCTCGACCAAGTCGTCGCCCTTGTCGTCCATCACTACGTCGTCGCCATCGCCGGTGCCGAAGTGGTCGTTGCCAATGGTGCCAAACACCAGGTCCTTGCCCACCGTTCCGGCAAAGTCCTGCCCATGCTGGTCGCCCAACGGGATTACCTGGCTGCCCGCGCTGCCGTCCGGGTTGGTGGTGGCGACCCGAGTCTCGTTGCGGTAGCGCAGCGTCACGTCGGCCACGGCCAAGGTGGTGCCGTCGGCCCGTGTGGCCGTGGTCGTGCCGTGCACGGTCTGGCCGTCGATCACCTGGAACTGCCCCGTTGTGTTGAGGTTGACGGCGGTGATGCCCATGGCATCGAGCGATTTGAACTCTCCGGCGTCGGTCGCACCGTTGCCGTTGGCGTCTTGCCACACGCCAAACTGGCTCCATTTGGCGTCGCGCGCGTCAAACACACCGTCGCCGTTGCTGTCAAACGCAGCTTTCAAGGCGGCCAGGTCGGTCTGCTCGTTCGGCGCCCAGGGTACAAAGGCCAGCTCGTCGGCGTTTTCGATCTTGCCATTGCCGTCCTTGTCGAAGGCCAGGAAGCCGTCGGCGTTGTTGTTCCATGCGATGTGGCGCTTCCAGCCGTCGCCGTTCACGTCAAAAAATACGTTGCTGTCGTCGATGTCCTTAAAGTGAAAGCCGTTGCCGTCCAGGTCGATGGCAATGGGCTTTTTGCCGCCTGAGGCGGCCACCACCGGCAGCGGCGCCGGGCCGTAGTGGACGGCGCTCACCCATTGTTGGGTAACCTGTCCTTGGTCGCTGGCCACGTTGACCAGGAACTGGTCGGTGAAAGCCCCTTCGCCCGGCGCATGCCGGTTGCTGTAAATGTTGGGGTCGCCGCGGTAGCCCGGGATGCTGGCGCCGGTGTCCGCGTTGATGTAGTCCGCCCGGCCGTCGCCCGTGACATCGCCCAGGCTGAAGCCGCCAGGCCGCCGACCGGTGTAACCCCAAGAGCCGGTGCTTGGGTCAATGGACGCGACGCCGTAAAGGGGCTGCTGGGCGATGCTGTAAGTGAAGCCGCCGCCGTCCGGGTTGCTGGCGGCCACGTAGCCGTTGTCCGGGGTTTCGTACCCAATGGGGGAGTAATGGGGAATGTAAGATGCCGGCCCGTAGCCGAGAACCACCGGTGTCCCCTCAAAATCAAAACCATAAATTGGCTGAGGCGGCACATATTCGTCGTAAGGGGTGTAATAAGGGTCGCCGTTTGCCGTGCCGCTGACACCCACAGTGAACGAATCTTCACCGATGTTGTAAGTACCTGTCTCGATAAAGTAGCCAAGCGGGTGGTACCCATACACCGCAACTCCGCCATAAGGGCCAGCACTCACCACCGATTGGTCCGCCACCGCCGTCACGTGCAGCGTCAGGTGCGCCGTGCTGGCCGTCGCGTCCGGCGCGGTGACGGTATAGTCAAATCCCGCATCCCCGTTGAAGTTGTTTTCCAGTTTGAAGCTGATCGCGCCGTCGGCCCCAAAGGCCAGACTGTTGACATGGCTGGCGTTGCCGACGGCGGCCACCTGCAGGCCAGCCGCCGTGCCCACCTGCCCATGCCAGGTGTCGTTAGCCAGCAGTTGCTGCTGTGTCAACGTGAGCGTGAATGCGCCGCTGACGTTGGGGTTGTAGGCATAGGGCACGCCATCCTCATACAAAGGCGCGGTCGGCGTGCCAATGGCCTCACCCGCCGTGGTCAGCGCCAGCCCGGCAAACACCGCCGCCTCACTCTGCACCTGGGTGATGACGATCTGCGGCGGCCCGTTGGTGGTGTCAATCTTGATGCCCGCGCCCACTGGCGTGTAGCGCGTGCCTTCCTGTCCGGCTTCCAGTTTGACCGTGGCTATCTCGCGGTAACCGATGCCGGTGGGCTGGCTGGCGTCGGCAAACTCATAACGCCCGTTGGCATAGTCAATCGCCACAATGCCCAGTTCGGACAGGCCTCGAAGTTCCTTCACACCATGGCTCTCGTCCTGCACGATAACGGTGTGGCCGCCGGTGGCGTCGGCAATGGCCAGGCCATGGGTGTTGCGCCCATCCTGGTTGAAATCCTGCCAGACCTTGAGCTGGTAGAACACCGGGTCATTGGCATCGATGCGCCCATCGCCATTGGCATCCCACGCGGCCAGGCTGCGCAGGCCCTTGGCCGCATCGGCCACCAGCGGGTTGCCCAGCAGCTCCGTGCCGTTGTCCACGCTTTGATTGAAATCCCGGTCCAGCACCAGGAAGCCGTCTGTGTTCTGGCTGCCGTCGCCCACCCAGCCCACTGGCTTCTGGTAGTCCTGCCCATCCCAGTTGAAGTTGATGCCCGCGCCGTTGTTCTTGCCCTGGTTCTGCGCCAGGCTGCTGGTGCTGATGGAGTTGCTGCCATCCAAGTCCAGCGCCACCGCCATGAAGCTGCCCAGGCGCTTGTTTGCGGCCTGCGGGTCGGCGCTGTGGCTGGCCGCATAGGCCGTGTCCAGCGCGGCGCTCAGGCCCGCCTTG
>JANYCG010000037.1 GCA_025360385.1 Burkholderiales bacterium | reverse complement strand
TGAAAGGTGCCCGCTTCATGCTTTGGGATTCCTTGCGCCCCGAAAGACATGAAAGTTAGAGCGGCATTCAAGCTGCTGCGTGCGCTCATGCACCTGCTGCGCGGCATAGCGACGCTAGCGTTGGTGTTCCCACGGCTCACGCCAAAGCAGCGTGAGGCCCGCGTGCAAAGCTGGTCAGCCCACCTGCTGGCCTGCCTCGGGCTGCAACTGAGGGTCGTGGGCGCGCCACCCCAAACCGGCCCCTTGCTGCTGGCCTGCAACCACATCTCATGGCTCGACATCACCGCAGTGCATGCCGCCTGTTATTGCCGTTTTGTCTCGAAGGCCGAAGTGCGCCATTGGCCGGTCATTGGCTGGCTCGCGACCGGCATCGGCACCTTGTTCATCGAGCGCAGTTCCCGCCGCGACGCCATGCGCATCGTGCACCAGATGGCGCACAGCCTGCAGGGCGGGGATGTGCTGGCGATTTTCCCTGAAGGCACCACCAGCGACGGCCAGCGCGTGCTGCCGTTTCACGCCAACCTTTTTCAGGCGGCTATTTCTGCCAATGCCCCGTCCCTGCCCGTGGCGATTCAATTGCGGGACGCCGCCACGGGCGTCCCCAGCCTGGCCCCGCTCTACATTGGCGACGACAGCCTGCTGGGCTCCGTCTGGCGTACCCTGTGCACGCCTGGGATCGAAGTGGTGGTTCGCTTTGGGGCGGCGCAATCCGCCGACCTGCTGGATCGACGCGGGTTTGCAGCGGCCATTCGCAACCAGGTGCTTGATCTGCTGGCTGTGGTTTGATATTTTTCTTGGCCATTGATAACTATAATATTTATAGCTAACTATTCAATACCCTAGGGAACATGCGGCACTTTTACCTCTTACAACGACGGTCAGGGCGTTTTTGACGCATTGGACAGCCCCGCTTGCCATCGCGATCGGCCTGCTGACGCTGCTCGGGCTGCCGATGGCCTGGGCGCTGGCCGCTTGCGTTTCGGCTGCATGGGACTTGCCGGCCTGGCAAAACCTGGCCGGCGAGCCACAAACCTTGAAGGCGATGGGTTTGTCGGCGTGGACGGGCCTGGCCTCGGCGGCACTCAGTTTGGGCATTGCCGCCCACTTGTTGTCGCGCAGCTTTCCGGGGCCCATTTGGACGCGCCTGGTCAAGGTTCTGGGGCCCATGCTGGCGGTTCCGCATGTGGCATTTGCTGTGGGCTTTGTGGCCTTGATCGCGCCCAGCGGCTGGCTGGTCAGGGCCGTGTCGCCCTGGGCTACGGGTTTCAGTCTTCCTCCCGCCTGGGCCACAACGCAAGACCAATGGGGCTTGGGCATCATCGCCGTCCTGGTTTGCAAGGAAGTCCCGTTTTTGCTCTGGACGGCCGCCACCCAACTGCAACGCGCCGATGTGGCCGGGCGGCTGGCGCAAGAGCTGGACGTCGCCCGCAGCCTGGGTTACACGCCCAACGTGGCCTGGCGCAAACTGGTCTGGCCACAGCTGTGGCCGCGCCTGCGCTGGCCGCTGCTGGCGGTGCTGGCCTACGGCCTGACGGTGGTCGACGTGGCGATCATCATTGGCCCCACCTCACCGCCCACGGTGGCGGTGTTGGCCTGGACTTGGCTGCAAGACGCTGACCCGGCGCAAAACGCGCAGGGCGCGGCGGCCGCCTGGGTGTTGGCGCTGTTGCTGGCAGGCCTCGCCCTGCTGCTGTGGCAATTGCCCACATTGGCGCTGTGGCGCAAACGCCTGACAAATGGCGTGCGCGGGCGAACCACTGGCCGGCGCTTGGGCCATCACCCGCTGGGTGGCCGTGATTTGCTACTCGGTCGCGGCGGGCAACGCGATGACGGCACGCCGCCAGCCCGGCGTTTTTTCGCACTGCCATTGCCTGTGCCGTTGGCCTCTTGGCCCAGTCTGGTGGAAGAAAAAACTTTCATGCTGTGGGGTATGTTGCGCCCCAAAAACATGAACCTTGGCCTGCTGGCTGGCTTGGCGGTCTACGCCGCTGTGCTGGCGGCCCTGCTGGCTGGCAGCGTCTCAGGCGTGTGGACCTTCCCGGCGCTGTGGCCCCAAACCCTGACCTGGGGGGCCTGGCGCTCCGTGTTTGACAGCCTGCCGACCGTCGGCACCACGCTGGGCTTGGCCTTGGCCAGTTCGACAACCGCCTTGCTGTGGTCAGTCGCCTGGCTCGAATGTGCCCCGTCTGCCTGGGATGCCGCCTTGCGCCGCCTGGTTTATTTGCCGCTGGTGCTGCCCTCGGTTCTATGGATCGTCGGGGTGCATGCGCTCACGCTCGCATGGGGGCTGGACGCCCGCTGGCCAGGTGTTTGGCTGGCGCACAGCCTGGCCACCCTGCCCTACGTCTTGATTGCCCTGTCGGGTGCTTACCTCGAGTTTGACCCGCGCTACGCCTTCATCACCGCCAGCTTGGGCAAATCCCGCTGGATGTTTTTGTCGCGTGTGAAGTGGCCGCTGCTGAAGGCCGCCTTGGCCTCCAGCCTGGCGGTTGGGTTTGCCGTCAGCGTGGCGCAGTATCTGCCCACGCTTTACATCGGTGCCGGGCGTTTTGCCACCGTCACCACCGAGGCCGTCACGCTGGCCTCTGGTGCCCAGCGTTCACTCACCTCGGCCTACGCCGCCCTGCAATGGTTGCTGCCCGTGATAGGCTTCGGCCTGGCCGCCTGGGTCGGTCGACCCCGCCGATTCAGCCTCAAACGCACCCGTTCAACTTCAATTTGACCATGACCGCTTTCGCCCACATCCCTGGCCACCGCTTCCTGCATGCCCCCGGTCCCACCCACCTGCACCGTGCCGTACTGGAGGCCATGGGCCGCCAGCCCCTGGACCATGGCGACCCGCGCCTGCCCGCCTTGGTGGCCGCCTGCGAAGACGGACTCAAAAAACTGATGGGCTCGCCGCAGGCCCACGTGTTTCTGTATGCCACCAATGGCCATGGCGCCTGGGAGGCAGCCCATGCCAACCTGTTTTCCGTCGGCGACACGGTGCTGATTCCTGGCACCGGGCATTTTTCTGAAAGCTGGGCGATCCAGACCGAAGCCCTTGGCGCACAGGTCATCCGCACGCCCTGGATCGAAGGTTTTCCGCTCGACCCTCAGGTGATTGAAGCCGCCTTAAAGGCAGACACCGAGCACCGCATCAAAGCCGTGCTCACCGTGCACACTGACACGGCCAGCGGCATGACCAACGACCTGGCCGCTATCCGCGCGGCCATCGACGCCGCCCGGCACCCGGCCCTGTTTGTGGTGGACGTGGTCGCCTCCCTGGGTGCCGCGCCCTTCAACATGGATCAGGTTCGCGCCAATGTGGTGATCGGGGCCTCGCAAAAAGGCCTGATGTGCACGCCTGGCCTCGGGTTTTGCGGCGTCGACGCCCAAGCGCTCGACGTGGCCCGGCGCAATCCGAACCCGCGTTTTTACTGGGACTGGATCCGCCGCCTGGGCAAAGAGAGTTATTTCAAATTTTGCGGCACCGCACCGCAAAACCTGTTGATGGGCATGGAGGCTGCGTTTGGGCTGATCGCCCACGAGGGCATTGACCAGGTGTTTGCCCGCCATGACCGCATCGCCCGTGCCACACAGGCGGCAGTGCAGTGCTGGAGCCGCGCGGGCCAGTTCGGGTTTTTCAGCCAGGTGGCAGCGGCCCGGTCTGTGTCGGTGACGGCCATCACGGTAGCGCCGGGGATTGACGTGGAGGCCTTGCGCACGGTCGCACGCGAGCGTTTTCAGGTCGCCTTTGCCGGGGGCTTGGGGCCGATGACGGGCAGGATGTTCCGCATCGGCCACCTGGGCGACATCAACGAGGCCATGATCATGGGTTGTCTGGGCGGTATCGAAGCCGCGTTTGCGGTGCAAGGCATCCCGTTCGAGTCGGGCCTGGCCGCAGCCGCCCGCAGCCTTTCGCAATCAATTTAAGAGGCAAGCGTGCGGAGGAAACGCCCTGTCAGCGGCTCCAATCCGCCGACCCGGAATTGGCGCCGATACGGCGATCACGTCGTGGCGCCATTGCGCCAGTCATCAACGTGAGCCTGTATGCCGATCATGGGTTGGATCCCCTACACCAAGGCCAGTCGCCGTGTCTCAGCTCAATGCAAATGCAATCAGCTTGCCCATGTCGAATTTCTTGCTATCAGGCACCAATGGTTCATCCGAAGGTTTCCAGTTCGGAGCTTGGCGCAAATAGGAATGGCCATCAGCCAACAGAAGGCCGATGAGTGTCTCAGCGACGATGCGACCGCCCACAGGCCCCAAAATTACAGGCTCCTCGTCGCCCTTGCTACCTTTTGACGTCGCGCGCTTAGCCCACTCGTACTGAGCTTCGGCCAGCACGTAAAACCACAGCGGAGCGCAACCCGCGAACCTGCCATCCTGAAAGGTCTCCATTGTGAGTTTCTTGTCGGGCTTGCCCGCTTCAGCCCAGTCAACAAGAGCGGCCTTGCACACGCGCAAATTGTTATCACTGATTGGCGTCAGGCCCATGGCTCGCGCCACATCTTGTCCGCTCGGCAATGACATTGACATACCGCGCAGCAGGTTGCGCACGGCGAGATTATGGGGGTCATCCTTGCTTTTTTCTTTAGCCTGGAGTTGCTCAATCGTCAACGGAGGTTTTGCTTGAACGACGACTGAGAACTCCGGCAGGAATCCCAAGGGGTTCACCAGGGCGGTGTCAATCTTGTACGAAGGTTGCACGCGTTCAATACCGGTTTTGACGCCTGAACCACCGATGTCGAAATATAGACGCCAGTCGATTGCCCATTCCGAAGGAAACGCGTCAAAACCATTGAGTCCTCGCAGGTGCACGCCAGCAAAAATGAAAAACCGACCCGCCAGCCCGGACGCATCTTTCAACGGAGCGTCGCCACCGCCCAATTCGGTACTGAGCCGGTAAACAGGCCGCACCATGGAATGCCCAAACCGATAGGCTGCTGCCGCAAATTCAATCGGCATGAAGGCGTCTTGCTGGGGTTTGTAGAACTGCAATGCCGGTTTATTTTTCCAAATCGGCTCATTTTTATCGAGATGCGGCAGGATGTCGTGCACCACGTCTTTACCGCACAGCTTGACCAAGTAGTCGTTCACGACCACCCACTGGTAGTGCCAGCGCACCATGCGTTGAACGGCGTGGAAAGAATCATTTCTCATGATCCCGGCCAGTTTGTTGTGAAACATTAACATCGCGCCGTGCAGTTGCGAAACGATCACGTTTTCGTCATTGCGTTTGTCGCCAATCAAGGCCCGCTTGGGTGCGTCGCTGCCATCATCGTAGCGCGGCAGGTCACGTGAATTGCCGGCCGTGCCGTTGCGCGTAAGAGGTTTACCAAGCTTAAAAGTTTTACCATCTGGCTCGTACATGTAGGGCTGATCCTCCGGTCCACGACCATAGAGCGAATCAAGGTCCAAACGCGGCGTTCGAAAGTCCACCAGCCCATCCACGTCGTTTTGCTTCTGCAGGCTGGAAGCGGGGTCAAACGTGATGTCATGGTCAATGAACTGGCCCAGGTAGGTATAGCCGGCGGGAATGCCTGAGTTCTCTTCTGAGTCCTGAATGATTTTTCCGTCAACTTCCGGTGAAGCTGCCGGAAGATTTTTGTCACTCGCCAAAGTCTCGGCGTTCGACGTCATTGCATTGCCCAATGCCTTCAAATCCTCAACGCCCCAGCTTGCGGCAGGAAGCGCGCGAAACAGGCGTCCAAAGCGGCCGTCAAATTGTGATGATCGCCGACTCAAGTCAGCACCACGAACGCCGCCACCGTGGGCAGATGCGTTTGGTTTTTTACTGGTTGCGCTAATCGGGTTCATGATGTTCTCCTGGGTTGAATGAGCAAGTTAATGGAATGGATTTGATCCGGCATGGTGATCTCCTGAATCGTGGTGATGGGTGATAGAAAGTGTCTCGAAAAATTGGTCAGTCAAAGTGAACCTGCTTCACTCTTGGCGTGTTTTGTTTCTGATGTTGTCAATCATGCTTTTCTTCATCTCCGCCCTACTCCTTGCGAAATCTGATGAGCCTTCTGCGATAGCAACAGACGTTTCAGGCAATACCCGGAACATGCAGTAGTCAACCGATGCCCTCAATGCGTCAGCCGTTCTTTTTGAAACCAATGCCGGTGAAAAAATGGCGCTGCAGACCTCGCTTTGCTGGGTGTGTTCAAGCACCGAGTTGACAATTTTTACCACCCCATCCACGGCAGATTGATAGTCGCTCGGGGCGCTGGCACTGGCGACCGGTCGGGGTGCGGTGTCCGCAAAATTTACCGTGGAGCTTGCACTGGTCGCCATCTGCTGCGCGTCCTTCAGGCTGGATTCAATGGAGTCGTAATAGGTTTGTTTTGCGGCCTTGGTTGTGGTGGCCATTTTGAGAGTGGTTTTGCTCTTGTCCAGGGCTGCAGCGGCTGCTGTTTTGGTGGCTTCCGTTTCGGCCTTTTTGTCTACGGTGGCGCTGCCCGGCAGGTCAGTGACTGCCTTGCTGGCAGCATCCAGCAGCGCCTGTTTTGCTTTCACATCGGCTTCGGCGTCCTTCAAGTCGGTGTTCGCCTTCGCCAGCATGGCGGCACCATCCGCCAACGCAATGCTGATTTCGGCAATGCTTTTGCCAATGGCGGCAGCCGAGGATGTGCTCAGGCTCGCTTGACGCGCAATGACTGGCCCAGTGATTTGCTCAATGGCCAGCAATCCAAGCATCATGTTTTGATAGCGGCGCTGCAGCATGGCCATGTCGTCGTCGTCAATCGCGCCCGAGGCATAGGCTTCGCACAGGCGATACATGCCATCACGCAACAATTGGATGGTTTGGGTGCGCAGACCAATGCTTGCGGCGGCTTGGGATTGGCTCGCCGCCAGATTAAGTGCCTTGCCCGCTACCTCTGCTGAAACGCCCACACTTGTGGCGTAAGCCACTAGCGCGTCCGGGCTGGGTTCTGCACAAAAGGCAGTCCATTGCTTGCCCAATTCGCCTTTGGATTTGAAGAAAGTCTTGTTCACTGAGTAGATCGCGCGCTGTGACGCATCAACCGTGATGGCCTTGGCTTCGTTACCGATAAAGTCGCGGCTCTGGGTGTTGATGTTGGCGCAACCTGCCATGGTTAGCGCAACAGTGGACAAGGCAATCAGCGAAAAAAGCTTCATGAAGCTCCCCATCAGTTGAATAGTGGTTGGAGTATTCGCCCTTTTTTTCAGACGCGCATCCACAATATTGATGACGTTTTGACAGGTCGCGGAGCCTATCCGGAATTTTGTGTTTGAGGCATAGCATGTCAAAAAGGAGCATCTATGCCAATGAAAGTAAAGACCGCAATTGCGGCGCAGACGGCGGTAACACGCATATCACCAGCGATGCTGGATCAACTTGTCACCGGG
>JANYCG010000013.1 GCA_025360385.1 Burkholderiales bacterium | reverse complement strand
CCAAAACCGGTTTTCTTGATGGACTTTAAAAACTGCTTGGGAATGATGGCGTCGGTGTCGACGTTTTCGCGGTCCATCGGGGCGACAAGGCCTTGGTGCAGGGTGAATTTTTGCATGGGGTTCAGGGTTTTGACAATTTGGGTTTAATGTTGGCACTGTTGAATTCCACGACCTTACGCCAGTCCACTTGGCCCAACGTATCAGTGAAATCGAGGAAAAAGGCTTTGACCAGGGCAGCGCGTTTTTTCTCGTACGCTTGTTCAAAAGCCAGCTTGTGCTTACCCGCGGATTTTGCAATGGCATCGGAAATCCGCAGGTAAAAATCGTCTTCCTGCGTCAACAGCTTCCAGAATTCCTGCCCGGCTTTTTTGTCCACCGGCTCATCAGGCCTGCTTTTTTTGCGACCGTAGCCATAGCCGATTAACGGCAAAAAAGTTTTCCCCAGTTTTTTCATGCGCCCTTGCGCTGCGGAAAACTCCGAGCTTTGCCCTTGAGAGCTTTGTGAGTTGAAGATGTTTTTGCCGGACTTCACCGAAATCGCGTAATAAGCCGTTTCAGTGACGATGGAAATGTCTGCGCCTGCGGCATCGCTGACGGAAGCGGTGCGCCCTTTGATTTTGGCCTCCTGCGCTGACCACAAGGCCAGCGGTTCGAAAAAATCATTGCCGAAAATCGTTTCATCGGAGCTGGAAATCCGTGCGCTGAGGAGCGCGTCCAAATATTCCTCGGCTCTCAGATGCCCCTGCGACTGGTAAAGGTAAGGGTTTTTGTTCAGCAAGTCGGTCAGCGTCAGGCTTTCGAGAGCCGCAACGCGCTTGATGCCGATGGCTGTTAGCAAGGCTGCCACTTTGGTGCTGATTTTTTGGGCGCGAATCATGTCAGAACAGATTCCCAGTGCCTGTCGGGCTGGTTTTGGTGGCCACCCGCCTGCCAACTGGTTTGGCAGGCGGTGACATGCGCTGGTGAACCGACGTGCCGCGCATCCGCTTGACGCGCACTTCTGAATCGCCCTGAGCGACGGCCAGCAGCATCTGGCCGATGGCCTTTCCCAGAGGCACGGGCACGGCGTTGCCGATCTGCCGGTAACTTTCGGTGACGCTGCCTTCAAATTTCCAGCCATCCGGAAAGCCCTGGATGCGGGCGTATTCGGCCACCGACAGCGGTCGGCTTTCGCGCGGATGGCACAGGAGCGTGGCTTTTTGAACGGGGCTGGTGACCAGGGTGGGTGATGGCTCAGAGAACGGCAGCCGCCGGTAAAAGCCGACCTTGCCGCCGCCCGACTCAAACGCGCCGCCCATTGCCGCTTGCACCAGGGTAGGCGGCAGCGAGCGCCAGTTGCCGCCCTCAGGTACAAGCGTCAAGTATTGGGCGATCTTGGGTGAAAAATTCGCGTGCGGGCCGCAGCCGTCCTGCAAGTCGGCAATCGCGTGCGACAGCGTGCGCCAGCGCATCTGAGGATTCTGATGCATGTGGAAATGCGTCGGCGCGGGCAGAAAAATCGCCTCTTTGTCGCGGCTGCCAATGATGACCAGCCGCTCGCGGAACTGCGGCGTTCCGTAATGCACCGCATCCAGCACACCATGCACCGTGTGATAGCCCGCGCTTTTGAAATGGCCCAGGATCACGTCCAGCAGGGGCGGGGAGGATTTGTCGCCTGCGATGGACGGCGTGGAGGCCAGGCCTTTGACGTTTTCCATCACAAAAAAGCGGGGCATCAGCGTCTGCACCACATGCAAAAACTGGTGGTACAGCGTGCCACGCACGTCATCCACGCCCAAACGTTTGCCAGCCGTCGAAAACGATTGGCAGGGCGGACCGCCCACAACGGCGAACACGTCGTCAGCCTTCAGTTTGGCAGCCTTCAGCAGGAAACTGCAGGTTGGGTCTTTTGCAATGAGTTCGCGGATGTCGCCCGCCACAGCCACGTGGCCGTTTTTGCGGATGGTCTCCACACACCACTTGTCGTAGTCCTGCGAAACGGCGACCTTCAATCCCGCTTGCTCCAGCCCCAAATCCAGGCCCATTGCGCCAGAGAACAGCGACACTACGGCGTGCAGCGGCGCTCCCGTGATGGAGACAACGTTGGATTTGGATGCCATGTCAGCCCGTCACTTCTTTTTGGTGACGTCTTCGATCTTTTCACCGGCTTTTTGAATGTCTTGCCCAAGGCCTTTCACAGTGTTGCACGCAGACAATTGCGTTGCCAGAATGATGGCAACGAGGGTGAAAAACAGAGGGATGCGGCGGCGGCTCATGGAGGTTCCTTTCAATCGGCAATCAGGCAAATTTGCGCACATCGACAAAATGGCCATGCACTGCGGCTGCGGCTGCCATGGCCGGGCTGACCAGGTGGGTGCGGCCTTTGGCACCCTGGCGACCTTCGAAGTTGCGGTTGCTGGTGGAGGCGCAGCGCTCGCCCGGCTCCAGCTTGTCGGCGTTCATGGCCAGGCACATTGAGCAACCGGGCTCGCGCCATTCAAAGCCGGCCGCCTTG
>JANYCG010000319.1 GCA_025360385.1 Burkholderiales bacterium | reverse complement strand
GCAAATCCGACGATGGCAGCACCGTCCAACGCCACCACCACTTGGGGCTCGCTGTACTGGATGGCTTCGCGCCACATGTCGTTGCGCTTGTCTATCGTCAAGGTTTTGAGGTGATCTTCAGGAATCAGCCCTGTGTAGGCGGCGAGCCAGGCATTGACGTGGATTTCGGCAATCGCTTTGGCGTCGCGCAGGGTGGCGGGTCGAACCTGAATATCTAATGAACTGGACATGGCAATTTTTGAAGCGGATGGAGGCAGACCGGCTGGAAATGCCTCACTTTTGAATGCGATGGCCATTGTCGCATCCCGAGATTGGCGCAGAGTCTGCTAAGTCAAACCGCCAGATACTCAGTTGACTGACTGCTGGGCCTCAACAGGGCCGCAAGTGCGCTCGCTGAAATAGGTCTGGAGTAAAGATACCCCTGCATATTGTTGCAGCCCATTTGAATCAACATGTCTCTTTGCTCCGTGGTTTCTACCCCTTCGGCAATGATCTCAAGCGAGAGGTTTTTCGCCAAGGCGATCGTGGTTCGCACGATGGCGGCACCAAGCGCACCGCCTGACATGTCGTGTACAAAACTCTGGTCAATCTTGATCTTGTGAACCGGCATTCGCGTCAAGGTCGCCAGCCCGGAAAAGCCGGTGCCAAAATCGTCAATGGTCATATGCACACCCAACGCCTTCAGATCATTCAGGTTGTCGACAATATTTTCGTGTGGTTCCAGCATGACGGACTCTGTTATCTCTATTTCTATGGCGTCGGGCGTCAGGTCGAATGATTCGAGCAGCCGGCGCACCTGCACTGCAAAATCGGCCTGTTTCAGTTGCGTCACTGAAACATTCACGGCAACCCTGAAAATTGTGAATCCCTCATCCCGCCATGCCGAGATCTGGCGGCAGGTCTCGCCCAAGACCCACTGGCCCACAGGCACGATCAGGCCGGTGTCCTCCGCAACTGCGATAAAGTAGAACGGAGACAACAGGCCGCGGGTCGGATGCTGCCAGCGGATCAGGGCCTCCGCGCCAATCAACTCGGGCGGATTGCCCTCGCGGTACTGCGGCTGGTAGTGAAGCACAAACTCATTGTTGCGCAGGGCAGCGCGCAATTCATTCTCCGTACGCATTCTGGCCTCGGCCTCGTGCGCCATGTCGGCCGAAAATACCCGCACATTGTTGCGGCCGGAGTCCTTGGCCTTGTACATCGCGATGTCAGCTTGCTTGACCAGTGTTTGAAGCTCCGCGCCGTCCTGTGGAAACGCGCTGATGCCGATGGACGCGGAGATATGCAGCTCACGCCCGTCAATATTGATAGGGCGTTCTATCACAGCCAGCACCTTGGCAGCGATACGCCGTGCGTCGTCCAAAGAGGTAATGTTGGGCAAGACGATTGCAAATTCATCACCACCAAGACGCGCGATCAAATCGCTTTCGCGCAGGGTTTTTCCGAGTCGGGTCGCCAGCGCCTTGAGAAGCTCGTCTCCGACCAGGTGGCCAAGAGAATCATTGACATGCTTGAACCGGTCCAGGTCGATGAACAGGAAGGCCAGGCAATTTTTCATGCGCCTGGCCTGCGCTATCAAGGCCTCTGCCCGGAAGCGGAACAGGGTGCGGTTGGGCAAACCCGTCAGCGCGTCAAAGTAGGCGGCCCGGTTGGCTTCATCCCGCGCGCTCAGCAACTGGAGGTTCATTTCCCTCAACTCCTGGGCGCCCTGAACCAGACTGATGCGCATGGACTCCAGGTCCCGGGACAGGCTGGCGACTTCACTGATGGGCGAGTTGAGCAGCAAAGTCTCGGTCACGCCACCAGCGGCCACCACCCGGGCCGAATGGCTCAGATGCTTGAGTGAGCGGCTCAGGCGCACGCCGACGACCGCTGCCAGGGCGAGCACCACCGTAATCCAAGCCGCTCCCGCGTACAGGAGCGAACGGGCAATTTCTGCCAGGCGGGCATTGACAGGCGCCTCGTCAAAGCCAAGCTGCAGGTTGCCAGCCTTGCCCGCACGGATTTGCACCGAATAGGTATCGTCACCATGCTCGCCAAATTTGAAATCTTCAACGAAGACGTTGCCGGCGCAGGTGGATGCCGGGCCTGTCGCCTTGCCGTTGACAGCGACCATGCTGGCACTGCACAGGGCACCAGAAAGCACCAGATCGTCCAGCAGGGCAGCAATGCCAGCGGGATCTGGATTGGCCACCACCATGTGGGAATACTGGGCCGCTTCGCGGCGGGAGTAGTCAATAAAGCGGTCGTGCAGCTCGGATTCGATCAGGCGGTAGACACCCCACAATGCCACCGGACTTACCAGCAACTGAATAGCCATCAAGGCGATCAGCAAGCGACCGGCGAAACTCTGGGCGAACCGCTTCATGAACCCACATGCCCCAGGTCGCCAATGATCTTCAGGCCCGGCGCCTTAAGTGCATCACTTTCGGGCAGATAACTCACGGCCATCGGATTGGCCAGCAATGATTCGGTCAGGCTTGCCAAATCGGTGGTCTCAAAGGGCCTGGTATGGCCGGATCTGAAAGTTTGGGAGACGATTTGCCGCTCGTAAGCCTGCAGGGACATGAACATGACTTTTTGCAGGAACACCTCCTGAGTCTGGGCCTGGGTGTACCGCAGGGGCGAAATTCCCCGGCCCGCCACCTCGTGGGGTACACCCAGAAACAGGCGGCGCACTTCGGACGGCGCCAGTGCCACAATGGGCGAATTACTGCTGACCACCAGAACCAGACGCGATGTCTCGCTCTGGGCCGTCGCGGGTCCCGTGACAAGAAACCCGGTCATCACCAACGCCAGCCGGACGAGCGTGCCCAAGCCTGCGAACCGCGTCATCAGCCTCATTTGAAAACCGCGCTCCACTGCAGCATGATCTGACTGAAACTGGTGCTGTCGCGGCGGACATTGCTTGAATACTCCGCAGTGATGGCGTGATTCGGGCGAAAGTCCCAGCGAATGCCAATAACGTCTGTGGATTTGGGAAAGTTCGGGAACAGCGCCAGATAGGGGTCGGTCGGGTCGCTGCGCGAGCGCTCAAGCCTGGCAAAGGCCGTCACGGGTTCGCGAATGCGGTATTCGCCCTGCGTAAACCAAGCGTTGAAAGTGTCGCTGCGGGCCGGACCACCCAGGGTGCCCTGATTGTTGACGTTGAACCATTCACCAAAAACCCGGCCCATGGCACCCGCCCACTGGGCGTAAAGGCCGGTGTAGGACAGCGTCAAATCACCGCCAATCGGATTGACGACTGGAATGTCGGCCCGGGCTGCAAAGACGCCCGCCTGCGTGCCATTGGTTTCGTCCGGCTTGTAGCCCACGCGGACGGTGAAAATCTCGCGGCCAGGCACACTGGGCTGGAGAATCGGAAACGGAAGTAGCGTATCGTCAAGCGCGGGCCCCCGCGCAAAACCAACTTCGTAGTTGACGGCACCAATTCCCACAGCGCGGCTGCCTTCCCATAACAGGCCGGCCAGGTGCATTGGCAGAACACCACCACCCACCGGCAATCCGCCGCCACCGTCTTCATAAGACACGATGCGGGGGCGCGAGATGGAAGTTTGCAGGTAGGAGCCGTGGTGGTGGTCGAGGTTCCAGACACCCGCAGGGTTGTGATAGCGCCCCAGCCAAAGGGTGTTGCGCGCATCAAACTTGTAGCCAAACTGGAAGCGCTCGATGTCTTTTTCGAAATTGCTGGCCAGAATTTCAGTCAGGAACTGAAAAGGCCCATTGCTGAATGAAATGAAAATGGAAGTCGCCAGCTCACGGCCGCTGCTGTCCAGACTTTCGGGTGCCAGCGGTTTCAGATCACCATCGTAGCCGCCAAAAATCGCATGTGGAAACAGCAGCACTGACAAGCCATCCTGACCATGGGCGTGATCGTGCTGGGCTATGGCCGAAAGAGGTGACGACACCACGGCGATAAACGCCAAAAGCTGCCACACAGACGAAGTTCGCCGGGACAACATTGTGTTTGGCGCGAGTGTTGGCATTTAATCCGTAGCTTTCAATATTGACATCGTGACGCCTCCAAGTCCACAGCTTGCAGTTGCGAATCAGTATGGCTGCAAATCAGCCATAAAGTTCCGTCAAAGTTCAAACTGCCGTCATGCCACCGACGCGGTGTTAACAATGGTGCCGCCGCCCGTCACCAAAACCACATTACTTTGAAAATCTGCAGGCATGTGCTGCCTTGATTTTGCTGGCTTCAAATTCTGTCAACTCAATGCCCATGCGCCAGGCTGCTGATCAAACTGACCAGCCCTAGGCCCACGCCCAACCAGGCGATTTGTGCCGCCGTTTCAGCGGCTGACAAACGCTTTTGCAGCTGGGGAATCAGGTCGGCCAGGGCGACGTAGATGAAACTGCTGGACGCAATGACCAAAAAATAAGGCAAATAGCCACGCAACTGGTCGACCAGCCAGTAACCGGCCAAACCGCCAATGGCCGTGACAGCCCCGGCCAGTGAAACTTTGACAATAGCGAGGGCACGGTTGCCGCTCGGGCTGCCCGAGCGCAACACCATCAGGTCGCCCATGTGGTGCGGCACCTCATGCACCAGCACCGCCAGGGCGGCGATCAAACCAAGGCGCAGATCCGCCATGAAGGCCGACGCGATCAACATGCCGTCGCCAAAACAATGCACGCTGTCGCCTGTCAGCACCGCCCAACTGCCGGACTCGGGGCCGTTTGACTGCTGGCCTGGTCCGTGGTTGTGGCCGTAGTCGTGGTCGTGGTCGTGGTCGTGGTCGTGGCCATGACCATGGCTGTGGCCCGGGTCCAGTTCATGATGGTGCTCATGCCCGTGGTGCCAAAGTTCGGCCTTGTCCAGCAGAAAGAAAAACACCAGCCCGCCCAGCAAAGTCATGAACAGGTCTTTGGCGGCCGCAGGGCTTTCAAACGCCTCCGGCAATAGATGCAGGAAGGCGGTGGCCAGCAGCGCCCCGGCGGCAAGGCTGAGCATGTGCTGGGTATAACGGGCCAGCAGGCCAAAGCTCAGCATGGCGGCAAGCCACACACTGCCGATGCCGGCCACCAGTGTGCCCAGGACGATAGCTATTAATAGCATAACAAACTATTCAATACCCACAGGGACATACAGCATTTTTAGATTATTAAAGGAGCTTTGAAGCCGGTTTTGGCAGACCCGCCCGGATTATGCAACGGGCCTTGGTGCAATGCGCCTCAATGCGCCTTGTCCCAATTCGGCCCCACGCCCACCTCGGCCAGCAGCGGCACCTTGAGCTGCGCCACGCCGGCCATCAGGCGGGGAATCTCGGACTTGACCCATTCGACTTCCGCCAGGGGCACCTCAAACACCAGCTCGTCGTGGACCTGCATGACCATCCGGGTGGCGCGCTTTTCATCGTCCAGCACCTGTTGCACCTTGACCATGGCCAGCTTGATCAAATCAGCCGCGGTGCCCTGCATGGGCGCATTGATGGCCTGGCGCTCCGCCCCGGCGCGGCGCGGACCATTGGGGGAATTGATTTCAGCCAGAAACAGGCGCCGGCCAAACACGGTTTCCACATAACCTTTGGCCTTGGCGGACAAACGGGTTTCATCCATGTACTGCTTCACGCCGGGGTAACGCGCAAAGTAGCGTTCGACAAAGTTTTTGGCGGCGGTGTTGTCAATGCTTAAGGCGCGGGCCAGGCCATAAGCGCTCATGCCGTAAATCAGGCCAAAGTTGATGGTTTTGGCGTAGCGGCGCTGCTCAGAGCTGACCTCCTCCACCGCGACGCCGAACACTTCAGACGCGGTGGCGCGGTGCACGTCCAGCCCGGCGTGGAAAGCCTTGAGCAGCGAGGCGTCGCCACTGATGTGCGCCATGATGCGCAGCTCAATCTGGCTGTAGTCGGCGCTGGCAATCAGCTTGCCGGGCGCGGCCACAAATGCCTCGCGCACACGCCGCCCTTCAGCCGTGCGGATCGGAATGTTTTGCAGGTTGGGGTCGTTGCTGCTCAAGCGCCCGGTCACCGCCACCGCCTGCGCGTAATGCGTGTGCACCCGCCCTGTGCGCGGCAAGGCCAGTTGCGCCAGTTTGTCGGTGTAAGTGCCTTTGAGCTTGGCCAGGCCCCGGTGCTCCAGGATTTTGGCAGGCAGCGGAAAGTCTTCGGCCAGTTTTTCCAGCACCTCTTCGTCGGTGCTGGGGGCGCCCGTGGCGGTTTTCTTGACGATGGGCAGGCCGAGTTTGGTGAAGAAGATGTCGCCAATCTGCTTGGGGCTGGAGAGGTTGAAGGCTTGCCCGGCCAGGACATGCGCTTCTTCTTCAAGCTTCACCATGCGTTGTCCGAGTTCATGGCTCTGGCTTGCCAGCATGGGGGCGTCAATCAGCACGCCATTGCGTTCAATGCGATACAGGGCTTCAGTGCTGGCCATCTCCAGCTCATAAATAAAGAGCAGCTTTGCATTGGCCTGGACTTGGGGCCAAAGTGCCAGGTGCACGTCCAGCGTCTGGTCGCTGTCTTCGCAGGCGTATTCGGCCGCTTTGGCAATGTCCACCTGGTTGAAGGTGATCTGGTGCGCCCCCTTGCCGCAAAGGTCTTCAAAACTGATGCCCGTGCGTCCCACGTGGCGCAGCGCCAGGCTGGACAGGCCATGCGGCTTGTGCACCTCCAGCACATAACTTTGCAACAGGGTGTCGTGCGCATACCCCTGCACTTCAATGCCGTGGTTGGCAAACACATGGCGGTCGTATTTGACGTGTTGGCCCAGCTTCTTTTTGCTGCCGTTTTCAAGCCAGGGTTTGAGCCTTTGCAACACCTCGTCGCGCGGCAGTTGCGCCGGCGCGCCGGGGTAGTCGTGGGTGAGCGCAATGTAGGCCGCTTCGCCTGGCGTGACACTCAGGCTGATGCCAACAATCTCGGCGCGCATCTCGTCCAGTGAGGTGGTCTCGGTGTCCACGGCCACCAGGTCGGCCGCCTCGATTTTTGCAAGCCAGGTGTTGAAACTGTCCCAGTCCATGACGGTGTCGTAGCGCTGGCCAACGGCCCTGGAACTGGCGGGCAGAGTGGGTTCGGCCTGCCCTTGCGGTTCGTCAAACAGGCCCGGCTCGGCCTTGCTTTTTCCCGCTGTTTTTGGCGTGGCTGAAGCGCCATCGGTCGCGGTCGGGGCCTCGGCACCGACGCTTCGCGCCAGACCCTTGAAGCCGTATTTTTCGTAGAACGCCTTGAGTTCAGCCAAGCGCGGTTGGCCCGCCACGATCGCATCCAGCGCGGGCAGGCCGTCCATGTGGCCAGTCAGATCGCAGTCGGTCTTGATGGTGAGCAATTGGCGCCCCGTGGGCAGCCAGTCAAGCGCTTTGCGCAGGTTCTCCCCCACCACCCCTTTGATGCTGCTGGCATTGGCCACCACAGCATCCAGCGAGCCAAATTCTTGCAGCCATTTGGCGGCGGTTTTGGGGCCGACTTTCTCAACCCCTGGCACGTTGTCCACGGTGTCGCCGACCAATATCTGGTAGTCCACCATCAGGTGCGCGGGCACGCCAAACTCTGCCAACACGCCGGCCAGGTCACGGCGCTTGCCGTTCATGGTGTCGATGATGGTGATGTGGGGGTTGACCAGTTGCGCCAGGTCTTTGTCGCCGCTGGACACAATCACGTCAATTCCCTGAGCGGCGGCAATGACGGCCAGCGTGCCAATCACGTCGTCGGCCTCCACCCCCGGCACATTCAACACGGACCAACCCAGCAGTTTGACCACTTCGTGGATCGGCTCGATCTGGGCGCGCAGGTCGTCCGGCATGGGGGAGCGCTGCGCCTTGTAGGCGGGGTAAATGGCATCGCGAAACGTGGGCCCCTTGGCGTCGAACACGCAAGCCACGTAGGCAGCAGGCACCTCTTTTTTGAGACTTTGCATCATGTTGACCATGCCGCGAATCGCCCCAGTCGGGCTGCTGGCAGGGTCGCCCGGCACGGCGCGCAAATCCGGCATGGCATGAAAGGCGCGATAAAGGTAGCTGGAGCCGTCGACCAACAGCAGCGTTTTGGGCAGAGACATAGATTCAGACATGGCACTATTTTGCACGTGATCACCAGGGCGGCACGGGCGGGCTAGGCTCAGGTTCTACAATCTCCCGATGCGCCACGCACTTTTGACATTGCCCCTCATCGCCCTTTTGTGCGCTGCACCCCAGTTCGCCTCGGCGCAAGCCAGCCAGGCCCTGGCGGCACCCGCTTTGCGGGTCGAAACAGCACCTGCCCTGGCAGCGCCAGACCGCAGCAATCAGCTGATCGAGCAAATTGCCGTGGAGGGCAGCAGCATCCACATTGACGAAACCCGTTTTGGCGGCGAAACCCGCCGCATCACCGTGGCACCCAAGGGCAATTTGCCCGTTTACGACGTGCAACCTGTGACTGGCCTGCGCACCTGGAAGATCCTCGGTTTTTGATGTCGCATCCCGGATTCGAGGCAGTCTGATCCATGGCGGTTTATACCGAGGTTTCCTTCGATGAGGCCAGCGCCTTGCTGCAACGGCTTGGCCTGGGCCAGCTCCAGAGCATGGAAGGCTGCTCGGGCGGCATCGAAAACACCAATTATTTCGTCACCACCGACCAAGGTGCCCACGTGCTGACGTTGTTTGAGCGCCTCACGGCCGGACAGCTGCCGTTTTACCTGCATTTGATGAAACACCTGGCCCGACACGGCATTGCGGTGCCAGACCCGGCGGTTGACCCGGCGTCGGCTGGCAAAGGGCAACTGCTCTACATGTTGAACGGCAAACCCGCCACCGTAGTGAACCGTCTCAAGGGTAAAAGTGAGCTTGCGCCAACGCCCGCGCATTGTGCTGCGGTAGGCACCGCGCTTGCAAAAATGCACTTGGCAGGGCGCGACTTCAACCTGCAACAACCCAACTTGCGCGGCCTGCAATGGTGGAACGCAACCGTGCCCGTGGTGTTGCCGTTTCTGGACGCGGACAAAGCGGCCCTGGTCATCAGTGAATTGGCCTATCAGAACCACGTCGCTGCCAGCGCCTTGTATGGCGCCTTGCCACGCGGCCCGATTCACGCCGACCTGTTCCGGGACAACGTGATGTTTGATGTCAAGGCCCGAGACGACGCATCGGCACCCGTGCTGACCGGGTTCTTCGACTTTTACTTTGCTGGCGTGGACACTTGGTTGTTTGACTTGGCCGTGTGCTTGAACGACTGGTGCATCGACCTGGCAACGGGCACCGCCTTGCCGGGACACACCCTGGCCTTGGTGGACGCGTACCACGCCGTGCGCCCGCTGTCGGCGCCAGAGCGCCATGGCTTGCCAGCCATGTTGCGGGCGGGGGCCTTGCGCTTCTGGATTTCCAGGTTATGGGACTTTCACCTGCCGCGCGAAGCGGCCCTGCTCACCGCACATGACCCGGGCCATTTCGAACGGGTGCTGCGGCAGCGGCGCTTGTTCACCGTGTGAAATTTCGCACACAATGCGGCTTGGCCTGCCAAGCGCTTGAGCCCCGATCGAACCTTTGACCCCGCGAGCCACTCCATCATGAAACTAAACATTGTTCCCGCGCGTATAGGCTTTCAATGGCTCAAATCAGGCATCACCACTTTTTTCAAGCAGCCGGTCGCGCTGGCCGGCCTGTTTTTCATGTTCATGGCGGCCATGTCCCTGCTCAGCGTTTTGCCTATGCTTGGCAGTGCGCTGGCGCTGGGCTTGCTGCCGGCAGCCACGCTCGGGCTGATGGCGGCCACGCTGGAGGCGAGCAAGGGCAAATTTCCAATGCCAGCGATTTTGCTCAGCGCGTTTCGGGCAGGCAAGGCGCAGGCCCGCGCCATGTTGGTGCTGGGCGGTATTTATTCGGCTGGATTTTTGCTGATCATGGCCCTATCCACCCTGGTCGACGGCGGCAAATTCGCCAGTCTTTACCTGATGGGCGGCAGCATGACGCCGGACACCGTTTTGCAAGGGGATTTTCTGGCCGCGATGCTGTTTTGCCTGGCGCTCTACCTGCCCCTGTCGATGATGTTCTGGCACGCTCCGGCGCTGGTCTTCTGGCATGGCGTCGCACCAGTCAAAAGCCTGTTTTTCAGCCTGATGGCATGCATCAAGAATTTTTGGGCATTCACCGTTTTTACTTTGGGCTGGCTGGCCTTGTTCATGGTGGTAGGGCTGCTCGCCACCAGCATTGCCATGGCACTGGGTGGCCCTGGCGTGGCCAGCGCCTTCATGTTCCCGCTTGCATTGCTGCTGGCTGCCATGTTTTTCACGTCGATCTATTTCACGTTCAGAGACAGTTTTGCCAGCCCTGACGGCAGCACAAATTCTGAGTCCATTGAAGTCACCTGATTTTTAAACTAAGGAAAATATCCATGTCGCAACACCACTTGCAAGGCCGCACTGAATCTGAAGTGCTTTGGTTTCAACGCCGCAGCTTTTTGCAAGCGGCGGCGGCGTGGACCGCTATGGGCGGTTATGCGGGCGCCCAGGCGCAGACGCGAAGCAACGTTGTGGAGATGATCGGCGACACACTGGTCAATGGCTTGCGCCTGCGACCGCAACAATCCATCCAGACGGGTGACCAATTGCAGACTGGCCCTGGCTCCAATTTGGTGTTTGTGCTTGGGAATTCGTCGTTCCAGGTGCGCCAAAACACCATGATGACAGTGGAGCGCGGCGCCACGTTGAACGCCGTCAGTGTGTTGCGGATGTTGTCCGGCGCCGTGATCAGCGTCTGGGGCAAAGGCAGCAGCCGCCAGATCATCACGCCCACCATCACGGCGGGCATTCGCGGCACTGGCGTGTACACCGAGGTGTTTGCCGACCAGGACAATCGAAGCTACTTTTGCAATTGTTATGGCACAGTGGACATGGGTGCGGGCACCGACCGTTTGGTCAGCCGATCCAGCTACCACCAGGCCTTCTGGGGAGAGGCGAATGCCAAAGAAGGCCGCTTTTTGACCCCGGCACGGGCCATCAACCACAGTGACGAAGAACTTGAATACCTGGCCCGCCTGGCGAACCAGCAAACCGCCTGGCAAATTTCAGGCAGCCGGGGCGTGAAGGACGGCAGGGGCTACATGGAAGACAAGCCAGGGCAGATGCACCCGGCTGACATGCTCAAAAAATAAGCCCGCCGGTCGCTTGCTTCTTGTCGCTCGCTTCTTGTCGCTTGCGACCCCCTGAGAGGGCCGCGCCATGCCGGGCAGCGGCCCGTCGCGGCGACAAACTTATGGGCCGCCTAATTTTTCGCCTTGAAGTCGGCAATTGACTTGGCCAGATCGGCGTATTCTTCGCAGGTTTTGTTGCCACACAGGGCTTCCAGCAGCGCCAAGTGTTTTTCGGCTTCAGCGGGTTTCTTGTCCATCAAGAACGCTTCACCAATGTATTCATGGGCGCCCTTGTGTTTGGGGTCAAGCTTGAGCGCGGCGTTGTAGTGGTCAAAGGCTTTGGCCAAATCTGGCGCTGCTTTTTTGCGGTGGGTGTAACCCAGCAGGTTCTGCACATCGGCATTGCGGGGCTCGTCACGCGCAGCCTGATTCAACTCAGCCAGGGCTTTGGACCAGTCTTTCGCCTCTATGGCTTTGCGGGCATTGGTCAGACGCTCGCTGGCGCTTGGGCGCGACACTGGGCCGGTATCAGCGGCCTGCGCAACGGTGGCGAGCGTTGACGCCATGGTCACGGCGGCCAAGCCTGCACACAGCAACAGATTGCGCAATTTTGAAACGGGGCTTGACATGGGGCTTGGAATGAAGGTCTCGGTATGCACTGGGTTTCTCCTGAAAGACTGACTGAGTGCCGCAGTGGCAACAAGTTTCATGGCCTGGAAAATTAACTGACCTTTTGTTATTCGGATTTGGGCAGCAATGGGGCTGGGTTGGTGTTTTCAAACTCGCCGACCGGCGCGCCCGTCCCGGCTTTGGCGTCGGCATTTTGCAAAGTTTGCCAAGTTTGAAATGCCTCCCAGGCCTCGGCGCTGTTTTCTTCAGTGACCTCGACGCCGCGCAGCGTGCCACTGCTGAAGCGACGCTCAAAATCGCGGCCAGGGATGAATTTGGGTTTGACCTGGCCCTTGCTTTGGTCTTTGTCTGGTGCTTTTTCCGTGCGCTTGTCGGCTTCGTTTGGCATGTCGCGTTCCCCCATCTATCGCGCAACTCTAGCACTTTTGGCCGGTCATGGCACGGGGGTCAGTTTGGCCACACCCAGGGCCAGCCACTTCACGCCATGACGCGGAAAGTTGATTTGGGCACGGGCATCGTCACCCCCACCCTCCAGCGAGAGCACCGTGCCTTCGCCAAATTTGTTGTGAAAAACTTTCATGCCGGGTTTCAGCGCATGGCCGGTGTCCCGTGGCTGCGGATTCCCCCAATTACCGCCAGACCGGCTTGAAACGCCGCTTGAATCACCCGTTTGACCCCAAGTTCCCGTGGAATATGAATTGTTAGCTCTACTATTTGAAGCACCGCCAAACCCGCCCAGGCCGGCCATGCCAAAGGATCTGGCCTGACTGGCTGACTTTGGCGTGATCCACTTCAGGGCGTTCTCAGGCAGTTCTTCAAAGAACCGGCTCTTCACGTTGTAACGTGTCTGCCCATGCAACATGCGGGTTTGCGAATGGCTCAGATACAGGCGTTTGCGGGCGCGGGTGATGGCCACGTACATCAGGCGGCGCTCTTCCTCCAGACCGTCCTGGCTGCTCATCGAGTTTTCATGCGGAAACAGGCCCTCCTCCATGCCGCCGATGAAGACGCAGTCAAACTCCAGCCCCTTGCTGGCATGCACTGTCATGAGCTGGACGGCGTCTTGACCGGCTTTGGCCTGGTTGTCGCCAGACTCCAGCGCCGCGTGGGTCAAAAACGCCACCAGCGGGCTGAGCGTTTCACCGGTGTCAGCGTCCGGCGCAGCTTCTTGGCTGCTGTCTGGGTTTGCATTTTGAACGCGGCCGGGCGCCGGTGCGGCCAACTCATCCACGGGCAGCGCCACCACGTCACGCCCAAAACCTTCCTGCGTCACAAAACTCTCGGCGGCATTGACCAGCTCTTCCAGATTTTCAATGCGGTCCGCGCCTTCGCGGTCCAGCCGGTAGTGTTCCATCAGACCGCTGTGGTCCAGCACCAGCTCGATGATTTCGCGCAGCGTCATGGCCACAGTTTGTTCACGCAGCACATCGATTTTGGCAACAAATGCGCCGAGGTTAGCCCCTGCCTTGCCGCTGAGCGAGCTGACCGCATCGTGCAGTGAACATCCGACGTCGCGCGCCAGATCTTGCAACTGCTCCAGAGAGCGGGCACCGATGCCGCGCGGCGGAAAGTTGACCACCCGCATGAAACTGGTGTCGTCGTTGGGGTTCTCCAGAATGCGCAAATAAGCCAGCGCATGTTTGATTTCAGCGCGTTCAAAAAACCGCAGACCACCGTAGACTTTGTAAGGCATGGCGGCGTTGAACAGCGCGGTCTCGATGACGCGGCTTTGAGCGTTGCTGCGGTACAAAACTGCAATCTCAGAACGCTTGAAGGCACCCGAGGCGCTTAATTTTGGCTCCGCCATTTTTTGAGAACCTGGGGGTGGCCCGTCGGCAAATTGCAAATCATCCCGCACCAACTGCTTCATCTCGTCCACCATCCACTGCGCCTCGGCAAAATCGCTGGGCGACTCGATCACGCGCACCGGCTCGCCGGGGCCTTGGTCGGTGCGCAGCTTCTTGCCCAGGCGTTTGCTGTTGTGGCTGATCAGTTCGTTGGCCGAGTCCAGAATATTGCTGCCGCTTCGGTAGTTTTGCTCCAGCTTGATCTGGTGCTGCACCTTGAACTCGCGCACAAAATCGGCCATGTTGCCCACCCGCGCGCCGCGAAACGCGTAGATGCTTTGGTCGTCATCCCCGACCGCCAACACGCTGCCGGTCGGGTTGAAACTGGCCTGCTCCAGGCCCAGGCCACCGGACGCATGGGCTCCGGCGCCGGCCAGCATTTTGATCCAGGCGTATTGCAGCTTGTTGGTGTCCTGGAACTCGTCGATCAGGATGAAACGAAAACGCCGCTGGTAATGCTCGCGCACCGGGTCGTTGTCGCGCAGGAGCTCGTAACACCGCAGCATCAGCTCGCCAAAATCAACCACGCCTTCGCGCTGGCACTGGTCTTCATACAACTGATAAATCTCGATTTTTTTGCGCGTATCCTCGTCGCGCACCTCCACCTGGTTGGGGCGCAGGCCGTCTTCTTTGCAGCCACCAATAAACCATTGGGTCTGTTTGGGCGGGAAACGCTCATCATTGATGTTGAACTGCTTGTACAGGCGCTTGATGGCGCTCAACTGGTCTTGGGTATCCAGAATCTGGAACGCCTGGGGCAGCTTGGCCATTTTGAAATGCGAGCGCAAAAACCGGTTGCACAGACCGTGGAAGGTGCCGATCCACATGCCGCGCGCGTTGACTGGCAACATCGCGGACAAGCGCGTCATCATCTCCTTGGCGGCCTTATTGGTGAAGGTCACTGCCATCACGCCGCCGGGCGACACCTGGCCGGTTTGCATCAGCCAGGCAATGCGCGTGGTCAACACGCGGGTTTTGCCCGACCCGGCGCCTGCCAGAATCAGCGCATGTTCATTGGGCAGCACCACCGCCGCGAGTTGCTCGGGGTTGAGGTGCTGTAAGAGTGGGGAGTTGTGCGCGACTTCTGGGAACATAGGCCCATTGTAGGAATCCGGCATGCCATTTTTCAGTCTTCTTCGTCTCCCATTGCGCCAGGTTTCAATCGCCCTGGCGTTGGCGTTGCCATGGCCTTGGGCGGCAGGCGCTGCCTGGGCGCAGGCGTCGTGCTCCAGTGATGGCCAAACGCCACCCCAGGCCCTGCTAGAGCGTTTCATCAACGCGGACTGCGCGGCCTGCTGGTCAGACCCCAAGACGACGCGGGCCAAGCCCGGCGACATGGCATTGGACTGGATCGCACCTTCAGCCCGGGGCGACAATGCGCCACTTTCGGCCGTGGCCAGCCGCGATGCCTTGCAACGCCTGGAAAGCCTTCACCGGGAGGCCCCGGCTGCAGATGACAGCCGTCGGCGCCAACTGCCTGCCAAACCTCTGGCGCTGCGGGTGGCCCACGGGCTGGCGCTGAACGCTTACATGGGGGCCTCCATCGAGCTCAAAGCCGCGCCGGGCCGCGCCTTGCCATCCGGTCTGCTGACGGCCTGGCTGGTGATGGTGGAAACCATCCCCCAGGGCGCTGAAAACACCCCTGTTCCCAGAAATATCGTCAGAAACGCCCTGATGTCCTCTTGGAGTATCAATAGTTTGCTATCGAATTCAAAGCAGACAAAATTTCTTGAATCCCGCCCCATGCGTATTCCCGAGGGGGCCAATCCGGACCACTTGCGTGTGCTGGGCTGGGTTGAAAATGCCCATGGCGATGTCATTGCCAGCGCAGCAAGCCTATGCGCCAAGCCGACGCCGTCCCCATGATTGCACAGACCGGTGATATTCGAACCGTTCGCCCCGAACCCACCCTTGGCTGAGTTCGGCCTCAATCAAGGGGAATGGCAGAAGCCGCTGCACACGGGCCAGGCAGTTCGGGGTTGTTGCGCAAATCGCTGCCCTTGAGCAAGCCCCTGCCAAACCGGCGGTCGCGCTGCCAGTTTGGCGCAGTAGTGCGGCCGAGCGTGCGGCCGAGCGCACCAATCCCGTAGAATCAAGCACCGGGCCCAAGCATTTGCGCCCGGTTTTTTTTGCCCGCGGCAAGCTCGGCCTGTCCGCCTGCGTTTGCCGTCCACCGGAGCCACCGCCATGGAAATTTTCGACTACGACAACATCCTGCTGCTGCCGCGCAAATGCCGCGTGGAGAGCCGCTCTGAGTGTGATGCAGGCGTGGAGCT
>JANYCG010000300.1 GCA_025360385.1 Burkholderiales bacterium | reverse complement strand
TGCTAACGCTGGTGCTGGGGCTGCACAGGTCAAAGCCGCCGTACAGCACCTTCATGTCATCCAGCGTGGCAATGGATACGCCGCTGTTGCCCACCTTGCCGTAAATGTCGGGGCGCGGGTCGGGGTCGTTGCCGTACAAGGTGACCGAATCAAAGGCAGTGGACAATCGCTTGGCCGCCATGCCGCTGCTGAGCAATTTGAAGCGCGCATTGGTCTTGAAGGCATCGCCCTCCCCCGCAAACATGCGGGTCGGGTCTTCACCCTCCCGCTTGAACGCGAAGGTGCCGGCGGTGTAGGGGTAACTGCCGGGCACGTTGTCCAGCATCAGCCACTTCAAAATTTCGCCGTGGTCTTCGTATTGCGGCAGCGCCACCTTGCGGATGGTGGTGCCGCTCAGTGATTTGGTCGTGAGCGCCGTGCGGATTTCTTTGTCGCGGATTTTGACGACGTATTCGTCTCCCGCGTAGGCCTTCTGCATCTCGGGCCATTGCGCCAGCAACTTGCGTTCGGGTGCGCCCAACAACCCATCCCGTTGCGCTGCGATGTCGTTGACGGCTTCGACGGCGCGGTGACGTTCAGGTTTGTCGGTTTGCAACATGGCTGCGGTGGCCCGCAATTGCTGGAGTTCACGCGCCAGCCGCGCTTGCGCCCGCGCCCGAGTTTTGTAGCCGCGCACCGTGTCGGAGATTTCGGCCAGGTAACGCGTACGGGCCGCGGGCACCACCGGCGTCTGGTTGGTACTGTGGCGCACCTTGACCAGGGGCAACCGGCCTTCCAAGCCGCCTTGATCGAGCTTGACACCCAAGGCCGCCAGGCGCGGTTTCATCGCCTGGTACAGCGCGGTGACGCCATCGTCGTTGAAACGCGCGGCCATGGTGCCAAACACCGGCATCTGGTCGGCTGCAGTGGTCCAGGCCTCCTTGTTGCGCTGCACCTGCTTGGCCACGTCGCGCAGGGCGTCCAGCGAGCCTTTGCGGTCAAACTTGTTGATGGCCACGAACTCGGCAAAGTCCAGCATGTCGATTTTTTCAAGCTGGCTGGCGGCGCCAAACTCGGGCGTCATCACATACAGGGGCACGTCCACCAACGGCACGATGGCAGCGTCACCCTGGCCAATGCCGGATGTCTCGACCACGATCAAGTCAAAACCCGCCACCTTGCAAGCAGCGATCACATCGGGCAAGGCTTGACTGATCTCACTGCCGAAGTCACGTGTGGCCAGACTGCGCATGAACACGCGCGGGCCGTTTTGCCAGGGCGAGATCGCATTCATACGAATGCGGTCGCCCAGCAGTGCACCGCCGCTTTTGCGCCGCGACGGGTCGATTGAAATCACGGCCACGCGCAGCGCATCCTGCTGATCCAGCCGCAAGCGGCGGATCAGCTCGTCGGTGAGCGACGACTTGCCCGCGCCACCGGTGCCGGTGATACCCATGACAGCTATCTTTTTGGAAGCTGCTTGAGCCCGCATTTCAAGGACTAGGGGCTGATTTATCTGGGAGCTCTCAATGGAGGTGATCAACTGGGCCAGCGCGCGCCAGTTGGCCTCAGAGTGGCCCTGAATGGCGGCAATGTCTGTGGGCGCGTAGGCGTTCAAGTCCTTGTCGCATCGCATCACCATCTCGCCGATCATGCCCTGCAGGCCCATCTTCTGGCCGTCTTCGGGGCTGAAAATACGCGCCACGCCATAGGCCTGCAACTCGCGAATCTCGGGCGGCACAATCACCCCGCCGCCGCCGCCAAACACCTGGATGTGCTCACCACCCCGGCTGCGCAGCAAATCAACCATGTACTTGAAATACTCCACATGCCCGCCTTGGTAGGAGCTGATGGCAATGCCCTGCACATCCTCTTGCAAGGCGGCGGTGACCACCTCGTCGACACTGCGGTTGTGCCCCAGGTGAATCACCTCGGCCCCCATGCCCTGCAAAATGCGCCGCATGATGTTGATGGCTGCGTCATGCCCGTCAAACAGGCTGGCGGCCGTGACGAAACGCACCTTGTGGTTGGGGCGGTAATTGGCCAGGGCTTGGTAGTCAGCAGACAGATTGGTCATGGCTTGGGAGCCTCCATATTCGGGCAAACACGGGGTCAACGGCTCCGAAAGGCGAGCCACCGGCTTAGTTGACGTTTACGTAAACGTCAATCATAGCGTAATTGCCCCCGTCAGGGTTGTTTTTGCGGCCAAACCCGGTAGTGAACCGGGCCATCGGGCAGCACCGAGGTGAACTGGAAGAACGCGTGATTGAACCCGTTTTGAAACCCAGCCCCTGCGGGCGGGGCGGCAGTTTGGGTACCCATGCCAGACCGACACCCAGCATCAATGCAGTGGCAATGCCGGGTTTGAATGGGCTCCCCAGGGTGAAGGGGGCATTCAAGGATCAGAAATGTATGCCCTGCATCATCGAGGCCATCGCCATTGCCTCGGGTGAGAGGGACGGCTTCTTCTCTGCGCCCTTCTCGCCCTTGGCCGCTGCGCTGTCCGGGAACATGCGGAAGGTGGTATTCATCATGATCTGCGCAACGCGCGGGGCGGCCACGTGCAACAGGCCAACGGACGTGCCCAGGCGGGTGGCAATCTCGACGGGTTTGTCCACACAGGCGCGGATGATCATGTCGGCCGCTTCTTCCGGCATCAGCAGCGGCATGCTGTCGTAAATCTTGGTGGGCGCCGTCATAGGGGTACGCACCAGGGGCATTTTGATGGTGGTGAAGGTGACGCCCTGGTCAGCGTATTCACAGGCGGCGCAACTGGTCCAGGCGTCCAGCGCGGCTTTACTGGCCACGTAGGCGCTGAAACGCGGCGCATTGACCAGCACGCTTATGGAGCTGATGTTGACGATGTGGCCCTTGCGTTTGGCCACCATACCGGGCAGCAGGCCCATGGTGATTCGCAGCGCACCGAAATAGTTGAGCGCCATGGTGCGTTCAAAGTCGTGAAAGCGGTCATAACTTGCCTCGATGGCGCGGCGGATCGAGCGACCGGCGTTGTTGATGAGGAAATCCACACCGCCGTGGTTTTTCTCCAGGGTTTTGACAAAGGCAGCACATTGCGCCTCGTCCACAATGTCCACCGGGTAGGTGAAAACTTGCGCGCCTTTGCCACCGGCTTCTTCGATAATTTTCTTCGCTTCTGCCAACTGGTCTTCACCGCGTGCACAGATCACCACCGTCGCGCCGGCTTCGGCAAAACGACAGGCGGCCGAGAGGCCAATGCCGGATGAGCCGCCCGTGATCAGCACCACCTTGCCGCCCACCGTGCCCTTCAGGCTGCGGTCGATGAAAAGCGATGGGTCGAGGTGGCGTTCCCAGTAGTCCCACAACAGCCAAGCGTAATCTTTGAGGTTGGGGCACGCGATATTGCTGCCCTTGAGCGCAGCGTCCAGGTCGCGCCGGTCGTAACGCGTGGGCCAATTTACAAACTCGAAGATGTCTTCGGGCAAGCCCAGGTCTTTCATGACCGCGTTGCGCACACGGCGCACCGGAGCCAGGGCCATCATTCCCTTTTTGACGCTTTTCGGGATAAAGCCCAGCAACGCCGCGTTGATGAACAGGTTCATCTTGGGCGCGTGCGCCGCCTTGCTGAAAATGTCGAGCACGTCGCCGATGCGGTGACCCATCGGATCCACCAGGTGGAAGGCCTTGCCCTTGATGTCTTTGCCGTGGCTGACGTGGTCGATGCAATTCACCACAAAATCGACCGGCACGATGTTGATGCGCCCACCCTCAATGCCGACCGATGGCATCCACGGCGGCAAAATCTGCCGCATGCGCTGAATCAGTTTGAAGAAGTAATACGGGCCATCGACCTTGTCCATCTCGCCTGTGGCGCTGTCGCCCACCACAAAGGCCGGGCGGTACACCGTCCAGCTGCCTTTGTATTCTTTGCGCACGATTTTTTCGCTTTCGTGCTTGGTCATGAAATACGGGTGGTCGTAGTTTTCGGCCTCGTCAAACATGTCTTCTCGGAACACGCCTTCGTACAGGCCGGCCGCCGCAATGCTGCTGACGTGGTGGAAATGGCCAGCGTCGATGGCCTTGGCAAAGTCGCAGGTGTTGCGCGTGCCTTCGATGTTGACGGCAATCTGGCTGGCCTCGTCCGCGGCCAGATCGTACACCGCAGCCAGGTGGTGGAAGTGGTCGATCTTGCCCTTCAAGGCTTTGATGTTATCGGAAGAAACGCCCAGCTTCTTGCTGGTAAGGTCGCCAAACACCGGCACCGCGCGCGCGGCCGCCACACCCCAATAGTCGCGCAGGCCCGCGACCTTGCCCTCGCTCTCTTTGCGAATCAAAAAATGAACCACGGAGCCCTTGCGTTCGAGCAGTTTCTTGACGAGACGCTTGCCAATAAAACCTGTGGCACCGGTAACAAAATACTGCATGAAAGCTCCTGTGTGACTTGTTTGAAAATGAAAGGCCGATTGGCATGCTTTTGAGGGCGCAAGGCCTGCCAAAGCATGAATGCTTGTTTTTGTGCGTTAGCAGATTTTGCCGATACTACCCCAGGCAGCGGCCTAGAGATTACCCGCGTCGTCTGATTTGACTTGAAAAAGTTAGTAGGCTATCCCTACACTCAACCACCACTGGCGCGTAAAGTCGGCGTGCAACGCCAGCTCGTTTTTTTTGACATTGGCGTTGATTGAAATTCGCGTTCAGCCCGCCTATGTTTCACGTTAAGAGGAGATCAGCATGGTCACAAAATTGCAAAAATCAGGCTCCGGTAAATCAGCAGAAAAGCCCCCAGAAAAATCAAGCGGCATTCCTGGCCTGCAGTTGCCCAGTGCGATGAAAGGCTCTGCCCAGCAGTTCTGGCAAGCAGGCATGGGCGCCATTGCCAAAGCCCAGGCCGAAGGCAGCAAGGCGATAGAAGCGCTGGTGAAAGAAGGCACCAGCCTGCAACGCAAAACCCATGCGGCCGCGGAAGAAAAAATCTCAGAAGCGACCAGCCGCATGACGGCCATGGCCGGCGACATCACCAGCAAGGCATCAGGCCAATGGGACAAGCTGGAGACGATTTTTGAAGACCGTGTGGCCAAAGCCCTGAACAAACTCGGCGTGCCGTCGGCCAAAGACGTCAATGCCTTGATCGCGCGGATTGACGCGTTGAACGCCAGCGTGCAAAAGCTCTCTGCCAAAGGCAGCGCCGCCGACAAGCCCAATGCACCGGCCGCTAAAAAGCCTGCTGCCAAACGGGTTCGCAAGAGTGCCTGAGACCGTCAAAAAACCAGCCCATGCCCCCAAAATAGGACTCGCTCTGGCCGGTGGCGGACCATTGGGTGCCATCTATGAAATCGGTGCCTTGTGCGCCCTGGACGAATCCCTGGTCGGCATCGATTTCACACAACTTGACCACTACGTTGGAGTGTCCGCTGGCGGCTTCATTTCGGCCAGTCTGGCCAATGGCATATCGCCGAGCCAGCTGTGCGACATGTTCATCCGCAATGACGGAACACGAGGTCTGCAGGCCGTTGAAAGTTTTGACCCGTCCTGGCTCATGGCACCTGCCTACAGCGAATTTGCACGGCGCGCCGTCATGTTGCCGGGCTTGTTGATGTCTGCGGCCTGGCGCCTGGCGGTGCAACGAAAGTCACTGACGCGGGTGCTTGAACACCTGGGCGCCGCCTTGCCCACCGGGGTGTTTTCCAACGCCCAGATCGACACCCAACTCGCCGCCATATTTTCACGCGGGGGCCGCACCAATGATTTTCGGCAACTCAAAACCAAACTGACACTGGTCGCCACCAACCTGGAC
>JANYCG010000265.1 GCA_025360385.1 Burkholderiales bacterium | reverse complement strand
GGCGCGCGCTGCGCGCGGTGTGGATCATCTCCTCGGTGCTGAAATTCAGGCCAGCCGTCGCATCGCAAATCTGCGCGTAGTGCAGCAGGTCGCGTGGGATGGCACGGATGTCGGCCAGCGTCGTGGCGGAGCGCCCCACGTGCAGGGCATCGACCAGAATGCCGGCATTGGCCGGCGTGCCCGCCGCCTTGATCACGCCCAGCGCAGCCCGTGCATGGGGCACGGCCGTCCAGGGCATGAACTCCAGGTCAGCGGTCAGTCCGAAGGGCCTCATGGCCTCGCACAGGCGGGCGTAACTGTCGCTCAGACGGGCCGGGTTGGTGTCGTCACCGGCCACCAGCACGGCACGGGCTTTCAGGGCAGCGCCAATTTCAAACAAGGGCAGGTAGCTGCGGGCATCAAAGCTGTCGTTGATGCGGATGATCTCCAGGTCCATCAGCTCGACGCCAGTGTCGCGTTGCACGGCCAGGGTTTCGCGCAGCAGGTCGGGTTTGCCAATCAAAAACTGTTGTGGCGCGCCCGCCATGTTGGGCAGTAGCCGAAGCCCGGCCTGCGCGTAGCCAATTTCACTTGCAAGGCGCAGCACCTGCGGCGGGCTCAGGGTGTATGACGTGAGGTAGGCGAGTGAATAAATTCTGGGCATGGGGGTGTGGATTGTTATAAACGTGATAGCGCACTATTCAGCATTGACGGGAACATTATGGCAATTTGTCTCTCAACATGTGTTTCAAAGCTTGCGGAGCCGATTTTCAGCGGCGGGCCATTCGCTTGCTGAAAAAAGGCGAGGCATTGCTGGCCGCTGCCAGTTGCGCTGCGACTGATTTCAGCTCTGGCACGAGTGACAACATCGTGCGCTCAGAAAACCGCACCGCCGGCCCGGCGATGGTGATGGCACCCAGGGGTGCCTGGCCCGGCAGGCCAACCGGCACGCCAATGGCGTTCAGGCCGGCCGTGTACGTCTCCTGCATCAGGCTGTAGCCAAGTTTGCGGGTTTTGGCGATGGCGGCCAGCAAGGCCTTCATCGAGGTCGGCGCATTCGGCCCGAATTCGCTGGGCTTGCCCAGGCCCTGTTTGGCCACCAGGGCCAGGGCCTGGTCGTCGCTCAAGGCCGACAGCCAGGCGTGGCCCGAAGCCGAGCAGCTCAAGCGTGCATCGCTGCCCATGTCGGGGTCGTAACGCAGGCCCTGGCGCGAGCCTTGGGCGCGGGCCACCCAGGTGAGACGGTCGCCATCCGCCACGGACAGCCGCACCAGCTCGCCAGAGCGTTCGGCCAGGCCGTCCAGCAGCGGCTGGGCGATGTCCACGATGCCGGTGTTGCCCAGGTAAGACAGGCCCATCGCCACCAGTTTGGTGGTGAGTACGTAGTCGCCCTGTTCGCGCAACTGGCGCACGTAGCCGCAACGCACCAGGTCTGCCAGCAGGCGGTGGGCGCCGCTGCGCGGAATGGCCAGTGTGTCGGCGATCGCGGCCAGCTCGAGGCCTTCTGCGTGCTGCGCGAGCAACTCGAGAATGCCTAAAGTCCGTTCCAGTACGCCGCTCATGGCCGTTGCAATGGGTCAGAGTTTTGGAACATCAGTGAAGCTCAGACCAGATCAGCGCACACCACGGTCTGCCCGCTGTGCGCTGCTTGCGACATGGCCATCAGCGCTTGCATCGTGCGCAGTCCGTCCAGGGCCGTACACAGCGGCTGCGCACTGCCTTCAATCACGGCCTTGAAGTGCTGCAGTTGGCGCGTGTAGGCGTCTTCATGGCGCACAAAGGACTGCGAGCGCATCAACTCAGCGTACCAACTGCGCTCGCCGGGGTAGTGCCACAGGGCGAGGTCGGGCAGCGACAAGGACCCGTGCGTGCCGCCGATGAAGTGCGATTGCACGTTCTGGCGTGGGTAGATGTCTTGCTCTCCTGCGCAAAAGTCCCAGCACCAGGGGGAAGCCACGGAATCCGACAACACCACCGTGCCCAAGGCGCCACTGGCAAAACGCAGTACGGCGGCGGCCGTGTCTTCGACCTCGAAGCCGCGCACAGCGTTGCTGCCAACGGACTGGATCGACTCGATCTCGCCCATGAAAAAACGCAGCATGTCGATCTCATGGCTGAGGTTGATCAAAATTGGGCCGCCGCCTTTGAGTTTGCGCCACGATGTATTGAAGTAATCGTCGGGTTTGAGGAAGGTGGCCATCACGTTGGCGCTGACCAGACGGCCCAATTTGCCGGACTGCACGATCTCGTGCGCCCTGGCGTTGATCGGGTTGTGGCGGCGGTGGTGGCCGACCAGCACGGCCACGCCGGAGCGGGCTTGCGCATCGACCAGCTTTTGGGCGTCGGCCACGGTGTCGGCGGCGGGCTTTTCGACCAGCACGGCAACACCGCGCTCCAGGCAGTCCAACGCCATCGGCACATGCAGGGCATTGGGCGTGGCGATGATGGCGCCTTGCGGTTTGACGGCGTCCAGCAGGCTGCGGTGGTCGGCAAACCAGCGAATGCCGTGTTGTGCGGCCAGCGCCTTGCCCGCGTCAGACGGGTCGGCAATCGCGGCCAAGCTCAAGTTGCCGCTGCGGGTGATGCGGTCAATGTGGGTGCGGCCAATGCCACCTGCACCAAACAGAGCCAGGGGTAATTTGTGCATGGAAAAGTTTCTTAAAAACCAAGTTTTGGAAATTTATTCAAAAATAGAATGATATTCCATTTTTTAGAAAAATTCAGGCAAAATAAGCACTCCATTCACCGTCAGCCTCCAAAATGCCCGAAACTTTAAACGGCGCCACGCGGGTGTATTTCATCGTGGGCGACCCCATCACCCAGGTCAAATCACCCTACGGCGTGAGCCAGGATTTGCAGGCCCGTGGCCGCAACGCCTTGGTCCTGCCGGCCCACGTGGCCCCCGCTGCCCTGGCCGCCTGGCTGGCGGGCGTGTCGCTGGCGCAAAACGTCGACGGCATCATCGTCACCGTGCCGCACAAATTGGCCTGCGTCGAGCTGTGTCGAACAAGGTCTGAGCGATCCGAATTCTTGGGGGCGGTCAATGTCCTGCGCCGCAATGCCGACGGCAGCTGGCACGGCGACATGTTTGACGGCCTGGCCTTTGTCGCGGCCCTGCAGGCCAACGGCTGCCAGCTTGAAGGCAAAACCGCCCTGCTGGCCGGGGCGGGGGGCGCGGGCTCTGCCATTGCCCATGCGCTGGTGCTGGCGGGCGTGGCGGCGCTGGCCATCCACGACGATGACGCGGTGCGGCGCACGCGCCTTGTCGCGCGTCTGGCCAGCCTGGGCCAGGCCACGGTGACTCCTGCAAGTTTGACGCAGGGCCGCGCAGATCCGACCGGCTTCGATGTGCTTGTCAACGCCACGCCCATGGGCATGAAAGACAGCGATCCGTTGCCGCTGCTGGCGCACAAGCTTCAGGCCCGCCAGTTTGTTGGCTGCGTCATCACCGCGCCTGCCGTCACGCCCCTGGTGGCTGCGGCGCGCGCGCGTGGCTGCCACACGTCCACCGGCACCGACATGTTTGGCGCGGTGCGGGGTTTGATGGTCGATTTTTTGCTGGGCGCTTGAAGCGGGTTGGGCATGAAGGTATTTCAATCCCTAGCGACTTGGCCCGACGGGGAATCATTTGACCTGGTGGTCATTGGCGCGGGCGGCGCGGGCATGGCGGCGGCCCTGTTTGCGGCCATGGACGGCGCCAAAGTGCTGTTGGTGGAACACACCGAATTTGTCGGCGGCACCACGGCGGTATCTGCCGGCACCACCTGGATACCGGGCAGCCAGCACGCGGCCAGCGTGAACCCGGCAGACACGCTGGAAGCAGCGGCGCGTTACCTCGACCATGCGGTCGGCAGCCACAGCTCGGCGGCGATGCGGCAGGCCTTTCTGGACCATGGCCGCAAGGCGGTTGCAGCGCTTGAGGCGGGTTCCGAGCTGAAGTTCCGGCCCTACCCCAAACACCCCGACTACATCTCTGACCTGCCGGGTTCCACCTTGAACGGCAGGGCATTGGAGCCGCTGCCGTTTGACGGGCGGTGCCTGGGTGACCTGTTCAAGCTGATTCGCCCGCCGATTCCGGAATTCACCGTGTTGGGCGGCATGATGGTGGACCGCACCGACATCAACCACCTGCTGGGTTTGACCTCCTCCTGGGCCTCGTTCAAACACGCGGCCCGCTTGCTGGTGCGCCATGGTCTGGACCGCCTTGCCCACCCGCGCGGCACGCGCCTGGTGATGGGCAATGCCTTGGTCGGGCGGTTGCTGTATTCCTTGTCAAAATTTGAAAACGTCACGCTGGCCTTGAACACTTCAGTTGCCGCCTTGGGCCAGCGTCAGGGCGCGGTCAAGTCCGTCATGTTGCGCCAACCGGACACGCTACGCAATGTAGGGGCCAGCGGTGGCGTGGTGTTGGCCAGTGGCGGCTTCAACCGCCACCCCAGCCTGCGTAAAACTTTGTTGCCGGGAGCCGACGCCGCCTGGTGCCCGGCTGCACCGGGCCATACCGGCTCGGCGCATGATCTGGCGCGGGCATTGGGCGCTCGTTATGGCACGGGCGGTGCCGGCCATGCCTTTTGGGCACCCGTGTCGACTCGGCCTCGCCCCGACGGCAGCCAGGCCGTGTTCCCCCATTTTGTGATGGACCGCGCCAAACCCGGCATGCTCACCGTCAACCAGGCCGGCCAGCGTTTTGTGAATGAAAGTACGTCCTACCACCTGTTTGGCCTGGCCATGCAGGCCGCCCACAAAACCAGCCCCTCGGTGCCCGCTTTTCTGGTGTGTGACGCCAGCGCCTTGCACAAATACGGCCTGGGCATGGTGCGGCCAGGGGCCAACCCTGGCAGCGCGGGTCTGAAAGCATTTTTGAAGGATGGTTATTTGACACAGGCAGACACTTTGCTTGAACTGGCGCAAAAACTGGGCGTGGACGCCACTGGCTTGCAAGCCAGTGTGGCGCGGATGAACCGCTTCGCCGAGACGGGGGTTGATGAAGATTTTCATCGGGGTGAAACCGCTTACCAACAAAATATCGGCGATACCGCCTGGCCTGGCAAAAACCCGAATCTGGGGGTGCTGGCCCAGGCGCCGTTTTATGCGGTGCGCCTTTACCCCGGCGACATAGGCGCCGCCACCGGGCTGGTGACGGACGCACTTGCCAGGGTGCTGACAGCGCCGGACGGGGCGGACGGTGCTGAAAGCGCCATTGAAGGCCTTTACGCCGTCGGCAATGACATGCAATCCATCATGGGCGGTGTTTACCCGGCGCCGGGCATCACCATTGGCCCGGCCCTGGTGTTTGGATTCGTGGCGGCGGCGCACGCGGTGGCCAGGGCGCGGCTGGCGCACGCAAAAACCTGAAAAGCGAGGCGCAGGCGACCGGTCCGCAGGCAGCCTACAAATTTTTTGGCATGATTTGCGGACAACATTACACTCAAGCCATGCCAAGCCATAACGCCCCTTTTGAAATCCATCTGCACGGCCAGGTTCCGCTGCGGGCGGATGTTGTTTTTGACCAGATTCAGGAAGCCCTGAAGCCGCTCTGGAAGTACGCCGGGGCGCGCTCTCTGGCCGCGGGTGCCGCCAGCGCCTATGAAGAGGAGCCCGGCATCGAGTTCGACAAAAAAACCCATTTGCTGCAATTGTGCTGGACGGTCGCGGGTGACCAGGACTTCCGCCAGTCGCTGGACGAAATGTGCATGAGCCTCAATGAGTTGTCGGAAACCGGTGCCACCATCGAGGCCACGTTTTACGACATGGAGTTTGACGAGGAAGACGAAGACGAAGAGGCCGAGTCACGCGACGACTTTGTGATGCTGTTTGTCGGCCCCAACCCGGCGGCCATCATGCAGGTGCAGCGCGACTTGCTGGTGCAGGACATGATCAGCATGATGGAGCGCCATTTTGACGCCTCGGAACTGTCTGGCGTGGTGGCCGAGGTGGACAAACTTTTTGCCCTGCGCTTTGATGCTTTGGTGAACTCGCTTGAAATTGGCCGTCCGCCACGCGGTGGCTCTGGCGGCTCAGGTGGTTATGGCGGCCAGGGCGGGCAGGGCCATGGCGGCGGGGGCCGCAAGCCGCGCCACCTGCACTGAGGGCGCACGAGCGCCGAGTTGGTGGGCTAGCCACATCTGGCCCCGCCTTTTGCTGCAGCTCGGTCAATAGGGAGCCAGGTCAATAGGCAGCCTGGTCAATAGGAAGCGTTCGCCCTGAGCCTGTCGAAGGGTTCAGACAGGCTCGAACCGAACGGCACTTGCGATTTCTTCGGGCCGAATCAACCGGTCGTTTTGCCCTGGCTCACCTGGGCCTGGCCAAACAACATGTCCCGCGCTTTGTCGTCGGTGATGGGTTTGCGCAAAGACGCCAGCACGTCAACACCCCGCTGCACGGCAGGGCGTGCGGCAAGCCTGTCAAACCAGGTTTTCAAATAGGGGTAGTCGGCCAGCACAATGCCTTGGCGTTCCCAGTTGCGCAGCCAAGGGAAGATGGCCATGTCCGCGATGGAATAAGCACCGCCCGCGATGAATTGATGAGTGGCCAGCTGTTTGTCGATGACACCGTAGAGGCGTTTGGCCTCATTCGTGTAGCGGTTGACAGCATAGGGCAGCTTCTCGGGCGCGTACAGGCGAAAGTGGTGGTTTTGCCCCAGCATGGGGCCCACGCCGCCCATCTGGAACATCAGCCACTGCAAGACCTCGTATTTTTGGCGATCCGACTTGGGCATGAATTTGCCAAATTTGGCGGCCAGGTAGATCAGGATCGCGCCGGACTCAAACACGGCGATCGGCTTGCCGTCTGGGCCGTTCGGGTCGACCAGCGCAGGGATTTTGTTGTTCGGGCTGATCTTGAGGAACTCTGGGGTGAACTGGTCGCCCGAGCCAATATTGATGGGGATGGCCCGCCAATCCCGATTCAGCCGCAAGCCGCATTCTTCCAGCATGATGTGGATTTTGTGGCCGTTTGGCGTGGGCCAAGAGTAGACGTCGATCATGTCAAGTTGCCTCATTGTCGGAATTGACGAGGAATTCATTGGAAGTCCCCGTCAATAATGGGTATGTAGCTATATTAAAAGCAGCAAATTTGTCTAAAAATCAGGCTGCTGCAAACATCGGCGGGTGTCAACTGCCGCGTGTGATGGGCATCTCCACCTCGCGCGGATTCAGCGCGTATTTGCCCAGTTCCAGTTTGGCGATGGCGTTGCGGTGCACTTCGTCCGGGCCGTCGGCAAACCGCAGCGTGCGTGCCGCCGTGAAGCTGTAGGCCAGCGGGAAGTCATCACACATGCCCGCGCCGCCGTGCACCTGCATGGCCCAGTCAATCACCTGGCAGGCCATGTTGGGCGCGACCACCTTGATCATGGCGATCTCGTTCTTGGCGACTTTGTTGCCGGCAATGTCCATGAGCCAGGCGGCCTTGAGCGTGAGCAGGCGGGCCATGTCAATCTTGCAACGCGCTTCGGCAATGCGTTCTTGCGTGACGGTTTGCGACGCCACCGTTTTGCCAAACGCAACCCGGCTGGAGGCGCGTTTGCACATCAGTTCAAGCGCCCGTTCGGCCAGGCCGATCAGCCGCATGCAGTGGTGGATGCGCCCGGGCCCAAGGCGGCCCTGGGCGATCTCGAACCCGCGCCCTTCGCCCAGCAGTATGTTGGTCACGGGCACGGTCACGTCCTTGAACAGGACCTCCATGTGGCCGTGCGGCGCGTCGTCGTAACCAAACACGGTGAGTGGGCGAACGATGGTGATGCCAGGTGTGTTGGCAGGCACCAGCACCATGCTTTGCTGCGAATGGCGTGGCGCGTCCGGGTCGGTCTTGCCCATGGTGATGTACACCGCGCAGCGCGGGTCGCCAGCGCCGCTGGTCCACCACTTGCGGCCATTGATGACGTAGTTGTCGCCATGGCGTTCAATGCGGGTGGCGATGTTGGTGGCGTCGCTGGACGCCACATCGGGTTCGGTCATGGCAAAAGATGAGCGGATTTTGCCTTCGAGCAGGGGTTTGAGCCAACGTGCCTTGTTGGTGTCGTCGCCGTAGCGGGCGATGGTTTCCATATTGCCGGTGTCGGGTGCCGAGCAGTTGAAGACCTCACTGGACCACAAGACCCGGCCCATGATCTCGGCCAGCGGCGCATATTCTTGGTTGGTCAGGCCGGCCCCGGTATAGCCGCTGGCGGCCGCGCTGTCGACCGGCTAAAACAGGTTCCACAGACCGGCGGCTTGCGCCTTGGGCTTGAGGTTTTCAATGGTCTGCAAGGGTGTCCAGCGCTTGCCGGCATTGGAGTTGGCCGTGATTTCATCGTGGTAGGCCTTTTCTGCCGGGTAGATGTAGTCGTCCATGAAAGCCTGCAGTCGGCCTTGCAGCGCTTTGGTCTTGGGGGAATAGTCAAAATCCATGGGGGTCTCCTAAAAAATGGCGGGGTTTCAGAATGGGAATGGCAGTGGCAAAGGTAACGGCAAAGGCAAAGGCAAAGGATATGGCAAATGCTTTCAGGCTTGCAAGGCGAACTTCCAGGCCAGCTCAGCCAGGGGCCTCGCGCCTGCACCAGAGCTGACGGCCTGGGCGCTTGACGCCGTGCCGGCCTCAACCCGTTTGGCAATGCCTTGCAGAATGGCGGCGAGGCGGAACATGTTGTAGGCAACGAAAAAATTCCAGTCGGCTTTCAAGTCATCGGGTGTAGCGAACTGGGTGCGCTTGCAGTAGCGGCGAATGTAGTCTTCTTCGCTTGGCAGGCCCAGGCTGGCAATATCCAGGCCACCAATGCCGCGCCCCGTGTTTTTTGGCATGTGCCAGGTCATGCAGTGGTAGCTGAAGTCGGCCAGCGGGTGGCCCAGTGTGGACAGTTCCCAGTCCAGCACGGCGATCACGCGTGGCTCGGTGGCGTGGAACATCATGTTGTCGAGCCGGTAGTCGCCGTGCACGATGCTGACCATGTTCTCCGCTCTGGCAATGGCCGGAATGTTCTGCGGCAACCAATCCATCAGGCGGTCCATCTCAGCAATCGGCTGGGTGACGGATGCGACGTATTGTTTGCTCCAGCGGCCAATCTGGCGTTCAAAATAATTGCCGGGTTTGCCAAAGCCAGCCAGGCCGCGCTCGGCAAATTTGACGGTGTGCAGCGCCGCAATGACGCGGTTCATTTCGTCGTAAATTCCATCGCGTTTTTCCAGTGGGATGTCGGGCAAGGTCTGATCCCACATCACGCGGCCTTGTTTGAACTCCATGATGAAAAACGCTCGGCCGATCACCGATTCGTCTTCACACAGACAATGCATTTGGGGCACCGGCACCTCGCTGTCGGCCAGGCCTTTCATCACCGCATATTCACGCTCGACGGCATGGGCGGAGGGCAGCAATTTGGCCACTGGCCCGGGCTTGGAGCGCATCACGTAACGGGTCGAAGGCGTGGTCAACAGGTAGGTGGGATTGGACTGGCCGCCTTTGAACGATTCAACCGTGAGTGGCCCTTTGAAGCCGTCCAGGTTTTTGTCCAGCCAGGCGCCCAGGGCCTCGGCGTTAAATTGGTTTTTCTCAGCCACGGCCTGAGTGCCGATGAAATGGTCGTATTGGGTCATGGCAGTGCAGGGGGTTTGGCGTTCAGCGGTGAGGTGTGGCGTGGTTGGGCGTGGGCATGGTGCGCGTTGCGGATCATTCGGCCGCCTCGGCGATGTGCAGCAGGCCTTCGCGTTTGCGCACCACCAGGCCACCCGGTTCGATTCGGATGATGTCGTCACGCTCCATGGATTTGAGCTCCTGGTTGACGCGCTGGCGCGAGGCGCCCAGCAGTTGCGCCAGCTCTTCTTGGGCCAGTTGCAGGCCTATGCGCATCTCGCCGGCATTGCTCAGGCCGGGCACGCCGTAGCTGCGCACCAGGTGCAGTAACTGCTTGGCCAGGCGCGCGCGCAGGGGCAGAGTGTTGAGGTCTTCCACCAAGCCGTAAAGCTGGCGGATGCGCCGCGCCTGCAAGCGCAACATGGCGTCGTACAGCTCGACATGCTGGGCCAGGATTTTCCGGAAGTCGGCTTTGGCGACACACAGCAGCGAGCTGTCGCCGTGTGCGTAGGCATCGTGGGTGCGCCGGTCCCCGTCGAAGATCGAGGTCTCGCCAAACCAGATGCCAGGCTCGACATAAGTCAGCGTGATTTGTTTGCCTGAGATGGAGGTGGAACTGACCCGGATGGCGCCGCGTGCGCAGGCCACCCACCCGTCGGGCGGCTCGCCCCTGGGGGCAATCAGCTCGCCGTCTTTGTAACGTTTGACGTAGGCGCATCGCAGGATGTCGTGACGCAATGAGGGGGAAAGGGTGGAGAACCAGCGACCGCAATTGATCGCCTCGCGTTCGTCGATGGTAAGAATCGGCTCGATCATGAACTGTCTTTTGGGTGACTTGAGGTGGGTAGACGGTACAACATTGAACCGCAGGCGGATTCAACCGAAAACACTGGCTACTATAAAAAACATAGCTAACTATTCAATATGCAAGGGGATTCCAAGCGGTTTTTACAGTGGCAGACCGTGTTAGGCGACGTTTGGTCGTTTTGGGCGGCACGGCAGACCCGCGAGCACGTTGACGCATTGCCCGGCCTGACTTGAGACCGCAAGCATGCGCTGCTGCGTTCACAGCGCTTCCTCTTCGTGCAGCAGGCTCAGGCCCATCGCGGCGCGTCGGCGCAACCAGGGGCTGGGGCGGTAACGTGGGTCGCCGTAAACCGTTTGCATGTTGAACAAGATTTCCAGAATACTGGGCGGGCCGTAATGGTTGCCCATGGCCAGGGGCCCGCGCGGGTAGCCCAAACCCAGGGTGACGGCGATCTCAAGGTCGGGCGCGGTGCAGACGCCCTGCTGGCAGATGTCAGACGCCACGTTGACGATGTGGGCCACCACTCGCTGGGTCACAAAACCGGCGCTGTCGCGGATCACGCTGACGGCTTTGCCATCACGCGCCAACAAAGCGTGCGCCGCCTCGCGCATGTCGGCTCGGGTGGCGGGGTTGGTGGCCAGCACCCGGCGCCGACTGGCCTCGTCCGGTACCAGCATGTCGATGCCAAGCGTGCGGGTGGGGTCAAGCCGGTCCACCACTGCGACGGTGGTGACATCAAAACCCAGCGGTGCCACCAGGATCAGCGCCTGGCTCGTCGGGGTGGCCCCGGTTTCGATCGTGGCACCCAGGTTCTTCAGGAGCAGCAACAGTTCGGCACGGCGGGCGGCGCGCGGCGAGACCCAGACCGGCGGCATGAGGTCCACCTGCGGGGCCGGGCGCTCTGGCGTTATCAGCGCAGTCTGCGCAGTGCCTTTGGCGTCGAGCGTGTATTTGTAAAAACCTTCGCCGGATTTTTTTCCGACCATGCCCCCGGCCAGCCGCTGGGCGGTGATCACACTCGGCCGGTAACGCGGCTCTTCGAAATAATGGTGGTAAATCGACGTCATCACCGGGTGTGAGACATCCAGCGCCGTCAAGTCAAACAGCTCAAACGGCCCCAGCTTGAAGCCGACCTGGTCACGCAAGATTCGGTCTACCGTGACGAAGTCGGCCACGCCTTCATTGACCACGCGCAAGGCTTCGGTGCCATATCCGCGTCCGGCATGGTTGACGATGAAACCCGGCGTGTCTTGCGCAGCCACGGGGGTATGGCCCATCTGGCGGGCAAAGGCCGTCAGGCGCTGGCAGGTTTCCGCGCCGGTTTTGAGGCCGGCAATGACTTCGACCACTTTCATCAGCGGCACTGGATTGAAAAAATGGTACCCGGCAAAACGCTGCGGGTGCTTCAATTTGGCGGCAATGGCGGTCACCGACAGCGAAGACGTGTTGCTGGCTAACACAGCATCGGGCGCCACCACCGCTTCAAGCTGGTCAAACAGGCCGGCCTTGGCGTCCAACCGTTCGACAATGGCTTCGATCACCAGGCCGCAGCCCGACAAATCGCCAATGGCGTCGGCACAGACAAGCCGTCGTTTGAGATCGGCCAACTGGGCTTCATCGAACCGTCCTTTGGCGGCCATCCGGTCCCATTGGCTGAAAACGGATGCCTGCGCCGCTTTGGCGGCACCGGCAGCTGCATCAAACAGCCAAACCTGGCTGCCCGCTTGCGCTGCGATTTGGGCAATGCCACGGCCCATGGCTCCGGTGCCCACGATTCCTGCTTGGTCAAATATTGGCGTCATGGTCATGATTATGATGGAGTCGATCCGCGACGCATTCGCAACACATTGCTGCCGAGAATTTGCAGCGCCTGCCGACCGGGGAGGGTGCCGTGGAATTTTTGAGCGAGAATCGGCCCAAAGTGTTCATCCTGAGAATAAACCCATATCACGGGACCCAAAGTGCAACTTCGTAGCAAATTGTTAAGCCTGACGGCGATTGCCATGCTGGTGACTGCGTTTGGCAGTTCGGCATTGACTTTGGGGCGCTTGCGTGGTGCCGCCATCCTCGGGCGGGCGCTGGACGTGTCAATTCCAGTCCAGCTTGATGGCGACGAAACAGCCGCCAATCTGTGCATAGAAGCTGACGTGTTCCATGCGGATGCCAAGGTCGAGCCGGGTCGGGTGCGGGTCTTGGTCGAGCAGGCGCAAGGAACGCAAACCGCCAACGTGCGGGTGGTCTCGTCAGCCTTTGTTGATGAGCCGGTCGTGACGATTTACCTCAAGGCCGGTTGTGGCCAAAAAAGCACCCGCCGTTATGTGCTGTTGGCAGATTTCCCAAGTGATGCTGCCGCCGCACCAACGGCTTCGGTGTTGCCCGTGGTGGTGACGGTGCCTGCGTCAGGGTCGGATGCGCCAGCCGCGACGCCCGCGCCCGCGCAGGCGATGCCCGCTTCGGACGGCCAGGCCGGCGCTTCAAGTTCAAACGCTGCAGCGGGGGCCAGTCCAAGTGCCGTTGCGCCCGTGCCGAAGGTGTTGGCGCAGCCCAAGACGGCCGTTGTCAAAGCCGTGCCACGCAAGGCCCCTGAGGCGGTCGCAGCACCCGCCAAAATGGTTCTGCCCAAGCCTGCAGATCCTGTCAAACCGGTGGCCAAACCGGTGGCCAAGCCGGCAGACAAACCGTCGGCTCCGGCCAAAGAACTGAACGACAAAAAAATTGACGAAAAACTGGCGGCTGGGCGCAGCGCGGGGCAGTCCCGCCTCAAGCTGGATCCGCTGGTGACGCTGGCCGAACGCGTCGCCACGCTGGAGCAGTCCAGTAGCGTGCCAGTGGCCGAGGTCATGCGCGATGCCGAACGCGTCCAGTCCCTTGAAGGCAGTGTCAAGGCGCTGGTGGCGTTGGCTACCAAAAACGAAGCCAATTTGCTCGACATGAAGCTGCGGCTGCAAAAAGCCGAGGCCGAACGTTTCCCCATGGAATGGCTGTATGCCCTGGCTATCCTGTCGCTGGCCTGCTTGGCAGGCATGGCGTATTTGTGGTCGAGACTGCGTAAACGCCCGCTGCCGGAAACCCGGGATGACTGGTGGAGCCCGTCCAAGCGCGCGTCGCTAGAGGCCTCACAAACGCAGGTCGTCGCGTCTGGTCGTTCCCCGCTGAATTCAGTCGAAGCTGAGTCTGGCCAGGACTTCTCACATTCGGCAACGCAAAAAATTTCCGTGGCAGAGCGGTCGCGGGCGATGGGGATGCGGGACGACCCGGCCTCGGAGATGGATGTCAGCCTGGTGGAGATGAGCGAGTCCAATTTTGACAACCTCATGCAGTCCGGGCAGTCCCACAGCGCGCTGCGCAAGGGGCCGCTGGCAGCGCCTGTACCCAACCCCAGAACGCAAATCCAGCCGCTGGATGTCAAACGCAGCATCAACTCAACGCAGTTGTTTGACTTGCGCCAGCAAGCGGCTTTTTATGTATCGCTGGGCCAGACGGATCAGGCAGTCCGGGTGCTGGAGTCACACATCAATGACCATGGCGAGTCCAGTCCGCTGATTTACCTGGACCTGCTCCAGATATTCCATTCGCTTGGGCTTCGAGCCGATTACTTGCAGTTCCGCGAAGATTTCAATTTGTTGTTCAATAGCAAAGTGCCTGAATTTTCGTCATTCAATGACGAGGGCAGGGGGCTGGAGGCGTATCCGCATTTGCTGGCCCACCTCACGGCACTGTGGGGCACACCCAAAGCGCAAATGGTGATTGAGGGGTCGGTGTTCCGCGACCCGCTGGATGACAAAAGCGCGCCATTTGACCTGGCCGCTTTCAGGGACTTGTTGTTGCTGCATGCGATTGCCCAGTCTGCAGGTCAGCCCGATGCAGGCTTGTCTGCGCCGATGCCGCTTGGGGGCATGGATGGCGGCGGTTCGGTTCGAGAGCGGCGCGCCGGTGTGTCGCGATCCGAGCAAACCGTCAGCGTGCGCTCCGGTGCCGTGAAATCCCCGCCACCTCCGTCTGGTGCGGCGGTAGAACTTGACCTTGATTTTTCCGATTTTGACGCGGCAACGCAGTCGCCCCCCGAAGAAGCGGCACCGCCAACGTCGGGCAAAAACTCTGGGAGCAACTCAGCGCATAGCGTCGGGGCGCTTGCGGGCAAGCCAGCAAGTCAGGCTGCGGGTGCGCCCCTTGACGTGGATGACTTCCCGGTGATTGTGACGCCAGGTCCAGTTGAGTCGGCCAAACCGGCGGTGGCACCAAAGCCCGCCAGCGGCGGCCCTGCCGCGGGTGCTGCGCACGCCTTGTCAGACGGCAATCTGCTGGACTTCAACCTGTCTGAGCCTGGGAGTTTGCCGCTGCCTAAGTCCAGGCGTTGAAACCGGGGCGCTAAAACCAGCGCCTCGAAAACCAGAGGGTGACAGCTGCGAGCCGGGCAGGCTGCCCGCGCAGCTTGAATACGGGTGTTAGCGGCGGACCTGCAGAGCGCCGGGGTTGACGATGTTGGTCGGCGTGCCCTTGATGAAGTTGAGCACATTGTCGAACGCGCTGCCAAAATAAAGTTCATAACTGTCCTGCTCCACGTAACCAATATGTGGCGTGCAGATGCAGTTTTCCAGCCGCAACAACGCGTGGCCTTGCAAAATGGGTTCGTTCTCGAACACGTCGATCGCTGCCATGCCGGGGCGGCCGCGGTTCAGGGCGCTGATGAGCGCATCGGATTCGATCAGTTCAGCGCGGGACGTGTTCACCAACAGTGCGGTGGTTTTCATCAGCGCCAGGTCATCCACTGTGACGATGCCCTGGGTTTGCTCGTTCAGCCGCAAATGCAGGGACAGGACATCGCATTCGCCAAAAAAAGCCTCACGGCTGGCGGCGGCGCGGTAACCGGCATGAACTGCTTTTTCAAGCGACGGCGCGCGGCCCCACACCACAACGTGCATGCCAAAAGCTCGCCCATAAGCTGCCACCAACTGGCCAATTTTTCCAAATCCCCAAATGCCCAGGGTCTTGCCGTGCAGCACCGAGCCGAGGCCAAAGTTGGCCGGCATGGAGCTCGCCTTGAGGCCAGACTGCTGCCATACGCCGTGTTTCAGGTTGGCAATGTATTGCGGCAGCCGACGCATGGCGGCCATGATCAGCGCCCAGGTCAATTCAGCGGTTGACACGGGAGAACCCGTGCCATCGGCCACGGCAATGCCACGCTCAGTGCAGGCCTGGACGTCGATGTGGCCACCGACCCGGCCGGTTTGCACGATCAGTTTGAGCTTGGGCAGTTTTTCAATCAAAGCGCGGGTCACATGGGTGCGCTCTCGGATCAAGATGATCACGTCGGCTTCTTTGAGCCGCACCGACAACTGGCCCAGGCCTTTGACTGTGTTGGTGTAGACCTTGGCCGAATAAGCTTCGAGTTTGGACGCGCTTTTCAGTTTGCGCACAGCGTCCTGGTAATCATCCAGAATGACAATGTTCATGCAGGCAGTTCTCTCGTGTCGGATCCGGGGTGCCGAACCAGGGGGCCATGTGGCTTCGCTGCCCTGGACCAGAATGCCCTGGAGCGCCCCTGTGGCTATTGTGCCTTGGCAAGAGAAGGTGAATTCATCGTGGATGCTCGGTGCCCGGATTGGGATGGGCTGCAAGCCGGGTTTTGCGGCAGATCGCGGGAATATTTGCGAGAACGGCAAGACAGCAAGACCGCCCAGGCCAAGTGATCACGCGCCGCGAGGGTCTCATCCGCGTTTCATTTGGCAAAACAGTTACGATGGCGGCCCTTGCTCAACTTTCAGGAATTTTATTCATGACGATTTCAATGTCCTCGGCCAGTTTGCCGATCTGCGCTTCTATGGTCGGCAACCTGAGCCACATGCTGGACAAAGCCCAGTCGTTTATCGACGAAAAAAAATGTGACCCGAATGCCTTGTTGCAATACCGCATGGCACCCGACATGTTGACGTTTACCCGTCAAATTCAAATTGCCTGTGATGCGGCCAAGAATGGCATAGCGCGCCTGGCAGGCATTGAGGCCCCCAAGTTTGAGGACAATGAGGTCACCGTGGCCGAACTCAAAGAGCGCGTGAAGAAGACCCTGGACTATTTGGCCACGGTGCCCGCCGCTAAGCTAGATGGTGGCGAGGCGCGGGACATCACGTTTCCAGTGGGCCCAAACACACGCACCATGCAAGCTGAGGCTTATTTGAAACACTGGGTGTTACCCAACATGTTTTTTCATGTCACCACCGCCTATTTGATTCTGCGCCACAACGGCGTCAACATTGGCAAGCGTGATTATTTGTTGGGTGCTGCCGCCGCTGTTTGATTTTTAATGCAGGCGCTGGCGACGGGTTTCTTCACAGGCGGCCAGCCGGTCCAGCTCGGCGCAGACATCGGCCATTCGGCCAGACACCACCATGCGCCCAACGTTGGCGCTAGGCTGGTTGGCCTCGATCACCCGGACGACGCGCAGGCGCACAGGCGAGGGTCGGGGCATTGGCATAGACATTGACACGGTTTGAGGTGCAGGCAAGGTCAAAGACCGAGCCACCCAACGCGACTCAGGCCTGGGCGGTGGCAATGGCCCACCTGCCAGCCAGGTCACAAAAGACTGCAGCGGCCCCAACAGGTTGGACATAGACAGGTTGGGCATAGACAAACTGGACATAGACAGCTTGGTCATTGACCAGCTGGGCATCCGCAGGCTGGGTGTGGAGGCTCCGTGCAGCGGCATGGTGGAGGTTGATAAAAACAGGGCCATGAACGTCTCCAGTGTTTACATCAGCATGGTGTTGCGGATCAGGCCGACGGCCAGGCCTTCAACTTCAAACGGTTCGCCCGGCTCAACCACAATGGTCTGGAAATCCGGGTTTTCGGGGTGCAGTTCAATCAGGTGTTTGTTGCGGCGAAAACGCTTGACGGTGACTTCATCACCCAGCCGCGCAACGATGATTTGCCCATTTTTGGCGTCTTTGGTGGACTGCACTGCCAGCAGGTCGCCGTCCATGATGCCTGCGTCGCGCATGGACATGCCGCGCACTTTGAGCAGGTAGTCGGGTTTGCGTTGAAACAGGCTGTTCTCGACGTAATAGGTTTGGTCGATGTGCTCCTGAGCGAGAATTGGCGAACCCGCCGCGACCCGGCCAATCAGCGGCAGGGCAAATTGCGCCAAATTTGGCATTGAGAACAGCTTGGAGCGCGATTCGTTGATGGACCGCAGTGCGTCGCTTTTGAGCCGGATGCCGCGTGACGTGCCGCTGACCAGGTCAATCACGCCTTTGCGCGCCAGTGCCTGCAAATGTTCTTCAGCTGCGTTGGCGGACTTGAAACCCAGCTCGGAGGCGATTTCGGCCCGCGTGGGCGGCGCGCCGGTGCGCGCGATGGCGCTCTGGATCAGCTCCAGAATTTGTTGCTGGCGGGCGGTGAGTTTCACCTGGGGGCTGGGCAAGTCGATCATGGAGACTCCTGGTGGCTGGATAAAACTGAAAGTCGGGTTGAATTTGAGGTAGGGGGTGCGCAAAAGTTGATTTAACGCTGTTTTAATATCCAGTCACTGTATTTTTAACCAGTTTTTAAACAATTGCAAGCCATGTCTGAAAATAAATTTGAAAAAGTGGTGGTTTTAGGCACAGGCGGCACGATTGCCGGGGTCGCCAGCAGTGCAGAAGACCTGGTGGGCTACACGGCAGGCCAAATCGACGTTCGGCGGCTCCTGGACGCCATGGCGGTCTTTGGCGAGCTGCCTTTGCCATGGGTTGCGGAACAGGTGGCGCAGGTCGACAGCAAGGACATGGAATTTGCGTTGTGGCAACAGCTCGTGCGACGCGTTGAACATTGGCTGCTGCAGCCCGATGTCCGGGGCCTGGTCATCACCCATGGCACTGACACGCTGGAGGAAACCGCTTATTTTTTGCACCGGGTACTGCCCATTGTTTTGCCGCCAGGGCTGCTCAGGCAAAAACCCGTGGTGCTGACCTGCGCCATGCGGCCGGCCACCGCATTGCAGCCGGACGGACCGCAAAACCTGCGTGATGCACTGACGCTGGCCATGTCAGCCGATGCAGCCGGTGTGGTGGTGGTGTGCGCCGGCAAAATCCACGATGCCTTGCATGTGCAAAAAGTGCATACGCAGCGGCTCGATGCCTTTAGCTCGGGTGACGCGGGTGCCATCGGCCATCTCTTGCCTTGTGGGCAAATTGAATGCCTAAAATGGCCATATGTCCCTGCGGGTACTGAAGAGCTTGCTATTAAAAATGTAATATTGCATGGCCCAACCGAGCATTGGCCCGTGGTGGAAATTGTCGTGAGCCATGCGGCCTGCCACGGCCAGGTGGTGGATGCCCTGCTGGCGCAGCGGGCCACGGCGCAATCCGCGCTATTGCGCGGCATCGTGGTGGCCGGCACTGGCAATGCAACGCTGCATCAAGCACTGCTAACTGCATTGCTGCGCGCCCAGGCGGCAGGGGTTCGGGTGCAGCGCTCGACTCGGTGCGCTTTTGGCCCCGTGCTGTCAGCGCCCGGCGCGGCCTTGCCCGATGCCGGGGGTCTGTCGCCAGTTAAGGCCAGGATTGCGCTGATGTTGGCATTGATGGCCCAGAACGATTGATCCGGGCCGATGAAATCTCAAGTGAGGTTCGGGTCGGGCTTGTTGAAACCCTTCGACAAGCTCAGGACAGGCTCCTTCGACAAACTCAGGGTGAACCGTTCATAGTTCACCGGGCCGCCGGACCAAGCTTAAGGCCAACTTGGCGCTGGACTCGGGCAGTCCCCGCGCAAAAGTTGGTACCCCGTTCAGTTCGACAAGGCCTCAAACGCCCTGGCCTTGATCTCGTCAACTGAACCCATGCCGCTGATTGCTCTGTATTTAGGAGCATCCTGCGGCTTGGCGGAAGCCCATTCAGAGTAGTACGCCACCAGCGGCCGGGTTTGGGCGCTGTACACCTCAAGCCGGTTCTTGACGGTGGATTCCTGGTCGTCGGCCCGTTGGATCAGGGGCTCGCCGGTCACGTCGTCTTTGCCTTCCACCTTGGGCGGGTTGAACTTGACGTGGTAGGTGCGCCCCGACGCCGCGTGGGAGCGCCTGCCACTCATGCGCTCGACGATGGCGTTGAACGGCACATCGATCTCCAGCACGTAGTCCAGCTTGACGCCGGCCGCTTTCATGGCGTCGGCCTGTGGAATGGTGCGGGGAAAACCGTCGAACAAAAAACCGTTAGCGCAGTCGGGCTGCGTCAGCCGCTCCTTGACCAGGCTGATGATGAGTTCGTCCGACACCAACGCGCCGGAGTCCATCACCTTCTTGGCCTGCAAGCCCATCGGCGTGCCGGCTTTAACCGCCGCCCGCAACATGTCGCCGGTGGAGATTTGCGGAATCGCATATTTTTGGCAGATGAAAGTTGCCTGCGTGCCCTTGCCCGCGCCGGGCGCGCCCAACAGAATCAGTCTCATGGAACTCCTCGATTTGATTGAGATTTACGAGCTTCAGAACCACTTGCTTCAGTTGCAGGCAAGTCGAGCGAATTTTGTAAATATCCAGAATCATTGATTGAACCGCCGCCTGTCGGCCTTTGGCGCAATGTCTTGGCTTGCGAGAATAGCATGCCAAGGCTTTGGTTTGGCTGACAAAAACGGGGCTCGCCATGGTGGCAGCGCAGGGTGTGAGCGGTGTCGGCCAGGGGCCATCACGCTTGGCCGAAATGCTGGCGAACCCGTTCCAGGTCTTGTGGCGTGTCGACGCCGGGGCCAGGCGCATGGGCCGTCACGTGCACGGCAATGCGATGCCCGTGCCACATGGCGCGCAATTGTTCCAGCGCCTCGACCTGCTCCAGCGGCGCCTGGGCCAGCGTCGGGAACAAACGCAGAAAACCGGCGCGGTAGCCGTAAATGCCAATGTGGCGCAGCGGGGCACTTTGCTGCAAGGCGCTGGCGAGCTGGCGGTTCGCGAGGGCGGCGGTGTTTTGCCACCAGGGTGGGGCGGCTGAAGTGGTCGTCGAACTGGCCTGGAAATCACGCGGGTTTTCAAGCACGAAATCACGCGCATAAGGAATGCTGGCCCGGCTGAAATACTGTGCCATGCCGCTGGCGTCCAGCACCACTTTGACGACGTTGGGATTATGAAAATCCGCCAGCGTGTCGATGACGTGGGCGGCTGTGCTCATGCTGGCCTGCGGCCGTTCGGCCAGCAAGTTGGCCACGGCCCAGACCAGCGACGGGTCAATCAGCGGCTCATCGCCCTGCACGTTGACCACGATGTCGCCATCGGGCAAGCCCAAGATGCCGCAGGCTTCAGCCAGGCGGTCGCTGCCGCTGGCATGGTCGCTGCGTGTCAGCACGGCCTGCACACCATGGGCTTGGCAGGCGGCAATGATATCGGGGCAGTCGGCGGCCACCACCACGCGCGGCGCTTCGGGCAGATTTTGGGTGCTGCCGGTGCCGGACATGCCGCCATGTGAGGCAAGCAAAGGCCGCCCTGCCAGCCCGGCCACCCGCTGCGCCACCCGCACCACCATGGGCACCCCTGCGATGTCGGCCAAAGGTTTGTTCGGCAGGCGGGTCGAGGCCAGCCGCGCCGGAATCAGAACCGTGAACGGTCGGGCAATCACAGCCCTAATTCCTCGTCGGTCATGGCCCTGGCTTCGTCCTCTAGCAGCACCGGAATGCCGTCGCGCACCGGGTAGGCCAGGCGGGCGCTGCGTGAGGTGAGTTCCTGGCGTTCGCGGTCGT
>JANYCG010000294.1 GCA_025360385.1 Burkholderiales bacterium | reverse complement strand
CCCATGACAGCCCTGAGTCTTGCGCGACCTGAACCAGGCTGTCCACCGGCAAGGCAAAGGCTTGCACAGTGGGCAAGGCGGTGGCGCGGGGCGTGGCTGGCACTGTGGCGGTTGCCTCAACCGGTGCCGCGATGGCTGTCGCAGCGGGAGCGCTGGGCGCGGCCACGATGGCGGCTTGAGGCGCTGGCGTTGCAGCCTGGGCGGGCGGTGCCTCAGGCACGACATCCGATGCCGCAGTGGCCACCTGCGCCGGGGCTGCGGGTGTTGCCGTCGATGCTGCAAAATATGAAGCACGCGGCGCACGTTCTACAGGGGCGTTGGCCTCATATGAGTCCTGCTTCCGGGCAGATGGCGAGTTGCCGCCGGCTGCGCTGCGGTGGCCAAGGTCCTGGTCGGTGCCGGGCTGGGTGTTGGCAAACCCGTCCGGGGCTTGCTGTCCTTCACGCCCTTCGCGGGGTCCGCGTTCCCGGCCATAACGGTCGCGGGAGCGCTTTTGACGGCCCTGTTCTGCCGATCCGTTGCCGTTGCCGTTGCCGTTGCCGTTGCCGTCTTCACCCTGGGTGTTTGCAAAGGAAGAATCCGTTGTCACGGCGTTCGGGTTTGGCATTGGGTGGCTTGCCGGGTGCTGGGCGGCATCCTGTGAAGCGGCCACTGTGTCGGGCGTGTTGGCACCGTCGGTTGCCATGGCGTCCGGACGGCGCTCGCCGTTGCGTGGGCCCCTGCCACCGCGGTCGCTACGCTCAATGCGTTCGCCACGTTCGGGGCGTTCACCGCGGGGTTCGCCACGTTCCGCATTGCGCGGTCCGCGGTCGGCCCTGGGCGGGCGCTCCTGGCCCTGGCCAGGTGCCATGTCGCCCTGGGGGTGCGCCCCGTTGGCATGGGGCAGTGCCGGTTTGCCGTCGGCATCCATACGGTCACGCTGCGGATGTTGGCCTTGGCCTTGGCCCTGACTCTGGCTCTGGCTCTGGTTTTGCACCTGGCCTTGACCTGCGCGCTCGGGGCGTTCCGGGCGGTCGCCACGGCCGCTGCGGCCACCTCTGCCGCCGCGACCATCACCACGGCCCTCATTTCGACCACCACGGCCCGCATTGCGGCCTTCCTGGCCATCGCTGCGCTGAGCTTCGCGCCTTGCACCGTCACGCCCAGTTGGCGGGATTTGTGCCGATGGCGCATCGGGCTTGGCGTCTTTCGACGGCGTGCCCGGCTTTGCGGGTGCAGCGACCGGCGCAGGGCTGGCTCCAAACAAAGATTTGACCCAGCCGAAAAAGCCTTTTTCAGCGGGTGCCGGTGTTGGCACTGCGATGGCGACGGGCGCTGGCGCTGGCGCTGGTGCTGCGACGGCTTTGGCGATGTCCGGCTTGGGCACCGCCACAGGTGCCGGTGCATCCGGCAACACACCTTTAATGACGGGTGTTTGTTTGTTGGTAGGTTCCTGCGAGCGGCGGGTGACGCCGGTCGGGTCTTCCATTTCATCGGCCATCTTGTAGCTGGCCTCGATGTTGTCCAGACGCGGGTCGTCATGCTTCAGGCGTTCGAGCTTGTAGTTGGGCGTTTCCAGCGTTTTGTTGGGCACCATCAGCACGTTGATGCGTTGCTTGAGTTCGATCTTGGCGATTTCAGTGCGTTTTTCGTTCAGCAGGAACGAGGCGACATCGACCGGCACCTGGCACAGCACGGAGGCCGTGTTGTCCTTGAGCGACTCTTCCTGGATGATGCGCAAAATTTGCAGCGCGGAGCTTTCCGTGTCGCGGATGTGGCCTGCGCCGCCGCAGCGCGGGCAGGGGATGGAGGCACCTTCAGACAGCGCTGGCCTGAGCCTTTGCCGGCTCATTTCCATCAGGCCGAATTTGCTGATGGTGCCAAACTGCACCCGAGCGCGGTCTTGCCGCAAGGCGTCGCGCAGGCGGTTTTCCACGTCGCGGCGGTTGCGGCTTTCTTCCATGTCAATGAAGTCGATGACGATCAGGCCGCCCAGGTCGCGCAGGCGCATCTGGCGTGCCACTTCTTCAGCGGCTTCCAGGTTGGTGCGGGTGGCGGTTTCTTCGATGTCGCCGCCCCGGATGGAGCGGGCCGAGTTCACGTCCACGCTGACCAGGGCTTCGGTATGGTCGATCACGATGGCACCGCCGCTGGGCAGCGTGACGGTGCGGGCGTAGGCGGACTCGATCTGGTGCTCGATCTGGAAGCGACTAAACAGCGGCGCGTCGTCGCGGTAACGCTTGACGCGTGCAGCGTGTTCCGGCATCACGTGGGCCATGAACTGCTGGGCTTGCTCGTACACGTCGTCGGTGTCGATCAGGATGTCGCCAATATCGTGGTTGAAGTAGTCGCGGATGGCGCGGATCACCAGGCTCGATTCCTGGTAAATCAGGAAGGCGCCCTTGGCACCTTTGGCGGCGCCGTCAATCGCCGCCCACAATTTCAGCAGGTAGTTCAGATCCCATTGCAGCTCGGGCGCCGCGCGGCCAATGCCGGCCGTGCGGGCGATGATGCTCATGCCGTTGGGGTATTCGAGCTGGTCCAGCGCCTCTTTCAGATCTTGGCGGTCTTCGCCCTCAATGCGGCGGCTGACACCACCACCGCGCGGGTTGTTGGGCATCAGCACCACATAGCGGCCGGCCAGGGACACAAAGGTGGTCAGCGCCGCGCCCTTGTTGCCGCGCTCTTCTTTTTCGACCTGCACCAACATCTCCTGGCCTTCGCGGATCGCATCCTGGATGCGGGCCTGGCTGACGGAGACACCCTGTTGGAAATACTGCTTGGAGATTTCCTTGAACGGCAAAAAGCCATGGCGGTCTTCGCCGTAATCGACAAAGCAGGCTTCGAGCGACGGCTCAACCCGTGTGACGACGGCCTTGTAGATGTTGCCTTTGCGCTGTTCGCGCCCTTCAATCTCGATTTCGTAGTCGAGCAGCTTTTGCCCGTCAACAATCGCCAGGCGGCGCTCTTCGGCCTGCGTGGCGTTAATCAGCATGCGTTTCATGCCTTGCTCCTTCTCAATTCGAACATGCCCATGACGGGCCAAAGATGCCAGAGCTGACGCGTTGAAAGTGAGGAGGAATTGCCGTGGGAGCCGGGACTCAAAGGACGAGTCGGGGCGTAGGCGCGTGGAGGGGAGCGAGGGGATGCATCTGCGTGGTTGCTACCAATTTGATAACTAACTGTGTCCATTTGACAGGGACATACGAGCGATTCAACCCCAAAATGCCGGACAGCAGCGCGCAAACGCACCGCAGGCAGCTTTGGATCAAACCGGTCAACATAGACATCTCGCTTCATTCCGCCTGCAGGCGTTTCCTTGGCATTTTTATGGCCTGGAAAATGTCTGCAAACTGGTTATTCCGTTTCAGGTTTTCAACGTGTCGGCCAATCCGCTTAGGTTGCAGGCCACGACAAACATTTGGCTTGAAGTCTGACTGCGAATCGAGCGGTGACATCGACTTTTCCAGCGTTGCGGCGGCGTGGGGTGGACTAAACTCCACCTCGAATGCAGGCCAACTTGTCATCAAATCAACCACTTACAGCGCAACGCTAGTGAAACACATTATAGAGGTCAATCCGCCCGCCGTGACCCTGCTGGTGGTTGACGAGAATTCAGCTGGCCAGCGCCTTGACAACTTTTTGATGCGCCACCTCAAGGGCGTACCCAAAACCCATGTTTACCGCATCATCCGCAGCGGCGAGGTGCGGGTCAACAAGGGCAGGGCGCAGGCCGACACCCGCCTGAACCTGGGCGACAGGCTGCGCCTGCCGCCCGTGCGGGTGTCCGACGCCGTGGCCGAAAAAGCCGCTAGCCCGGCGCCGGCGCGCGAATTTCCGGTCCTGTTTGAAGACGAGCACCTGATCGCCATTGACAAACCCGCCGGCGTGGCGGTTCACGGTGGCAGCGGCGTGAGTTTTGGCGTGATCGAGCAGTTGCGCCGGGCGCGGCCCGAAACAAAGTTTCTGGAACTGGTGCACCGGTTGGACCGCGACACCAGCGGTATTTTGCTGATTGCCAAAAAACGCTCGGCGCTGACCCATTTGCAGAACCAGTTTCGGGAGCGTGAAACGGGCAAAACCTATCTGGCCTTGGTGGCCGGCGCGTGGCCTTCAAACAAAAAAGTGCTGGACAAACCTCTGGTCAAGTTCTTGTTGCCGGGTGTGAATGGCCTGGAGGGCGAGCGCCGCGTCAAGGTGACGGGCAAAGATGATGTGGACGGCATGAAGTCCGTCACCCTGGTGAAGGTGGCCAAAAAGAGCGAACGATTCAGCCTGCTTGAAGTCACGCTCAAGACCGGTCGCACCCACCAAATCCGTGTGCACCTGGCCAGCGAGGGGTTTCCGATCGCCGGGGACGACAAATATGGTCCGTTCGAGGCCAACCAAGCCCTGCAAAAATTGGGACTCAAGCGCATGTTTTTGCACGCTTGGCGGTTACAGTTCACGCACCCTTTTACACAGGCACGTCAGGCGCTGGCGTCTCCATTGCCCCGCGAACTTGAATCTTTTGCCGCCCACCCCCATGTCATTGCCTATGCCCCGCAACCCAACCCGTCGGTTTGATCTCATCGCCTTCGACTGGGACGGAACGCTGTTTGACTCGACCGCCATCATCACCAAATGCATTCAGGAAGCGGTGCGTGACGTGGGTGGCGTGGTGCCCAGCGATGCGGCTGCGTCTTACGTGATTGGCATGGCCTTAATGCCTGCACTGGCCCATGCCGCGCCAGACGTGCCCAAAGAAAAGTACCCCGAGCTGGGCCTGCGTTACCGCCACCACTACCTGGCGCGCCAGCATGACATCAGCCTGTTCGAGGGCGTACTTGCCCTGTTGGCCGAGCTGAAAGGCCGTCAACACCTGCTGGCGGTGGCCACCGGCAAAAGCCGAAAGGGTCTGGACGACGCGCTGCACGCGGTCGAGCTCAAAGGCGTATTTGACGGCTCACGCACCGCCGACGAAACCCGCGGCAAACCTGACCCGCGGATGCTGAATGAACTGATGGCCGAGTTTGGAGTTGCCCCTGAGCGCACCTTGATGATTGGCGACACCACCCATGATTTGCAGATGGCGCTTAACGCGGGCTGCCCCAGCGTCGGTGTGGGTTATGGTGCCCATTCCACGGACGCGTTTGAGGCCTTGAAGCCGCTGTGCGTGGCGCAGACCGTGCGCGAGCTGCAAGACTGGCTCCTGGCCCATGGCTGATTTTTCCGTGGACGGGAAAATTGCGTTGTGCCATTCCGCCGACCTGAAAGACAGCGGCGACGCGGTGCCGTTTGATGTGAGTTACCAGGGCCAGACCAGCCGTGCCTTTGCGATCCGCTTTGAGGGGCAATCTCACGCCTATTTGAACCGCTGTGCCCATATTCCGATGGAAATGGACTACCAACCGAACCGCTTTTTTGACAGTGACGGCCAGTGGTTGATCTGCGCCACCCATGGAGCCCTGTACGACCCGGCGACCGGTGCCTGTGTGGGTGGGCCGTGCCGTGGCGGCCTGGTCAAAATCACCCTGGACGAGCAAGACGGCGTGGTGCGCTGGCATACTGCGCACAACCTGAAACCGATTGAGTTTTAAAGAATTTTCCATGACTGAACCGACGACTGAACCCACCATGACTGAATCCTCCAGGCCAGAGCCTGTGGCCCTGCCTCAAAACCCGGCTGAAGACAAAAATGTGCTTAATGTTCCCGTGAATGCTGAACAGTCAGCTATTAATAATGAGGCAATTGAAACTTCTTCCAAGGCAGGAAAAGCGATGCCTGCGCCAGCGGGGCCATCCACAATGAAGCCTTCCGACACACCAGGATGGGAGCGCGCCACGCTGGAAAAACTAGCCTTCGCCTCACTCAATGAACAAATTCGCAGGCGCCGCTGGAAGACTTTTGTCTGGTTGGCCTGGCTTTTGTTCTTTGCGGTTTTGTTCTGGGTTGGGGTGAGCCGTGGCGGTGCGGCCAAAGATGTGTCTGCCCCGCACACGGCCGTGATCGAGATCAAAGGTGAAATCGCCTCCGGCGGCGAGGCCAGCGCTGACTTGATCGTTGCGGCCATGCGGGCCGCGTTTGAAGACGCCAACGCGCAGGCCGTGGTGTTGTCCATCAACTCGCCCGGCGGCAGCCCGGTGCAGGCGGGCATCATCAACGACGAAATCCACCGCCTCAAGGCCAAACACAAAAAGCCGGTGTATGCCGTGGTGGAAGAAACCTGCGCCTCGGCGGCCTATTACATTGCCGTGGCAACTGACCAGATTTACGTGGACAAGGCCAGCATCGTTGGCAGCATTGGTGTGTTGATGGATGGCTTCGGCTTCACGGGCCTGATGGACAAGCTAGGCGTGGAGCGCCGCTTGATGACAGCCGGTGAAAACAAGGGTTTCCTGGATCCGTTCAGCCCGCAAACCGAGAAGCAGCGCGCCTTTGCCCAAACCATGTTGGACCAGATCCACAAACAGTTCATTGATGCGGTCAAATCCGGCCGCGGCAAACGCCTCAAAGAAACACCCGAGATGTTCAGCGGCCTGTTCTGGAGCGGCCAGCAGGCCATCGAGATGGGCTTGGCCGATCATTTGGGCAATCTGGACTATGTGGCCCGCGAGGTGGTCAAAGCGGAAGAGCTCATCGACTACACCCGCCGCGACAACGTGGCTGAGCGCTTGGTCAAACGTTTTGGCGCGTCAGTGGGTGACGCGGCCGTGCGGGCTTTGAAGACGGCGCCAGCGTTGCGCTAAACCGCCGGGTGCCGGGGGGGGCCTGGCACCTGCCCGTTTGCCCTGAGCGTGTCAAAGGGTCTGTCGACCGGTTCAGGGCCGACATTCGACAGGCTCAGACCGAACGCAAATTGCCTTGGGTTTAGCGAAAATCAGCCGTGCCGGGCTCAACGCCCAATGCCAAACACCGCTGGCGTGGCGTTGTTCAAGCCTGACGGCTTTTGCTTCCAGTTTTTGACAGTCTCGCTGCGCGTGGTGCCAGTCGCCAAGGTCAAGCCGCTGCTCACCGCCAGCCGCGTGTTGTGCTGCAGGGTCTGAATCAGGGCCTGCACCATGGCGGCATTGCGGTAAGGGGTTTCGATGAAAAGCTGGGTCTGGCCGGTTTTCAAGGCCAGTGACTCCAGTTCGCGGATGCGTTGGACCCGCTGGGCCACGTCGGTTGGCAAATAACCCACGAACGCGAAATTTTGGCCATTCAGGCCACTGGCGGCCAGGGCCAGCAGCAAGGACACCGGCCCCACCAGCGGCACCACCGTGATCCCCAAATCATGCGCGGCCCGCACCACCGACGAACCCGGGTCGGCCACGGCGGGCATGCCGGCTTCACTGACCAGGCCGATGTCATGGCCTTGCAGCGTGGCGCTCAAAAGGGGCTTGGCATCAAACTGGCCGAGATGGTCGCCCTTTTTGTGAACTTCCCTCGGTAGCTCCTGAATTTGAAGCGCCTGAAGCTGGTTTGACAGGGGATGCAGCTCGTTGATGCGCTTGAGGTAAGCGCGGGTGGTTTTGGCGCTTTCACAGATCCAGTGGCCAAGGCCAGCCGCCACTTGCAAGGTTTGCCGCGGGATCACATCCTGCAAGGAGGTCTGGCTGTCGCAGCCAAAATCAAGCGGCGCAGGCACCAGGTACAGCTTGCCTTTGATGTGGCTGGCGTCGTGGGTGCTGGACGGCGGTGCGGACGCGTTCATAAGACGTTGATCCCTGCGGCACGCATCATCCGGCAGGTACGGATGAGCGGCAGGCCCACCAGCGCCGTCGGATCGTCGCTGTCAATCGATTCGAGCAGGCTGATGCCCAGGCCCTCACTCTTGGCGCTGCCCGCGCAGTCGTAGGGCTTTTCGGCTTGAAGGTAGGCCTCAATCTCAGAGGCGTTCAAAACACGAAACTTCACTTGAACCGGGGCCAGGTCGTGCTGTGAAAAACCCGTTTCGGCACACACCACAGCCACAGCGGTCTGGAACACGACAGTTTTGCCCGACATGCGCGCAAGCTGCGCGACGGCGCGTGCGTGAGTGCCTGGTTTGCCCAGAGGCTGGCCGTTCAGGTCGGCCACTTGGTCAGAGCCAATCACCACGGCGCGTGGATACAGGCGGGCGACGGCCTGCGCCTTGGCGAGGGCCAGCCGACCCGCCAGCTCGCGCGGGGATTCGCCGGGCAAAGGGGTTTCGTCTACGTTTGGCGGCACCACGTCAAACGGCAATCGAAGGCGCTGCATCAGTTCGCGGCGGTAAACGGAGGTGGAGCCCAGAATGAGCTGGCGGGGTTGATTCAAAGTCATGGCCATGGTTCGATTCTCTTACACTGCACGCATGGAAAATCAGTTTGCCCCGACCCGACTCGACGTCAAGGCCCTTGCATTGGCTGGCGGCGTGATTGCCGGCCACGATTTGTTGTCAAGTTATGAGCGGCTCACACAAGATTTGCAAGGTCAGGGGCCAGACCGCGGCCTAGACTGGACGGCCCAGGGCGAGACCCGCACGGCACCCGACGGAAAACCCGCTTACTGGCTTCATTTGACGCTGGCGACAAGTTTGCCCATGGCTTGCCAGCGTTGCCTGGGCCCGGTGGACCTGCCGCTGTCCGCAACACGGTCGTTCCGCTTTGTGGCCACTGAGGCAGAAGCCCAGACACAAGACGACGACGTGGAAGAAGATTTGCTGGTCTTGAGCCGAGAATTCAACCTGGCCGAGCTGATTGAGGACGAGTTGCTGCTGGACTTGCCCCCCATTCCGCGCCATGAGGTATGCCCGGTCGCCGTGAAACTGTCTGTGGCCGACGCGGACTTTGCGTCGCCTGCCAGCGTCAAGCCCAAGCCGTTTGCGGGCCTGGGCCAGTTGCTGGGCGGCGTGCGGCCCGCCGGAAAATAAGGCTCAGCGCTGCCCCAGCGGCAGCACGTTGCGGGCGGTGGAGCCCGTGAACAATTGGCGGGGGCGGCCAATTTTGTACTCGGGGTCGCCAATCATTTCATTCAACTGGGCGATCCAGCCGACGGTTCGGGCCAGGGCGAAAACAGCCGTGAACAGGGGCACCGGGATGCCAATGGCGCGTTGCACGATGCCTGAGTAGAAATCGACATTGGGGTAAAGCTTGCGGCTGACAAAGTAGTCGTCTTCCAGTGCGATTTTCTCCAGCGCCATGGCCAGTTTAAACAGCGGGTCGTTTTCCAGGCCCAACTCGGCCAACACCTCTTTGCAGGTCTCTTGCATCAGCTTGGCGCGCGGGTCATAGTTTTTGTAAACACGGTGGCCAAAACCCATCAGCTTGACGCCGGAATTTTTGTCTTTGACCTTTTCCATAAACTCGCCGACTTTGCTGATGCCGCCCATTTTCTGGATGTCTTCGAGCATGTTCAGGCAGGCTTCGTTGGCACCACCATGCGCGGGGCCCCACAGGCAGGCCACACCGGCGGCAATGGCCGCAAACGGGTTGGTGCCCGACGAACCGCACAGGCGAACGGTCGAGGTTGACGCGTTTTGCTCATGGTCGGCATGCAGGGTGAAGATGCGGTCCACGGCGCGTTCGAGCACCGGGCTGACCACGTAATCCTCGCAGGGCGTCGCAAACATCATGTGCAAAAAGTTGCCCGCATAACTCAAGTTGTTGCGCGGGTAGATGTAGGGCTGGCCCTGGGTGTATTTGTAAGCCATGGCCACCAGCGTCGGCATTTTGGCGATCAGGCGGATGGCGGCGATCTCGCGGTGCTGCGGGTTGTTGATGTCCGTGCTGTCATGGTAGAAAGCCGACAGGGCGCCGACCAGGCCCGTCATGATGGCCATGGGGTGCGCGTCACGGCGGAAGCCACGCAGGAAGAACTGCATCTGCTCATTGACCATGGTGTGCATGGAGACCAGGCGGCTGAATTTGGCCTTGCCTTCGGCATCGGGTAACTCGCCATACAGCAGCAAGTGGCAGGTTTCCATGTAGTCACAGTTGACGGCCAATTGCTCAATCGGGTAGCCGCGGTACAGCAGCTCGCCCTTGTCGCCGTCAATGAAGGTGATCGCCGATTGGCAGGCTGCGGTCGACAGAAAACCGGGGTCATAGGTGAACATGCCGGTTTGCGCATACAGCTTGCGGATGTCGATCACATCCGGGCCGATGCTGCCGCTGTACACGGGCATGTCCACACTGGGGCTGCCGTTGCTGAACGACAGGGTTGCTTTGTTGTTTGCCAGTTTCATTTTTAGCCTTTCAACGCTTTCATTTTCAACATACTTAAAACTTCATGCACTGTCGGCAAGTCCAGCTCAGGACTGACCTCGGTCAGGGGCTTGCGGTCCAGATGCAAGTCCAGCAAATCCTTGTCGCTCAAATCCATCAAGGCATTCAATGCCTGCGCCTGCCTGAACGTCAGTTGCATTTCAAACCGCCGGAAAAACCGCTCAATGAAAATATCATTTTCCAGCAGGCCGCGCCGGCAGCGCCATTTCAACTTGCTTAAATCGCGTTCGCCAACTAGGCTGCTCATCGCCGCCACGTCACCCGTCGCTGCCAAATATTCCGTGCTCACCATATTGCCAAAAGTTGCGGCCGACTTGTTCCTGTTTTTGGATCAAACCGTCCTCAACACCATCATTTCCTTGATCTTGCCAATCGCCTTTGTCGGGTTCAGGCCCTTGGGACACACGTCCACACAGTTCATGATGGTGTGGCAGCGGAACAGGCGGTAGGGGTCTTCCAGGTTGTCCAGTCGTTCGGCGGTGGCTTCGTCACGGCTGTCGGCAATGAAGCGGTAGGCTTGCAGCAGGCCGGCCGGGCCGACGAACTTGTCGGGGTTCCACCAGAAACTGGGGCAGCTGGTCGAGCAGCTCGCGCACAGAATGCATTCGTAAAGGCCGTTAAGTTCTTCGCGTTCTTCGGGGCTTTGCAGGCGTTCCTTCTCGGGCGGGACATTGTCGTTAATCAGGTAAGGCTTGATCGAGTTGTACTGCTTGAAGAACTGGGTCATGTCCACGATCAAATCGCGGATGACGGGCAGGCCGGGCAGGGGCTTGAGCACAATGGTGCCGGTGAGCGTGCGCATATTCGTGAGGCAGGCCAGGCCATTTTTACCATTGATGTTCATGGCGTCTGAGCCGCAGACGCCTTCGCGGCAGGAGCGACGGAACGAGATCGCCGGGTCGAGGGCTTTGAGCTTCATCAGCGCGTCCAGCAACATGCGTTCGCTGCCGTCCAGCTCGACCTCGATGGTCTGCATGTAAGGCTTGGCATCTTTGTCGGGATCGTAGCGGTAGATGGAGAAAGTGCGTAAGGCCATTGGAGGATTCTCGATTGATTGAGGGCGCGCGTTTTAAAAAATACGGGTCTAAAAAGTGCGTGTTTTTAGCGGAACGCTGTCTACCGTCAGCGGTTTCATTTGGACCGGTTTGTAGCTCAGTCGGTTGCCGTCTTTGTGCCACAGCGTGTGTTTGTGCCATTCGTCGTCGTTGCGGCCATTTGGGTATTTGGCGCTGTCGGCATAGTCGTCCACTGAATGGGCACCACGGCTTTCATGCCGGGCTGCTGCAGAAACAATAGTGGCCTGCGCAGCTTCTATAAGGTTTTCCACCTCGAGCGCCTCAATGCGGGCGGTGTTGAAGACTTTGGACTTGTCTTTGAGGTTGATGTTTTTCACGCGTTCGCGTAAAGCGGCAATTTTGGCTACGCCCTCGTCCATGGTGGCCTGCGTGCGAAAAACGCCGGCGTGTTGCTGCATGGCGGCCCGGATGTCATTGGCCACGTCTTGCGCGTATTCGCCGTCTGTCGTGTTGTCCAATCGATCCAGGCGGGCCAGGGTCGGGGCTGCGGCATCGGCAGGAAGGGCTTTGTGGGTTTTGTTTTTTTGGTTGAACTCGACGATGTGATTGCCAGCCGCGCGGCCAAACACCAGCAGGTCCAGCAATGAATTGGTGCCCAGCCGGTTGGCACCATGCACGCTCACACAAGAGCATTCGCCCACGGCGTACAAACCCTTGACGACCACGCTCTGATTGTTGCCGTCCTGGGTGACGACCTGTCCATGGATGTTGGTGGGGATGCCGCCCATCTGGTAGTGGATGGTCGGCACGACGGGGATGGGTTCTTTGGTGATGTCGACATTGGCAAAGTTGTGACCAATCTCGAACACCGATGGCAGGCGCTTCAAAATTGTGTCTGCGCCCAGATGTGTCATGTCCAGGTTGATGTAATCTTTGTCGGGACCGCAACCGCGGCCTTCCTTGATTTCCTGGTCCATGCACCGCGATACAAAATCGCGCGGTGCCAGGTCTTTCAGCGTTGGGGCGTAACGCTCCATGAAGCGTTCGCCATTGCTGTTGCGCAGAATCGCGCCTTCGCCGCGACAACCTTCTGTCAGCAACACGCCCGCGCCGTGGACGCCGGTGGGGTGAAACTGCCAGAACTCCATGTCTTCCAGCGGAATGCCCACGCGCGCCGCCATGCCCAGGCCGTCGCCGGTGTTGATGAAGGCGTTGGTGCTGGCCGCAAAAATGCGGCCAGCACCGCCCGTGGCCAGCAAGGTGGTTTTGGCTTCGAGGATGTGCACGTCGCCAGTTTCCATTTCGAGCGCGGTCACACCGACCACGTCGCCGTCTGCGTCACGGATTAAATCCATCGCCAGCCACTCCACAAAGAAGCTGGTTTTGGCCTGCACGTTTTGTTGGTACAGGGTGTGCAACATGGCGTGGCCAGTGCGGTCGGCCGCAGCGCAGGCGCGCTCCACCGCTTTTTCACCATAATTGGCGGTGTGGCCCCCAAAGGGGCGCTGGTAAATTGTGCCATCCGGGTTTCGGTCAAACGGCATGCCCATGTGTTCCAGGTCGTACACCACATTGGGCGCTTCGCGGCACATGAACTCGATGGCGTCCTGGTCGCCCAGCCAGTCAGACCCCTTGACCGTGTCGTAAAAATGGTAGTGCCAGTTGTCCTCGTTCATGTTGCCCAGGCTTGCGCCAATGCCGCCCTGAGCCGCGACCGTGTGCGAGCGGGTCGGGAAAACCTTGGTCAGTACGGCCACGTTCAAACCGGCGCGCGCCAGCTGGAGCGACGCGCGCATGCCAGAGCCCCCGGCCCCGACAATCACCACGTCAAATTTGCGCTTGCTGACCGCGCTTGGGAGATAAGTCATGAATCAAAACCTCTGAATTTTTATGGCTTGGCGGGACACCGAAAATGGGCTAGACGCGCCACAGCACCTGAATTGCCCAGCCCGCGCAACCGACCAGCCAGACGAGGGAGAAAACTTGCAAACAAAGGCGCAGCCAAACAGCAGATGTCACGTAGTCCATCCAGATGTCACGCATGCCGACCCAAATGTGGTAGACCAAAGCGATGATGACGCTGAAGGTCAGCACTTTCATCCATTGGCTGGCAAAAATGCCGGCCCATTTGTCGTAACCCATGGGGCCTTTGTTCAGCAGCACCTGCGCCAGCACCACCACCGTGAACAGGGCCATGACGGCGGCTGTCACCCTTTGGGCCAGCCAGTCGCGCAGACCATAGTGGGCGCCGACAACGATGCGTTTCGATCCAAAATTAACAGCCATTGCAATTCCTGGTTTGTCTTGGGTTGATGGGCTGAATCAATACAGGCCAAACAGTTTGGCGCCCAAAATCAGTGTCAGGCCGACACTGAGGGCCAGTGTGAACAGCGCTGAACTTTTGCCAAATTCCTGACTGACCGCCGCGTGGCTGATGTCCATCCACAAATGGCGCAAGCCGGCAATGAAGTGGTGCAGGTAGGCCCAAATCAGCGCCAGCGCCACCAGCTTGATGAAGAAGCCGGGCACAAAACCCAGGCCATTGGAGAAGGCCGAGGTGAACTTGCCGAACGAGATTTCTGACGAAATCGAGGTGTCAAACATCCAGATGATGAACGGCAGCAGCAAGAACATGAGGAAACCGCTGGCGCGGTGCAGGATGGACACAATCCCCGCTGGTGGCAAACGGTAGGACGGGAGGTCTTTCAACACATGGATGTTGCGAAACTCAGGCCGCTTGGGGCGCTGTGACGTGGCCAGGTCTGTCATGTAATAACTTTCATCGTGGTAACTGCTTTGTAATTATTGGAACACGGCTTCACGTGCAGATAACTTGGCGATATTGTCGGGTTAAATTTCAGGTCAAAACAAAATTCTATTGCAATGCAGCAATTCGGGTTGGAGCGCGCCACAAAATTCTGACGCCAGCCCTGCAAAGTGGCAGCTTTTGAGGGTCGGCCCGAGCTAATTGAGCTCATTGCGGTAGTGGTGGGTGTCTGTCAGGTACAGGCCACGGCGGATCTCCATCGGCGCACTGTTGTAAGTGTAGGCAACGCGTTCCACACTCAAAAGCGGCGTGTTGGGCTGAGTTTTCAGCAGGCTGCATTGCTCGGGGTCCGGCAACACCGCGCGGATTTTCTCCGTCGCGCGAACCATTCGCACGCCAAACTCGGTTTCAAACAGCGCGTACATGGTGCCGTGGTACAGGCTGAGTCGCTCAGCCGTCAAACCCTTGAACGGGCCGCCGGGCAGCCACAGGTCTTCCAGAATGGTGGGCCGTCCCGCAAATGACAGCACCCGGCGTACCTGCAACACGGCGTCCCCCGCGCGCAGGCCCAATGCACGGGCCACGTCGCTGGCCGCGCGAAGCCGCTTGCAATCAATGATTTCGCGCTGGGCAGGGCCTTCTGTGCTGCTGTCGCCTTCGTCGGGGATCAGTTTTAAAAACCGGTACTGCACATGGTGTTCCACATGCGTGGCGACAAACGTGCCTTTGCCCTGCCTGCGCACCAGCAGGTTGCCGGCGGCCAGCTCGTCTACCGCCTTGCGCACCGTGCCCTGGCTCACGCGGTAACGGCCTGCCAGCTCCATCTCGCTGGGAATGGCCTCGCCGGGTTTCCACTCGCCGCCTTGCAGACTTTGCAGGATCAGGCCCTTGATCTGGCTGTAAAGCGGGCTGAACGCCGGGGTTAGCCCCGACGGGAGGCTGGCCAGCCCGGCCAAGGCCGGACTGGGTGCTCCTGCGCCTGCCACAGGGGCAAGCCCAGGCAGGGGCGCGGCGGATTGGCTCATCTCAGCATGTTACCAAACATATCTTATATAAGACATAAGACAAATTGACGAATCAGGGTTTTCAGGGGTAAACTTGTGGCGAATTTCGCACCTGTTTCGCGTCAATTTCCTTCCCTTTTTTCAATCGCCTTTACCTTTCGGAGTTTTCCCATGAGCAAAAAGCCTGTCCGTGTTGCCGTTACCGGCGCTGCTGGTCAAATTGGTTATGCCATCCTGTTTCGCATCGCCTCGGGCGAAATGCTGGGCAAGGACCAGCCGGTGATTTTGCAACTGCTTGAAGTGCCGGTCGAAGGCCCTCAAAAAGCGCTTAAGGGCGTGATGATGGAGTTGCAGGACTGCGCTTTTCCGCTCTTGGCGGGCATGGAAGCCCATGGCGACCCGATGACCGCGTTCAAGGACGTGGATTACGCCCTGCTGATCGGTTCGCGCCCGCGCGGCCCCGGAATGGAGCGGGCCGACCTGTTGGCCGCCAATGCGCAGATTTTCACGGCCCAGGGCAAGGCCCTCAACGCTGTGGCCAGCCGCAACGTCAAAGTGCTGGTGGTCGGCAACCCGGCCAACACCAATGCCTGGATCGCCATGAAAAGCGCCCCTGACCTGCCGCGCAAAAACTTCACAGCCATGCTGCGCCTGGACCACAACCGCGCCTTGAGCCAGATCGCGGCCAAAACCGGCAAAGCCGTCGCGGACATTGAAAAACTCACCGTCTGGGGCAACCATTCACCCACCATGTACCCGGACTACCGCTTTGCCACCATCCATGGACAAAGCGTGAAGGACATGATCAACGACCATGACTGGAACGCGAACACGTTCCTGCCCACGGTTGGCAAACGCGGCGCTGCGATTATTGAAGCACGTGGCGTATCTTCAGCAGCCTCTGCGGCCAATGCAGCCATTGACCACATGCGTGACTGGGCGCTGGGAACCAACGGCAAATGGGTCACCATGGGCATCCCGTCAGACGGCCAGTACGGCATTCCCAAAGACACCATGTTCGGTTTTGCCGTGACCTGTTCCGGTGGCGAATACACCCCGGTTGCAGGCTTGACGGTGGACGAGTTCAGCCAGGGCTGCATCAACAAGACGCTCAAGGAATTGCAGGACGAACAGGCCGGGGTCGCCCACCTGCTCTGAACCTTCTTCGCCTTATGCACCCTCGTGACGTCCTTCTCGGCGCCCAGGCCGCAGCCGGTTTCATGCCCGTCTGCGACCACTACAGCGGCGTGGAGGCGCGCATGCGCAAGAGCTTGGACTTGCAGGCGGCAATGTCGCAGGAGTTTGGTGCCTGCGTGTTTGATGTCTCGCTGGACTGTGAAGATGGAGCGCCCGTTGGCGGGGAGCTTGAACATGCCAGAATGGTGGTAGACCTTGCCAATCAAGCGTATATTGCATCTAAAAACGTAGCAAATGCCATCTCGCCCAGAATTGCGGTCAGGGTTCATCCGGTCGACCACCCGGCGTTTGCGGCAGATGTGGCCGCCATCGTGGGCGGTGCGGGCGACGTGCTTTGCCACCTGATGGTTCCCAAGGTCGAGTCAGTGGCCGACGTTGAAGCCGCCGTGCGCGCAGTGGACGCCGCGTCTGTCAAACTCGGCCGGGCCACAGCCTTGCCGCTGCATGTGTTGATCGAATCCCCGGGCGCAGTGCATCAGGCTTTTGCGATTGCCGCCCACCCGCGCGTTTTGTCTTTGAGTTTTGGGGTGATGGATTTCGTCTCGGCCCATGGTGGCGCGATTCCAGCCAGCGCCATGGCCTCCGACGCCGCATCCATTGCGCGGGGTATCGGCCAGTTCTCGCACCCGCTGGTGGTGCGGGCCAAATTGGAGATTGCCTCGGCCTGCCATGCGTCTGCAAAAGTGCCCTCCCATTGTGTTGTGACGGAGTTCAGCGACACAGCCGCCATGAGAACGGCGGCGCTGCGCGCCTCGCGGGAGTTTGGCTTTACCCGGATGTGGAGCATCCACCCCAGCCAGATTCGACCGATTCTTGAGGCCATGGCCCCGGCCGAGACTGAGATCGAAGCCGCCGCCAAAATCGTGGTGTCGGCAGACCGGGCCCACTGGGCCCCGATCCAAATGGATGGCCGTTTGCATGACCGGGCCAGCTACCGTTATTTCTGGCAAGTGCTGGAGCGCGCCCACCAGACCGGGCGGCTGTTGCCTGAGGACGTGCAGGTGTATTTTTCAACCCCTAGGCATTGACAGGCGGCAAACCCATGACGACTCAATTGGCTGGATGGCGCTGTGGTAGTGCCTTGCGCATGGGGGCGCTGCTGCTCCCACTGGCGGCGCTGATGCCGCTCAAGCCGCTGGCCCAAACCAGCGCCATTCCGCCCACCAAGGCAAGCGACAAAAAAACCAGCGTAACGCCCGCAAACCGGGTTGACGCCAAAAGCAAAGCCAATCAAACCGCCACGGGTATCAAAGCCGCCGAAGACGCGTTGACCCCCGCTGAAATGGCGATTGCCGAGCGTGTCTACACCGGTAAATTGGTCTGTGAGTTGGGTTCCTCTGTCACGTTGACGCCGGATGAAAAAAACCCCGGCTATTTCAACGTCAATACCAAAAACCTCAAGTTCCATATGTTCCCGGTGGCCACGACCACCGGGGCGATCCGCCTTGAAGACAAAAAAGCCGGCGCGGTTTGGCTGCAACTGGCCAACAAATCAATGCTGATGAACCACAAGCTGGGCCAGCGTCTGGCCGACGCCTGCATGAGCCCGGCTCAAGTCTCTGTGGCAGCAGCCTTGGCGATAAACCCGGGGCGCACCGTGTTGGATGGCCCGGCACCAGCGGCTGAAATTGCAGCCGCCACAAGTGCTGCAAGTGCCGCAGCTGCTGCAAGTGCCGCAAAATAGATAGCTAACTATTCCCTGTTTACGGGAACTTACATCATTTTTAACTGCTAAAAGGAGTAAAACCATGTCTAAGCCGTTTTTGCAAGCCTACCGCGCCCATGTGGCAGAGCGCGCCGTGCTTGGCATTCCCCCCTTGCCCTTGTCGGCACAACAGACCGCAGAGCTGATCGAATTGCTCAAGGCGCCGCCCGCTGGCGAAGTGGCCGTGCTGGTCGAGCTGATCACCTACCGAGTGCCGGCCGGCGTGGACGATGCCGCCAAGGTCAAGGCCGGCTACCTGGCCGCCGTGGCCCTGGGCCGTGAAAAATGCGCATTGATCCCGCGTGAAAAAGCCACTGAACTTCTGGGCACCATGCTGGGCGGCTACAACATCGGCCCGATGATTGAGCTGCTGGGCGACCCCGTCGCAGCCGTGGCACAGGTCGCCGCCAACGGCTTGAAGAAAACCCTGCTGATGTTCGACCAGTTCCATGACGTCAAGGAAAAGGCCGACCAGGGCAATCCCTATGCCAAAGAAGTGATGCAAAGCTGGGCGGACGCCGAGTGGTTCAGCACCCGCCCTGAAGTGCCCCAGAGCATCTTGTTGACGGTCTTCAAGGTGGCCGGCGAGGTCAACACCGACGACCTGTCCCCTGCGCCTGACGCCTTCAGCCGTCCCGACATTCCCATGCACGCGCTGGCCATGCACAAAAACGCCCGTCCCGGCATCGTCCCTGAGGAAGACGGCAAACGTGGCCCCATCAAGTTCATGGGTGAGTTAAAGGCAAAAGGCCATCTGGTGGCTTACGTGGGCGACGTGGTGGGCACGGGCTCCAGCCGTAAGTCGGCCGGCAACTCGGTGTTGTGGTGGACCGGCGCCGACATTCCGTTTGTGCCCAACAAACGTTTTGGCGGCATTTGCCTGGGCGGCAAAATCGCCCCGATTTTTTACAACACCATGCAGGACTCGGGCGCCCTGCCGATCGAGCTTGACGTGAGCCAGATGGCCATGGGCGACGTGATCGAGTTGCGTCCCTATGAAGGCAAAGCGCTCAAAGACGGCAAAGTCATTGCCGAATTCAAGGTCAAGAGCGAGGTGCTGTTTGACGAAGTGCGCGCTGGCGGTCGCATTCCTCTCATCATTGGCCGAGGGTTGACCACCAAGGCACGCGCGGCGCTGGGCCTGCCGGCGTCCACCCAGTTCCGCCTGCCGCAAAGCCCCGGCGACAGCGGCCGCGGATTTACTCTGGCGCAAAAAATGGTGGGCCGCGCGGTGGGCCTGCCAGTCGTCAATGGCCAACAACAGGGCATTCGCCCCGGCACTTATTGCGAGCCCCACATGACGTCGGTTGGCAGCCAGGACACCACCGGCCCCATGACCCGTGACGAGCTCAAAGACCTGGCCTGCCTGGGCTTCAGTTCCGACCTGGTGATGCAGTCCTTTTGCCACACGGCCGCTTACCCCAAGCCAGTTGACGTGAAGATGCAGCACGAGTTGCCCGCTTTCATGAGCAACCGCGGCGGCATCAGCCTGCGCCCTGGCGACGGCATCATCCACAGCTGGCTCAACCGCATGTTGTTGCCCGACACTGTCGGCACAGGCGCTGACAGCCACACGCGTTTCCCCATCGGCATCAGCTTCCCGGCTGGCTCGGGCTTGGTGGCCTTTGGTGCCGCCACTGGCGTGATGCCGCTGGACATGCCAGAGAGCGTGCTGGTGCGTTTCAAAGGCAGCATGCAACCGGGGGTGACGCTGCGTGATCTGGTCAATGCAATTCCGCTCTACGCCATCAAGGCCGGCTTGCTGACGGTGGCCAAACAGGGCAAGAAAAACATTTTCTCAGGCCGCATCCTGGAGATTGAAGGCCTGCCCGACCTGAAGGTGGAGCAGGCGTTTGAACTGAGCGACGCCTCGGCCGAGCGCAGCGCCGGGGGTTGCACAGTGCACCTGAACAAAGAGCCCATCATCGAGTACATCAACAGCAACATCACCATGCTCAAGTGGATGATCGCCACAGGTTATTCAGATGTGCGCACCATCAACCGCCGCATCCAAGCGATGCAAGCCTGGCTGGCCGACCCACAATTGCTCCAGGGTGACGCCGACGCGGAATATGCCGCCGTCATCGAGATTGACCTGGCCGATATCCATGAACCCATCGTGGCCTGCCCGAATGACCCGGACGACGTGAAGACTTTGGGCGACGTGGCCGGCAGCAAGATTGATGAGGTCTTCATCGGCAGTTGCATGACCAACATCGGCCACTTCCGTGCCGCCTCCAAACTACTGGAAAACAAGCGCGACATCCCGGTCAAACTCTGGATGGCGCCACCCACCAAAATGGACGCCAAGCAGCTCAGCGAAGAGGGCCATTACGGCGTGTTGGGCAACGCCGGTGCGCGCATGGAAATGCCCGGTTGCAGCCTGTGCATGGGCAACCAAGCCCAGGTCCGTGAAGGCGCCACCGTGTTCTCGACAAGCACCCGCAACTTCCCCAACCGGTTGGGCAAAAACTCCAATGTCTACCTCGGCTCCGCCGAACTCGCCGCGATCTGCTCCAAGCTCGGTCGCATCCCGACCAAAGCCGAGTACATGGCTGACATGGGGGTGTTGACGGCGGCATCCGATACCGTGTACCAGTATCTCAATTTTGACAAGGTGAAGGACTACACAGATTTGGCGCAGTCCGTTCCGCAGACGGCTGCGGCTTGATTTTTCAGGCAAGCACCGGCTAGAAATAGGGCCTTTTTGCCGTCTTTTTGTCAACGGAAAAACCCCATGAAGACTTACAAAATTGCCTGCATCCCGGGCGACGGCATCGGCAAAGAAGTGGTGCCTGCTGGCCAGGCCGTGCTGCAGGCATTGGCGAACGCGAGCCAGCTGGCCGCCAACAGTTTTAAGTTCGATTTTGAGAATTTCGGCTGGGGCGGGGACTGGTATCGGGCTCACGGCGAGATGATGCCGCAAGACGGGCTGGCAGCATTGCGCCACAAAGATGCCATCCTGTTCGGATCAGCGGGCGACCCGCACATTGCCGACCACATCACGCTGTGGGGCTTGCGCCTCAAAATTTGCCAGGGCTTTGACCAGTACGCCAATGTGCGTCCGACGCGCATCCTGCCCGGCATTGACGGGCCGCTCAAGAACTGCAAGCGCGAAGACCTGGACTGGGTCATCGTGCGGGAAAACTCTGAGGGTGAATACTCGGGCGTCGGCGGCCGCGTTCACCAGGGCCATCCCATCGAGGCGGCAACCGACGTGAGCATCATGACCCGCGCCGGCGTTGAGCGCATCATGCGGTTCGCTTTCAAACTGGCGGCATCGAGGCCCCGCAAGCTGTTGACCGTCGTCACCAAATCCAACGCGCAGCGCCACGCCATGGTGATGTGGGACGAGATCGCGCTGCAGGTCAGCAAGGAATATGCTGAGGTCACCTGGGACAAGGTGCTGGTCGACGCCTGCACCGACCGCATGGTGAACCGCCCGGCCACGCTCGACACGCTGGTTGCCACCAACCTGCATGCCGATATTTTGAGCGATCTGGCTGCGGCATTGGCCGGCAGCCTGGGGTTGTCGCCCACTGCCAACATTGACCCCGAGCGTCGTTACCCCAGCATGTTCGAACCGATCCATGGCTCGGCTTTCGACATCATGGGCAAAGGCTTGGCCAACCCGGTGGGCACGTTCTGGAGCTGCGTCATGTTGCTGGAGCATCTGGGCGAAACGGCTGCGGCCAAAATCCTGATGGGGGTGATCGAGCAAGTCACGGCCGACAAGTCTTTGCACACCGGTGATTTGGGCGGCAAAGCCACCACGGCCATGGTGACGCAGGCGGTGTGTGATCGCATCCGTCAAAGTGCCGTTTGACGGTGCTTGCACCCGGCGCTTGCCAAGCGTCTGGCGGTTACACTTCTGTCCATGAATTTGGGCCACATTTGGCCGTTATCGTGATTTGGAGCGCGTCATGCTGTTTGGCAAATTAATGCCCCGCGAAGGCAACTTTTTCGAGATGTTCAACCAGCATGCCGACCGCATTGTGGAGGCGGCGCGGGCCTTCTCGCAACTGGTGGCCAACTACAACGACTTGCACCTGCGCGAGCAGTACAACCGCGATGTGGACAACGCCGAACGGGCGGCCGACCGCATCACGCATGACGTGAACAAGGCTTTGCACAAAACCTTTATCACGCCGATCGACCGAGAGCAAATCCACTCGCTGATCAACAACATGGACGATGTGGCCGATTTGATCCAGGACTCGGCTGAAACCATGGCCCTGTACGACGTGCGCCACATGACTGACGAGATCAAGCGCCTGACCGACCTGAGCGTGAAATGCTGCGAGCGCCTGAAAGACGCGGTCTACATGCTGGAGAAAATCGCCGACCCCAAAGTGGCCGATGCTGCGCTGAAATGCTGCGAGGAAATTGACAAGCTCGAATCCGACGCCGACCGTGTCATGCGGTCAGCCATGAGCAAGCTGTTCCGTGAGGAGCCCGACGTGCGCGAGGTCATCAAGCTCAAGGCCATTTACGAGCTGCTCGAAACCATCACCGACAAGTGTGAAGATGTGGCCAACCTGATCGAGGGCGTGGTCCTCGAAAACAGCTAACGCCCGCCTCGCAATGCAGACCATACAAGCTGCCTTCTGGGTCGTGGCTTTGCTGGTGTTCCTGGCGCTGGCGTTTGACTTCATGAACGGCTTCCACGACGCCGCCAACTCCATTGCCACCGTGGTGTCGACAGGCGTGCTCAAACCCGGCACCGCGGTGCTGTTTGCGGCCGCGTTCAACTTCATCGCTTATTTCGTGTTTGGCGTGAGCGTGGCGGCGACCATCGGCAAAGGCATTGTGCAACCGGGCATTGTGGACACCCATATTATTTTTGGTGCCTTGATGGGTGCCATCATCTGGAACTTCATCACCTGGTACTACGGCATCCCCAGCAGCAGCTCCCACGCGCTGATTGGCGGCATCGTCGGCGCAGTCATCGCCAAAGGCGGAACCAGCTCGCTGCTGGCCTCGGGCATCATCAAAACTGTGGTGTTCATTTTTGTATCGCCCCTGCTCGGGTTTTTGCTCGGCTCCTTGATGGTGTTGCTGGTGGCCTGGGCGTTTCGCCGTGCCACACCGTCCAAAGTGGACCGCTGGTTTAGGCGCTTGCAACTCGTGTCTGCGGGCGCCTACAGCCTGGGCCACGGTGGTAACGACGCGCAAAAGACCATTGGTTTGATCTGGCTGATGCTCATCGCCACTGGCTACGCCACCGCAGACAGCCAACTGCCCCCCGCCTGGGCGGTGATCAGCTGCTATTTGGCCATTTCGGCGGGCACCATGTTCGGCGGCTGGCGCATCGTCAAGACCATGGGTCAAAAAATAACCAAGCTCAAACCTGTGGGTGGGTTTTGCGCAGAAACCGGCGGTGCCATCACCCTGTTTTTGGCAACGGCCCTGGGCATTCCGGTCTCGACCACCCACACCATCACCGGCGCGATTGTCGGCGTAGGCGCCGCCAAACGCGCCAGTGCCGTGCGCTGGGGGGTTGC
>JANYCG010000289.1 GCA_025360385.1 Burkholderiales bacterium | reverse complement strand
GCCATGAACCCCACAAGCAACCTCTCCAATGGCAGAGTTGTTGTCCCTGCAAGTTTGCGGGCGCAGCTCGATCTGCGCGACGGCGACCAATTGATTTGGTCTACCCACAACGGCGATTTGGTGGCCACCACGCGACGTGCGCAATTGCGCAAAGCCCAGGCTTTGTTTCAAAAGTTCGTGCCTGCGGGCTCCGCGTCTGCCGCTGACGAGTTGATGGTTGAACGTCGGGCCGAGGCTGAGCAGTCGTGAGCAAAAAAACTGAGACTGGCACGCTTCTGGATGCCTCTGCCGTGCTGGCGTTTTTGCAGGGCGAACCGGGTGCCGAGTTGGTGCAGATAGCCCTGGAGGCAGACCATTGCTGGGTAGGTGCCGCCAACCAGGCGGAGATCATCGCCAAATCGATAGACCGTGGAATAGACAATGAAAGCCTGAAGGCTGTTTTAGCGGACCTGGCCTATACCGTGGTGGCCATCACGCCCGAAGATGGTGCGCAGGCGGGGTGGTTGCGCCAGACTACACGCGCCTTGGGTTTGAGTTTGGGCGACCGCCTTTGCTTGGCCCAGGCGCAACGTTTGAAAGCCAGGGTATTGACGGCCGATCGACCCTGGTTGAACGTGGCCTCTGATCTGGGTTTGACGATTCAATGCATTCGGCCCGCTGGGCATTAAAACAGTCAATTCGCGTGCAGGACGGGATTCGCCTGCGAGACTGAATTCTGTATTTCCATGGAAATAAAATTATGTAAAATAGAAGTACAACTTTATTTTTGCATAAAAAAATGGCCCTCCAACGGCAACTTCTCCAAACACTCATCAGGCGGGCCGGGCCTTATCCGGTGGTCACGCTCACGGGGCCGCGCCAGTCGGGCAAGACGACACTTTGCCGCCAGGCGTTTGCGCACTTGCCTTATGCCAATCTGGAAGATGCGCATACTCGCGAGTTTGCGCAGACCGATCCGCGCGGGTTTTTGGCGCAGTTCCCAAGCGGCGCGATTCTGGATGAAGTGCAGCGTCTGCCAGACATTCTGTCGTCGGTGCAGGTGCATGTGGACGAATGGCGGTTTGACCAGGCGCGGCAGCCGGGTTTGGCGGATGCGCGAAAGTTCATCTTGACGGGCAGCCAGCAGCTGGACTTGATGGGCGCGGTGCGTCAGTCACTCGCTGGGCGCACGGCAGTGCTCAGGCTGTTGCCATTGTCCTTGCTGGAGCTGCGCCACGCTGGCTTGCCCCATGGCACCACGCACCTGATGCATTGCGGTGCTTACCCGGCTGTTCATGCGCAGGGCATCAAACCCGCCGATTTTTTCAGCGATTATTTTGAAACCTACATCCAGAGGGATTTACGCGAGTTGGTGGCGCTGCGCCATTTGCCGGAGTTTCGCCGCATGGTGCGCTTGTGCGCTGGCAGGGTGGGGCAGGTGCTCAACTACCAGAGCCTGGCCAACGACGTGGGTGTGTCGCAAACTACGATTGCCACGTGGATCAGCTTTCTGGAAACCGGCTACGTGATATTTTTGCTGCCGCCCTGGTTTGAGAACCTGGGCAAACGGCTGATTAAATCACCCAAGCTGTATTTTTATGACACGGGCCTGGCCGCTTGGCTGATGGGCGTGGACGAACCGGGGCAATTGGTCACGCATCCACTGCGCGGGCATTTGTTCGAGAATTTGGTGATCACCGAGTTTGCCAAGTATTTTGAAAACCAGGGCGAGCGTGCGCGCCTGCATTTTTGGCGCGACAGCAATGGCCAGGAGGTGGATTTGATCGTTGAAAACGGCATGCTACCGGGGAAATTGGGCTTGGTGGAGATCAAATCGTCGCAAACCTACCACCCAGAATTTGCCAAAAGCCTGCGCCAAGTGAGCAAGGTGTTGGGCGACAAAGTGGGGCGGCAGATGGTGGTGTACGGCGGCGCAGACCACTACGTGCGCGAAGGCATTGAGGTGGTCGGCATTCAGTCGTCTTTAGCATCAGACTCCTAGGTTTTGAGGGTTCGCTCTTCTTGCGTTTGAGCCACCTGGCGCATGCCATCGCTGACCGCATCACAGCTTGCCAGCCTTTGCCAAAACTGCACGGCCAAACCCCTTGCAAGGCCCCAGGTGGCTGCGGAGCCTGGCGGTTTTTGGGGTGCGGCAAACGGCGTGTAGCCCATCTCGTCGCGGAATTCGCTGGGGCGCCAAACCATGGGCAACATGTCGAACACCGGGGCCAGCGTGAAGTGGGGT
>JANYCG010000283.1 GCA_025360385.1 Burkholderiales bacterium | reverse complement strand
GCCCAGGCCACCAGTTCCCTCACCGTGGTCGCCGGCACCGACACATGCAGGGTCAGCACCAGCGGACCGCGCGAGGCCATGGTGATGGGCGTGAAGTCCTTGAACGGGTCGTAGGGCACGGCGTTCAGGGTATGCGGGTTCTGCGCGAAAACGCTAGAGGGCGCGTAAAGCAGGGTGTGGCCGTCGGCGGGTGCCTTCATCAGCTCCTGCGCCGAAATCATCATGCTGGCACCGGGTTTGTTGTCCACAATGACATGAACGCCGGTTTGTTCGGTGATCTGTTTGGCGATGATGCGGGCCTGCCCGTCCAGCGAGCCGCCCGCCGCCAGGCCCACCAAGAGGCGAATCGGCTTGCCCGGCTGCGGGAATACCGCCTGGGCCTGGGCCTGGACCATTGGCAAGCTCAGCCCGGCTGCCACGCCAGCAGTCCATAGGCCGAGTTGGCGGCGGGAAAGCCTGGGCAAAGTGGTCAGTTGAATGGACATGAGAGCCTTTGTCTTGAAACGGTAGAGACGAATTTTCGAACTATTTTATGAAATGACTTGCGTATTTTGAACGCATCGTCCAAAATAATCAAATCTAAATGGCTTCAGCTTATGGACGCTTCTAGAAATTCAAATTTTCGGGATGAAGTGCAAGGCGCCCGGAGCGCAGCAACCGCAAATGCACTTGGGTGCATGAGGATTGCGAGCGCCGCGCAACGAAGCAATTCGCCCGAAAAATGAATTTGTAGAAGCGCCCTTATCCTTATGAAACTCACTTCATTGACCCGCACGGATGAACGCATTTTGAGCTCCGACATTTGGGCGCGGGACGGCAAACCCGTGCGCGAACAATTGGGCAACTGGTCGGAGGCGGCCAAAGACATCCCGGTTTACCGCGATTGCGAGGTGCTGGTGGTGGGCGGCGGGCCGTCAGGCACAGCCGCTGCCGCTGCCGCGGCCCGAATGGGCGCAGACGTGGTGCTGCTGGAGCGTTACAACCACTTGGGCGGCCTGTCCACCGGCGGACTGGTGATCTGGATTGACCGCATGACCGACTGGTCAGGGCAGTTGGTCATCCGCGGCTTTGCCGAAGAACTGTTTGACCGCCTTCCGCCAGGGTCTGTGGCCGGACCGTCGCCCGAAGACTGGGGCTCCAGCGACGTGGCCAAAGCGGCACACTGGTCCCTGCGCACGGCCGCCTACCATGGCATCGTCACGTGGTCTCCCACACTGGACCCCGAGCGCCTCAAGCTGCTGTCGCAAGAAATTGTGATTGAACGCGGCGTCAAGCTGGTTTACCACTCGCTGGGCTGCACGCCCATCATGGTGGAAGGCCGGGTGGCCGGCGTCACGTTTGAGAGCAAAGAGGGCCGCATGGCCATCCGTGCCAAAGTGGTGATAGACGCCACTGGCGACGGCGACATCTTCGCCCGCGCCGGCGCCGCCTTTGTGAACGACATCGAAGAGGCCGACGTGCACCACTGCATGAACACAGCCTGGCTGTTTGGCGGCGTTGACATGGACCGCTGGATCGCCTTCAGGCGTGACCAGCCTGATGCCCATTCAGACTTTTTGGCACGCGGGCGTGAAAAATACGGCCTGTTTGACCGTCCCTTTGTTTCCTGGCGCAACGACGTCGCCCTGTTCATGGGGCCGCGCCAGTCGGGTTATTCCGCGCTGGATGTGGATGACTTGACGGCGGTCGAGGTCAAGTCGCACCGCGCCATGGCCAACCACCTGGATTTTTACAAAGCGCATGCGCCCGGTTTTGAAGGCGCTTATTTGATGTTGTCGGCTCCGCAAATCGGGGTGCGCCATGCGCGGCGGCTGACCGGGGTCGATGCGGTGTTGCGCTCGCGCTGGCCCGACGGCCTGGCCTTGAAGGACGAAATTGGCGTCTCGCCCGCCGTGTCGCCCAAATTCCCCAACATCTCCATCCCCTACGGTGCCTTGGTGCCTGAAAAGCTCGACGGCCTGCTGGCCTGTGGCCGCCACATTTCGTGCGACCGCAATTCACACGGCTTTATGCGCGAGATACCGCAGTGCTGGATCACCGGGCAAGCGGCGGGCGCTGCAGCCGCGCTGGCGGTGGCGGCGGGCGTGCTGGTGCGTGATGTGGACACGGATGCCTTGCAGCAGGCGCTGCTGGCGCAAGGCGTTTATTTGCGGCCCGCCAAAGCTGTCGCAGCCAGCGCAGAGCCGACCGCGGCGGTGGTTGTTGCCGTAGCCACGGCAGCTGCCATCGCTGCTTAATCCGGTCATGAAGGTTTTGCCATGACCGCCTTGCGTGTTGCGCCGCGCGCCCATGCGGCGCGTGAACCCAGGCCGGACACACCGCGTGACACGGTCAGTGCGCTGGATCGCGGTCTGGCCCTGCTGCAATGTTTTTCGCCTGGGCAACGGTACCTGAGCGCCTCCGAACTGGCCCGGCTCACAGGCATTCCACGCCCCACCGTCATCCGGTTGGCAGCCACGTTGGTGGCGCACCGCTGGCTGCAAAACGAAGACGATGGCGAGCGCTACCGCCTGGGTGCCGGCGTCGTGTCGCTCGCGCAGTCGTTTCTGTCGGGGCTGGACGTGCGTGCCGCGTCACGCGCCCCCATGCAGGCGCTGGCCGAGGCCACCGGTGGGTCGGTCTACCTGGCGGTGCGCGACGGGCTGGAGATGGTGCTGATCGAGGCCTGCCGCGCCCGCTCGACCATGTTGTCGGCCCGGCTGGATGTCGGCTCGCGTGTGCCGCTGCCCAATTCAGCTTTGGGACGGGCTTACCTGGCGGCCAGCCAACCGCAGGCGCGTGTGCAATTGATGGACTCGCTGCGCCTGTCACGCGGCAGCGACTGGGGCGCGCTGGAACCCGGTTTGCAGGCCGCCCTGGCGGAACACCGCACCAGCGGCCTGTGCCTGTCTGCGGGTGAGTTCCATGCCGAGATCAACTCCGTGTCGGTGGCGCTCACTGGCCCTGCAGGTGATGTGATGGCCTTCAACTGCGGCGGCCCGGCCTTTTCATTCAGCGAACAACGCCTGCGCCTTGAAGTCGGCCCCGCATTGCTGCAAATGATGGAAAAAATTGCCGCCGATATGGGCGGCCTGGCAGCCCATTGAAATGGTGTCATCCATGACCCTCACCGACGAAGAAAAGGCCATGCGCGATGGGCGCGACGGCAACGCCATCGCCTGCGCCATGGATTTGCTGATCCGTTACGGCGAGGCGCTTGGCGCAGAGAATTTTGTCGAGACCCGCAACGTCTGCGGCACGGTGACTGCCACCACGCCTTTCATGCGCGACTTTGCGCTGAAGCAAGGCGCGGGCGCGTCTGGACTGAACGCGGTGTTCAGCGAATTCAACCTGGACACCACCGAGCGGGTCGACGTGCCCAAAGTCAAGGCCTTCAGCTCGCATTTGCAGCTCGGGTTTGACCCGCACCATCCGCTCGAAATGGGCGTGACCGAACAGATGGTCCAGTTCTACAAAAAGTCCGAGGCCATGGCCGCCAAAATGGGCGTGCAAATGATGAACACCTGCACGCCCTACCAGGTCGGCAATGTGCCCACACGGGGCGAACATTGCGCCTGGATGGAGTCCAGCGCGGTGGTGTATTGCAATTCTGTTTTAGGCGCGCGCACCAACACCGAGGGACGGGAGAGCACCAGCTCTGCCATGTTGACCTGCCGCATCCCCAATTGGGGCTACCACCTGGATGAACCCCGTCTGGCCACCCTGGGCATCGAACTCGACATGCCCGTGGCCAGTGTCGAAGACTGGGGCCTGCTGGGCTACTGGATGGGCGACTGGGTGCAAGACCGGGTTGCCGTCATCAGCGGTGCTGGCTTGAAGGCCGCCGTGCCCAATTTGCCGCGCCTCAAACATTTTGGTGCGGCGGCATCGTCGTCCGGCGGCGTCGAGCTGTTCCATCTGGTGGGCATCACACCCGAGGCGAACACGCTCGAACAAGCCACCGGCGGTCGCCCACTCAAGGAGGTGCGGCGCTACGGCCCGCGCGAGCGCGAGCAAACGTTTGAACGCATCAACGCCTTTGGGGTGGACCGCGATGTGGACTATGTGATGCTGGGCTGCCCGCACTACACGATTGAACAAATCTGGGAAGCGGCGCAGTTGATCGAAGGGCGCAAGGTGCATGAGAACTCAGCCCTGTGGATCTTTACGCCACGCGCCATTAAAGCCCTGGCCGACCGCAATGGCTACACCAAAATCATCGAAGATGCCGGCGGCGTGATCATGACCGATTCCTGTTCTGCGATGAGCCGCGCCGTGCCGCCTGGCACCAAAGTGGTCGCGCTGGATTCTGCCAAACAGGCGCATTATTTGCCCGCCATTTTGGGCGTGCAAGCCTGGTTTGGCACGACGGTGCAATGTGTCGATGCGGCGTGCACCGGCAAGTGGGTGTCCCCATGAGCGCGGTCGCAGGCTCCGTGCAGACATTTGTGATCAAAGGGCGTTGCGTGGTGCCCGGCGTGGTCGAAGCCGAGGCCCTGGTCACGCGTGACCCGATCTCGGGTTGGGGTGGTGTTGACCCGCGCACCGGCACGGTGGTGGAGACGCGCCACGAACTGCGCGGGCAATGTTTCAGCGGCAAGGTGCTGGTGTTTCCGGGTGCCAAAGGCTCGTCCGGCTGGTCCGCGCAATTCCACGTGGCGCGGGTCATGGGCACCGGGCCTGCCGCGTGGCTGTTCAACCAGATGTCCACCAAAATTGCCCTGGGGGCGGTGGTCAGCCATGCCCCGGCGATGACTGATTTTGACCAGGACCCGCTCGCCTTGATCAAGACCGGAGATTGGGTCAAAGTCGATGCCACCCACGGCATCGTCACCATCACAAGAAAGTCCCAATGATTCCAATTGACCGTGCTGATAGCCTGCAAACTCCCGACGGGCCGCCCCGAGGGAATTTAGCCCCCGCGGGGGGCAGCGAACCACCCCCAGTAGGGCGCGTGGGGGCAAGGTTCAGAAGCAATTTCCCCAAAGGCTCCTACCTCTGGTCGGTGCGCAATGCGCAGTGGCAGGCATTGGGCCTCAAGGAGGAAGATTGCGAAAAGCCAAAAATCGCTGTCGTCAACTCCAGCAGCGAACTGGCCAGCTGTTACAGCCACCTCGACAAAGTTGCGGCGGTGGTCAAGCAAGCGATCCGAGACGCGGGGGCGATCCCGTTTGAAATCCGCACGGCTGCGCCCAGCGACTTCATCACCGGCGCGGGCGCTCGGGGCGCCTACATGCTGGGCGCGCGTGACCTGGTGACCAATGACATCGAAGTGGCGGTCGAAGGTGCCCAACTGGATGGCATGGTTTGCCTCACCTCGTGCGACAAAACCGTGCCGGGGCAATTGATGGCCGCCGCCCGTCTGAACATCCCGACCATCGTCGTGCCCTGTGGCTACCAGGCCAGCGGCAGCTACCAGGGCCACCACTGCGACATTGAAGAGGTCTTCATTGGTGCCATGCACGTGGTCACCGGCGCGATGGACCTGGACACCGTGGTCGGCATGAGCCGTGAGGCGATTCGTTCACCCGGCGTGTGTTCGGGCATGGGCACGGCCAACTCCATGCACATCGTGTGTGAGGCCCTCGGATTGGCTCTGCCAGGCAGCGCTCCGGTGGCGGCCATGAGCCCCAAGATGATGGCCGATGTGCGGGCCGCTGGCCGGCGCATTGTTGAACTGGTCTGGGCCGATTTGAAGCCGCGCGACATCCTGGTGCCCGGCGCGTTCGCCAATGCCGTAAGGGCCGTGCTGGCGGTAGGCGGCTCCGTCAATTGCGTCAAACATTTGCAGGCCGTCGCGACAGAAGCGGGCAGCCCGGTGGACGTGTACGCGCTGTTTGAAAAATTCGCCGCTGAAACCCCGGTCATCGCCGGCGTGCGTCCGGTGGGTGACCACACGATTGAGGCCTTCGAGGCCGCAGGCGGCGCGCAAGGCGTGCTCAAACAATTGCAGCCCCTGCTGGACACGCGTGTGCTTAGCGTCTCGGGCCGCACCTTGGCTGAGGAGCTTGCCGCGTTTGAAGCGCGTGACATGCAAACCATTCGTGCGCTGGACCAGCCCTTTGCCAAGCTGCCGGCCATCGTGGTGCTGCGCGGCAATATGTGCCCCGACACGGGTATCGTCAAAACCGGCATTGCCGTGCGCAAAACACGCCAGTTCACGGGCCCCGCCATTTGTTATGGCACGTCCGACGCTGCCGTTGCCGCCATTAAGTCGGGCGAGATCCAAGCCGGCCACGTGGTGGTGATGCGCGGCGCGGGCACCAAGGGCGGCCCGGCCATGGGCGGCGGTGCCTCACGCGTGGTGTTCGCACTGGACGGCGCGGGCCTGGGCGACAGCGTGGCACTGCTCACTGACGGACACCTGTCGGGCCTGGTGTGCAAAGGCCTGGTGGTGGCCGAAATTTCACCCGAAGCCGCAATCGGCGGAACCCTGGCTCTGGTGCGCAACGATGATTCCATCACCGTCGACCTGGATGCGCGTTTGTGCAACTTGAATGTGGATGCCGCCGAAATTCAAACCAGGCGCGAGGCCTGGACGCCACCACCGCCGATGTTTGACACCGGCTGGCTGCAAATTTACCGGCGCAATGTCAGCAACACCGCGCGCGGCGCCGTGCTGGTTCAATCCGAATCCCCTTCAAGCCCAGGCTGAATTCACACCCAAGGAGCCATCCATGACACGTCAATTTCCCAAAATCCTGTCGGCGTTGTTTGTCACCACCCATCTGCTGGGTGCCACGCTGGTGCTGGCGCAGGAGTTCCCCATCAAGGGCAAAGCCATCCGCGTGGTGGTCGCCTTCCCGCCGGGCATTGGCGTGGACGCGCAGGCACGGGCGGTCACGCCCCGTTTGTCCGAGATTCTGGGCGTCCCCGTTGTCATTGACAACCGGCCAGGCGGCGGCACGCTGATCGCCGCGCAAGAGGTGATCAAGTCCGCGCCGGACGGGCACACCATTTTTTACAGCGCTTCCAGCACCATGGCGCAAATTCCGCACACGCTCAATGCCGCCACCTTTGACGCCCTGCGCGACTTCACGCCGATCAGCCTGGGCGCACGCGGCCCGCTGGTGCTGATCGTTAACAGCGCCCTTGGCATCAACAACATCAAGGAGTTGATCGCCTACGGAAAGGCCAACCCGAACAAGCTGAGTTTTGGCTCGTTTGGCGTCGGCACCTCGGCCCATATCTTTGGCGACGTCTTTGCCAAAAACACCGGGCTGGACGTGGTGCACATCCCTTACAAAGGCAGCGCCGATTTGTCCTCCGACTTGCAGGAGGGCCGGGTGCAAATGGCGTTTGATGCGGCGCCGTCTGCCATCAACAACGCCAAAAGTGGCAAGGCAAAAATACTGGCTGTCGCGGCGCCTGCACGCAGTCCGTTTTTGCCCGACGTGCCGACCTTTGCCGAGCAAGGCGTCAAAGACATTGACATCGTCAGTTTTCTGGGTTGGTACGGCCCCGCCAAAATGAACCCGGAGGTGGTGGCAAAAATCAATGCCGCTCTGGCTGAGTCGATCAAACAAACCTCCGTGCAAGAGAATTACAAAATTGGTGCCTACACCGCTGAAAGTTCCAGTCCCGCACAACTGGCGGCAACCACCAAAGCGGCATACGACGCCTGGGGCGCCCTGGTCAAACAGGCGGGCATTCAGAAGCAATAACGCAGCGACAGCAAGACCAGGCTCTGTGCCATTGTTGCGCCGACCCAATCTGACCGTGCAAACCCATGCCCTGGTGGATCGCGTGTTGATGGATGGCTCCCAGGCGGTGGGCCTGTTTGCCAAGTCCAACCCAAACATTCTTCATGCCGATTTAGGCTACAACGTGTTGGCGTTTTCGCGCGAGAATTTTCAGGCGGAGTTTGACCGCTGGCCCGGTTTAACCCTGATTGTTTACGACCTGCGCCCCAGCAGCCGCGGCGAGCTGAAGCTGGCGGGCAAAGACCCCCGTGCCGCACCTTCTATCTGCGTCAACTACCTGGACACGCCGCGCGACCAGCAGGTCGTCGCCAATGCCATCCGTCTGACGCGGCGCACCTTGATGATGGCCGAGAAGGGTGCGTCACTGATGTTGAACCCAAAGTTGAATTGAAAACAAAGGATGCCACCATGCCAAGTCTGATCAAACTAAGCCAGCCATCGGCCCCTGCCCAAGCCGGAGCCAAGTCGCCTGGGCGCAAACGGCGCTCTGTTTTGCGCGCGCTGGCCACAGGTGCCGCCACGCTGGCCTTGCCCGGTTTGCACACCCCCGTGAACGCTCAGGCCTTCCCCGCCAAACCGGTGCGCCTGATCGTGCCCTTTGCCCCGGGCGGTGCGGCTGATGTGATGGCACGTCTGGTCGGCAAGGGCCTGGAGGCGCAGCTCAAACAGCCGGTGGTGGTGGACAACAAACCCGGCGCGGACGGCATCCTGGCCGTCAACGAGCTGATCAAGTCGCAGCCCGACGGCTACACCATCATGATGGGCACGAACACCGCCACCGTGGCCGTGCCCGCGCTGCGCAGCCCCTCGCCCTACGACCCGTTCAAGGTGTTCACGCCCCTGAGCTCAGCAGGCGAGTTCTCGATGTTTCTGGCGGTCAACCCCAAGTTGCCATCGGGCAGCCTGAAAGAGTTTATGGACCACGTGGCGGCCAACCCCGACAAGTTCAATTCAGGTTCCAGCAACAGTGCGGCCGAACTGGCCATGCTGCAACTGCTGGGGACACGCAACGCCAAGGTGGTCAACGCGCGGTACAAGGGTGACGTGCAGGCCATGCAGGACCTGATTGGCGGGCAAATCCACATGATGTTCTCCACCGGAACTCTCACGCCCGGTTTTGTGAAAGACGGCAAGGTCAAGTCCCTGTTGACCCTGCTGCCCACGCGCAGCCCCCTGTTACCCGAGGTGCCCACCGCGCTGGAGCTTGGCATTGGCAAACTCACCATCACGCCCTGGGCCGGGTTTTTTGGCCCGGCTGCCATGCCAGCTGAGGTGGTGGAGAAGCTCAGCCTTGAACTGCGCCATGCCCTGGCCCGGCCCGATGTGCGTGACCAACTGGTGAACCAGGGCTTCGCCAGTTACGGCATGAGCCCGGCCGAGTTTTCGGCGTTCTTTAAAAAGCAATACGACGGCTTTGTGGCCACGGTGCGGGAAAACAACGTTAAGTTTGAGTAAAACCACCGAATGTTCCCTAGAGATATGAATAGTTAGCTATATTTTATAGAGCAAATGACGACTATGACCACGCTTGAATTTAGTCCCTTGCAACCCCTGGCAGCAAAGGCTGTCGGGGTTGATTTGTCGCAACCATTGACTGCCAGCGTGGTGGCTGCGATTGAATTCGCCATGGACCACTACGGGGTTCTGGTGTTCCAAAACCAGGCCTTGACCCAAGACCAGCAGATTGCTTTTGCGCGCCAGTTGGGGCCGCTGGACATCGGGTTTGGCAAGGTCAAAGGCCCTGGGCACCGGCTCAAATACCGCGAGCTGGGCGACATCTCCAACCTGTCGCTGCAAGGTGAGGTCGCCGCACGCGACAGCCAAAAAATTGTCGGCAATATCGCCAACCAGTTGTGGCACAGCGACAGTTCGTTTCAGCGCCCGCGTGCCAAGTATTCGATGCTCTACGCGGTCGAAGTGCCCGCCGTCGGCGGCGACACCGAATTTGCCGACCTGCGCCTGGCCTATGACGCCTTACCCGACTGGCAGAAAAAGCAGATCGACGGCCTGGTTGCCAGGCACCACCCGCTGCATTCACGCCTGCTGTTGGGCGACACCAACTACAGCCAGGCGCAGCGCGACGCCATCACCCCGTCTGAATGGCCGCTGGTGCAAACCGACCCGCGCAGCGGCCGCAAAATCTTGTATGTGGGCTCACATGCCTGCGAGGTCATCGGCCTGACACTGCCCGAGGGCCGCCTGTTGATCATGGACTTGCTGGAGTATGCCACCCAGCGCCAGTTTGTCTACCGCCACACCTGGGCGGCGAACGACCTGGTGATGTGGGACAACACGGCCACGGTACACCGGGGCCGCTATTTTGACGTGTCGCAGCGGCGTGACTTGCGCCGCGCCACCACTGAAGAAGTGGCCGCCTGATCCCGGCTCACTTCGACTTGCTCGGCCGCTTCCAGTTGGCAATGCTGGCCTGGCGGCCGCGCGCCACGCTCAAGGCGGCAGGCGCGGTGTCTTTGGTGATGATGGAGCCCGCCGCCACGGTGCCGCCCGCGCCTATCGTCAGGGGTGCCACCAACACGCTGTTGCTGCCAATGTGCACGTCGGCTTCAATCACGGTTTTGTGTTTGAAGGCGCCGTCGTAATTGGCCGTGATGGCCCCCGCGCCGTAGTTGACCCGTTCGCCCACGGTGGCGTCGCCCAGGTAAGCCAGGTGATTGGCCTTGGCACCTTTGGCCAACGTGGAGTTTTTGACTTCGACAAAGTTGCCAATGTGCACGCCTTCGCCCAGGTGTGCGCCGGGCCGCAAGCGGGCAAACGGGCCGATGAGTGCGCCAGCGCCCACGAGGACGCCATCTTTTTCGCCGTCGATGTGGGTGAACGGGTGGATCACCGCACCGGCCGCAATGGTGGCGTTGGCGATGAAGCAGTTGGCACCAATCTTGACGCCTTCACCCAAGGACACCGAGCCTTCAAAAATGCAGTTCACGTCGATGGACACGTCTTGCGCACACGCCAAAGTGCCACGCACGTCAAACCGCGCCGGGTCAGCCAGGCGCACGCCTTGCTCCATCAATTGAAGTGCCAGGCGCCGCTGGTACGCCCGCTCCAGCTCGGCCAGCTGCACCGGGCTGTTGACGCCCGCCACCTGCACTTCATCGGCGATTTGGTAGCCGACCACCTCAACCCCATCGGCCACGGCGAACTTCACGATGTCAGTCAGGTAGTACTCGCCCTGGGCGTTTTTGTTGTCCAGCCGGGCCAGCCATTGCTTGAGCATGGCCGCTGGCAGCGCCATGATGCCGCTGTAGATTTCCTTGATTTGGCGCTGCGCGGGCGTGGCGTCTTTTTGCTCGACGATGGCCTTCACAGCGTCACCCTCCCGCACAATGCGCCCGTAGCCTGAGGGGTTGGCAAACGCCAGGGTCAGCAATGCCAGCTTGGTGCCGCCACTGGCTTGGATCAGCGCTTGCAAAGTGTCCACCTGCGTCAGCGGTACATCGCCCGACAGCACCACCACAGTGCCGTCGTCCGGCAGGGCAGGCAGCGCCTGCTGCACCGCGTGCCCGGTGCCCAATTGCGGCATCTGACGTACAAACTCTAAGGTAAAAGTGCCTGAAATCCCCGTCAATTCTGAGAGTGATGCTTCAACTTCCGTAGCGCCGTGCCCGGTGATCACCACCACTTTGCGTGCCTGCAAGGCTGCCGCCGTGTCCACCACATGGCGCAGCAAGGCGCGCCCGGCCAGCCGGTGCAAGACCTTGGGCAAGCTGCTTTTCATGCGCGTGCCCTTGCCCGCCGCCATGATGACCACGTCCACTGACGGGCCCGTCGGTTGAGGCTTGAGCGCCTCGTGTTTGCCTGCGTTACTATTTGCTGCCATGACTAAACCCTTTGTGACTCCAAGTTTTTTTGCTTCCAAATCGCTCCTGCAGTTTATCCGCGTGGGGCTGGCCGTTGCGGCGCTGGCGCTGTTGCAGGCCTGCAGCGCGATCAAGCTGGCCTACAACAATGCGCCGGAGTTTGCGTTCTGGTGGCTTGACGGCTACGCCGATTTCCAGGGCGAGCAAAGCGCCAAAGTGCGTGATGAGCTGGCCCGGTTGTTGTTATGGCATCGCACCAACGAATTGCCAAAAATTGCTGACTTGCTCCAAAAAGTGCAGCAACTTGCGCAATCAGATATCCCCCCACCACAGGTTTGTGCTGTTTTTTCTGACACCCGCGAACGCTTCAACGCGGTCAGCCGCCAGGCGGAAACGGCCACCGTTCAACTCACCATGGGTTTGAAGCCGGAGCAAATTGCCCACATTGAAGCCAAGTTCGCCAAAGGCAATGACGAGTACCGCAAAGATTGGGTGCGTTTGGCCGCCGCCGAACGGCTGGAGAAACGCCTGAGCGCCAACGTGGAGCGGGCCGAAGAGTTTTACGGCAAGCTTGACGACCGCCAGGTAGCGGTGTTGAGCGGGGCCCTGGGAGGCTCCAGTTTTGATGCTACGCTGGGCTTTGCCGAGCGCCAGCGCCGCCAGCAGGACATGCTGCAAACCCTGAAAACCGCCAGCGCCAAAACCAATCCGGCGGAAGTATTGGCGCTGCTGCGCGCCTTTCAGGATCGCGTCTACCGCTCGCCCAACGCCACCTACCAGGCCTACAGCGACAAACTCACACAGGAGAGCTGCAACAGCTTTTCATTGCTGCACAACAGCACCAGCCCCGAGCAGCGCCGCCGCGCGGTGGCCCGGCTGGGTGCGTATGAGCGGGATGCGCGGGAGCTGAATTCTCAGCGCTAATGCGCAGTCTGAGCACGCCGGGTATTACTGGCATTTAGGAAAAAAAAGGCCCCGGATGGGGCCTTTTTGCGTCAAGGGCGCTAAGTCACAGTCGCTCAGTCAACGGCGTTGGCCGATGAAGCTTCCTGGGGCCTGGCCCTGCGGCACATAAGTGCCTGATAAAGTGCCCGCTGTAAAGTTGGCAGTGCCCGTGACGACCGCCGCCCCCCCGTTGTTGTTGGTGAACGAGAAGGCACCATTGGCCGGGTTCAGGCTGAAACCCGTGCAGTTGGTGTTGTTGCCGCTGAAGTTGTCAAAGCAGCTGAGCGTGCCGGTGGGGCTGATCACGAGGCGCGTCCCCACGTTGAAGGCGAATTGGGGGTCTTGCGCGGGGTCACGCACGTCCCATGTGCCCTGGTACGACGCCACCGTCAGCGCCAACACGTCATCCGGACCAAACTTGGGGATTTGCAACTGATCCATCAAGGCATTGCTGGCCGTGGTGTTCAAACGGGCTTCATTGCGAATGCCGGGTTTGTCTTTGCTGCCGTAATACACCACACCATTGCGCTCGACAAAAACGCGGTTGTATGTCTGCGCGGCTGTTTGGGCGGGTGGGTTGCTCAGGGTCATGACCCGAGAGCCGTCACTCAGCGCTTCAATGGTGTAAGACCCGTTGCCAATGGCTGTGCAGTTGTGGGTATTCCCTGTACTGAACTGCTGGTCACAGGCGGAGTAGGTGACGGGGTTGGTGCCAGTGCCCGCAAACGACAACCGGATGAGTTTGTTGCCCGTGTAAAACGCTGTGGGCGTACCATTCACGTTAACGCTGCCTACCGTGTAGCCAATGCTCAGTGTGCTGGCACCTTGCGCATTGATGGGGTCGGTGCTCTTGAAGTTGGTGCCCGCAAGCGTTGCCTGGGAATAAAGGCAAGTCGCTCCTTTATAAGTAGCAACCAAATCCTCCAGCGAGGTCACGTAAGAGCTGGGGGCTGGCCCATTGCAAGTTGGGTCATTGCCGGTACGGCCATCACCACCCGCAGCCTGTTTGTTCTTCAGCACATAACTGCTACCGTACGGGCGATAGATGAAGGCCGTTGCCGTGTCACTGGCCTTGTTGATCCGCAATAACGACCCGGCCGGGAACTTGGCCGCACCCAAAGCGGTGGCTTCATTGTTGATAAACAGATTGGTAAACCCGTCAGCCCGCGCCTTTTGGTAGACCTCAAGCAAGGTCTTGTCAAAAATGTCAAAG
>JANYCG010000276.1 GCA_025360385.1 Burkholderiales bacterium | reverse complement strand
CACCACCTGAATGATTCCCGCTCGCAGCGCGTGTTATGGCTGCTGGAAGAGTTGGGCGTGCCGTATGAGATCAAGCACTACCAGCGCAACGCGCAAACCCGGCTGGCGCCACCTGAGCTGCTGGCGGTGCATCCGCTGGGCAAATCACCCGTCATCACCGACAGCGGTGCCACCGTGTTTGAATCCGGCGCCATCATTGACTACTTGATCCGCCATCATGGCAATGGTCACCTGAAGCCGCCCTCGCACACCCCCGCACACGAGGTCTACCAGCAGTGGATGCATTACGCGGAGGGCTCGGCCATGTTGCCACTGATGCTCAAGCTCTACGTCTCGCGCCTGGGTGAAGGCGGCGCGCCTCTGTCGCCGCGCATTGAGAGTGAAATTGCCAACCACCTGGGCTTTGTCAACCAGTCGCTGGCAGGCCAGGACTGGCTGCTGGGCAGTGAATTGACCGGGGCCGACGTCCAGATGAGTTTTGTCGGCGAGGCTGCCGGCGCACGGGGTGGCCGCGAAAACTACCCGCATCTGAATGCCTGGGTCAAGCGGTTTCAGGCTCGCCCGGCCTACCTGCGAGCGATTGAACGCGGCGGGCCGTACGCCTTGGCGGCCACTGCGAAGCCATGACCAAATTCCGAAAAGCCTGACATGACCCAACCCGCCCCCCAACAACATCCGCTTGCCCCACTGACCATCGACATCGTCTCAGACGTGGTTTGCCCCTGGTGTTACATCGGCAAGCGCAAGCTCGAAGCGGCGCTCCAATTGCCCGAGGCGGCCCATTTGCCACCCGTGCAAATCCGCTGGCATCCGTTTCAGCTCAACCCCGATTTGCCGCAAGACGGCATGCCGCGCAAACAGTACCTGGAAGACAAGTTTGGCGGCCCTGAACGCGCCAAGGAAATTTATGCCCGGGTCGGTGCCGCCGGCCAGGCCGTCGGATTGGACTTGAACTTTGACGGCATCCAGCGCCAGGCCAACACCTTGCTAGCCCATGCGCTGATTGCCTATGCCCAAAACTCGCCTGCAAATGGCCCAGACAACGCCCTGGGCAATGCCGTTAAAGAGGCCTTGCTGAAAGCCTATTTTGTGCAAGGCCGTTTTATTGGCAGCCTTGACGTGTTGGTCGATGTCGCCGTTGCCGCAGGGCTGGACGGCGCGGCAACACGCGCCCATTTGAGCAACGCCGCCACCCGCCAAGCGGTGTCGCAAGCCGATGCCCAAGCCCGCCAGATGGGCATCAGCGGCGTGCCGTTTTTTATCTTCAACCAAAAAGTGGCGGTGTCGGGCGCGCAAGACCCGGCCACTTTGTTGCAAGCCATGCAACAGGCCGTTGCACAAGCTACCGCACAAGCCACGGCTTAGCCCGCCGCACAAGCCGCAAGCTGACCCGGTCCATCAGTCCGGAATCAGCCTGCGCCCAAAACTCAACGCATCGTCTTGCAAATAACCAATGCGTTTGTAAAAGGCAATCACCGCCTCGTTGGTGGCGCGGATTTGCAAGTTTATTTTGGGGCAACCCCGCGCCAGCAGCAGGCGCTCAACCTCATGCATCAACACCCGGCCATAAGATTTTTTTTGATGATCGGGTGACACCGCCAGGTAGTTCACCCAGCCCCGGTGGCCTTCGTACCCCGCCATCACACTGGCCATGACCCTGTCGCCGACGGTGCCGACCAAAAACAGCTCGGGCTGCACGGTCAGCTTGCGGGCGATGTCTTTGGCCGGGTCGTTCCAGGCGCGGGTCAGGCTGCAGGTGTGCCACAGGGCAATCACTGCGGCTTCATCGCGGGGCTGGTAAGGGCGAATCTGCATGGTGTGCGTTCACATCGTCAGGCCGGCAAGGTTTTGGCAACCCAGGCGGCAACCGTTTCATAAGCCGCCATGGCCTCGGGCAGTTCGCGGCTCATCTGCATGAAGCCATGGTTGACACCGGGCACCAGGTCAAATTGGTGCGGCACGCCGACCTGGCCCAGGCGTTTGGTCATGGCCATCGCGTCGTCACGCAGTGGGTCCAGGCCAGCCGCATTCAAATATAGGGGCGGCAGGCCTTGCAAATCGGCCAGCAAGGGCGCTGCGCGAGGGGATTGGCGGCTTTTTTTGGCCCCGGCAACATAGTGGCCCCAGAACCAGTCCATCTTGTCACTGGACAGCCCGAACGCACCGCTGCCAAAGGTTTTGTGAGAAAAAGTGCTGTGATCCGGCGAAAACACGCCATAAAACAACAGGGCAGCGTCGGGCAGAGGCTCGCCCGCGTTGCGCAAGTCCAGCGTCAGGGCCAAGGCCAGGTTGGCCCCCGCCGAGTCGCCCGCCACCAGCCAGGGCCCGGACAAATTCATGTGTTTTTGCCCCGCTTTGAGCCAGCGCCAAACCCAGTTGGCATCGTTCAGCCCTGCCGGAAACGGATGCGCAGGCGCCAGCCGGTAGTCCACGCTGACGACCGCCATGCCGGTCAGCTCTGACAGCCGCGCCGCCGCGCCCAAGTGCGATTCAGATGAGCCAAACACCCAGCCACCGCCATGCAAAAACAAAATCGTGCCGGGTCGGGCCTTTTGTTTTTGCGACACCCGGATGGCCTGCATCTCGTGCTCGGGGCAAGGCACCGCAAACCGCTCAATCGTCGATTTCTTTGCATTACCCTTGTACCAGCGCGACGCCGTCACATGAAAATTCGCCTGCGCTTGACGCCACGAGAGCGCCATGGCATCGCCGAGGTGCGCGTCTTCCCGCGCAACGCGGTCAAACACGGCCTGCATGGTGGGGGACATACGGGGTGGGGGTGGGGTTGAGGGTATGGGCGCTGCCTTGGCGACGGTCATAAGGTTTTCCTGGTGAGGGTCAAACGCGTGAAAAGGGCGCTCAGCCTAAATGATGCCCCTCGCCTTGAGCGCGGCGATTTTGGAGGCATCAAACCCCAGCGCGGCCAGCACTTCATCGGTGTGTTCGCCCATTGCGGGCGCGGCGCGACGCAACACGGGGGGCGTGTCCATCAGGCGCAGAGGGCTGGCCACGGTATTGACAGTGACCGATTTTGCTTCTATTTTTGTATCTAGTTGCGCATGATTCACGGGAACCTTGGCCTGTTTTACCCAAATACTGCGGTGTTTGACCTGTGCGTCGTCAAAAGCTTCGTTCAAGGTGTTAATCGGGCCGCAGGGCACGGCTTTGTCTTCCAGCAGCTGGATCCAATAGGCGGTGGTTTGGGTGCGGGTCACCTCCATCATCAGCGGAATCAAAACCTCGCGGTTGACGTTGCGGGGGCGCACCTTGTTAAAGCGCTCATCCAGCGCCCACTCAGGTTTGCCAGCCGCTTCGGCAAAGCGGCCAAATTGGCCGTCATTGCCAATCGCCAGCAGCATTTGGCCGTCTGATGTTGGAAAGTTTTGGTACGGGGCCAAGCTAGGGTGGGTGTTGCCCTGGCGGGTGGGCACGGCGCTGGTGTTGAGGTAACCGATGGCCTGATTGGCCAGCATGGCCATGCCGCAGTCCAGCAGGGCCATGTCGATGTGTTGACCTTTGCCGGTTTGGTGCCGCACCTCGAGCGCCGCCAAGATGGCGCTGCACGCAAACACCCCGGTAAATAGGTCGGTAATGGCCACGCCGACCCGCATCGGGCCGGCCCCGGGTACACCGTCTTGGTGGCCGGTGATGCTCATCATGCCGCTCATGGCCTGGATCATCAAATCGTACCCGGCGCGCTGTGCATACGGCCCGGTTTGGCCAAACCCGGTCACGCTGCAATAAATCAGCCTGGGGTTGCCGGCGCTGAGGCTGGCGTAATCCAGTCCATAAGCCTTGAGGCCGCCGACCTTGAAGTTCTCGACCACGATGTCGCTTTGCGCCGCCAGTTGCTTGATGATGGCCTGGCCTTCGGGCTTGGATATATCAACCGTGATGGCGCGTTTGTTGCGGTTGGTGCTATGGTAATAGGTAGCATGGCCGGTCGGGTTGCCGTCGGCATCGGGCATGAAGGGCGGGCCCCATTTTCGGGTGTCATCGCCTTCGTTGGGTCGCTCAACCTTGATCACATCAGCCCCTAAATCGGCCAGCATCTGGGCGCAATAGGGGCCTGCCAGAACGCGCGATAAATCCAGAACTTTGAGGTGGTCCAGGGCACCTGGCGTGGTGGTCATTTGAATCTCATTGATCAGTTGAACGCAGCGATGCCAGTTTGAGCCCGACCCAAAATCAGCGCGTGGATGTCGTGTGTGCCTTCGTAGGTGTTGACGACTTCGAGGTTGACCAGATGCCGCGCCACGCCAAACTCGTCGCTGATGCCGTTGCCGCCCATCATGTCGCGCGCCAAGCGGGCGATGTCCAGCGACTTGCCGCAGGAATTGCGCTTCAAAATCGAGGTGATCTCGACCGAGGCGATGCCTTCGTCCTTCATGCGGCCCAGGCGCAGGCAGCCCTGCAGGCCCAGCGTGATTTCGGTCTGCATGTCGGCCAGTTTTTTCTGGATCAACTGGTTCGCAGCGAGGGGGCGGCCAAACTGCTTGCGGTCCAGCGTGTACTGGCGGGCACGCACCCAGCAGTCTTCGGCCGCACCCAGGGCGCCCCACGCGATGCCGTAACGCGCACTGTTCAGGCAAGTGAACGGGCCTTTCAAACCCTGCACCTCGGGGAAGGCGTTTTCCTCGGGGCAGAACACACCGTCCATGACGATTTCACCGGTGATGGAAGCACGCAGGCCCACTTTGCTGTGAATGGCGGGGGCACTCAAACCCTTCATGGCTTTCTCCAGGATGAAGCCGCGGATCGGGCCGACCTGGCCACCCTCTGACACTTCCTTGGCCCACACCACAAACACGTCGGCGATGGGCGAGTTGGAGATCCACATCTTTGACCCGGAAAGCTTGTAGCCTCCGGCAACTTTGTGCGCTCGTGTGGCCATAGAATTGGGGTCAGACCCATGGTCCGGCTCGGTCAGGCCGAAGCAGCCAATCCATTCGCCTGTCGCCAGTTTGGGCAGGTATTTTTGACGCTGCCCCTCGGTGCCGAATTCAAAAATCGGCACCATCACCAGCGAGCTTTGCACACTCATCATCGAGCGATAGCCGCTGTCCACGCGCTCGACTTCGCGGGCGATCAAGCCATAGGCCACGTAGTTGAGCGCCGGGCCGCCGTAGGCTTCGGGGATCGTCGGCCCGAGCAGGCCGAGTTCGCCCATTTCACGGAAGATGGCCGGGTCGGTCGTGCCTTCGCGGAAGGCCAGGGTCACGCGGGGCAAGAGCTTGTCCTGGCAATAGGCGGCGGTGGCGTCGCGGATAGCGCGTTCGTCGTCGCTAAGTTGGGTGTCGAGCAAGAAGGGGTCTTGCCAATTGAAGGGGACTGCTTGGGCCATAGGGATCCTTAAAAAATAGGTATCGAAAAAATTTCGCGTGCAGGCAATTATTATCTTTGTCCGATTGCGTCGAACATGCCTAGCCGCGCCAGGTTTGTTGATGGTTTGATCACACTGCGCCCATCACGCGCCCCAGCGAAGCATCAAAAGCACCAGCCCCGCCAGGAAAATGGTTTCACCCACCATGAGCACTATGGGCTTGATGCCGACGGTGGCCAGTTCCTTCAGCTGGGTCTTCATACCCAATGCGCTGATCGCAATCACCAGACACCAGCGCGAGAGCTCATTGGCGAATGTCTGCACGGATGCAGAAATCCATCCCGTACTGTTGATGGCCGCCAGCAGAATAAAGCCGATGGCAAACCATGGCAACAGCGGGGGTCGTTCACCGCCTGCATCACCACTGCGCGCACGGCCGATCAACGTAGCGCACACGATGACCGGCAGCAACATCGCTACACGCATCAGTTTCACCACCGTGGCTGTGTCGCCGATTTCATGCGACATCCCGTAACCCGCACCCACCACTTGGGCCACGTCGTGAATAGTGGCACCTAAAAATATACCGGCCTGCGTAGCGTCCAGACCCAACTCGCGCACAAGCATGGGATAGACAATCATGGCCAGTGTGGACAATGCCGACACGCCAATGACCGTGAACAAGGTCGCGCGCTCCCTGCCCGGATGCGCGGGCAATGCAGCTGCCAGCGCCAAGGCGGCCGACGCACCGCAGATGGCTGTCGCTCCACCCGTCAATATGCCAAAGTTGGTCCGGAAACCCATGGCACGTGCCGCCATCGTTGCCACCAAAATGGTGACCACCACCGACACAACGACAAGCAACACCGGATGCCAGCCCAGCGCAGCAATTTGCGAGAACGTAATGCGCATGCCCAGCAGCGCCACCCCAACGCGCAGGACCTCGCGCGCCGTGAACTCGATGCCGGGTTTGCATTTGCCTTCCACGGCCAGAAAATTCACGGCCATCCCCAGCAGCAAGGCGAACAGCATGACCGGCGCCTTGTAATGCTCTGACAGGAATGTGGCAGCTGCCGCCACCACGACGCTCATCAACAGTCCGGGAAACAGCAATGAGAACCTCGTTTGAAGCGAGGCAAGGCTGGGTGTCAGCATGATGTCGCCTTACGTGAGTTCACGAATGAGCTCCTGCGCTTGCAGCCACTCACCGTGGCCTGAGGCTGGATTCAGGTGGCCGACCTCTCCAAGCTCAACCAGGCGGCTTCCCCAGGCCCGCGCGAAACCTTGCGCACGTTCGAGACGTGTTAGCGGGTCATTGCTGCTGGCAGCCACGATGCTGGCAAAGGGAAGCGTTTTGCGAGGGATCGGCAGCCACCCATGCTCATTCAATACCTCTTTAGTCGGGTAACCCGCCGGCATGGGCGTCTCCAGGTCCGCAGGTGCAGCCAGCAGTGCTCCGCGCACTTTTGATGTGTCGCAGGCGGCCGCCCAGTGGGCAACCATCATCGCGCCAGCACTGTGCGCCACGATGATCACCGGCCCCTCCAGCGTGGCCATTGCGCGCTCAATGGCGTCGACCCGCGCAGCACAACTGAGCTTGTCATGTTCCAGCGGGGCAACACTCAAAACCTTGGGCAACCTGGCAGCAAGCAGGGTCTGCCAGTGGTTGGGCACATGCTCACGCAGGCCAGGGACGATGAGAATGGTTGGCGCAATGGAATTCACGTTCGCACACCTCAATAGGGCAGATCGCCCATGATTCCCGCGCGTTCCATTTTTCGATGGCTGGGAGGGTAATCCATCACGGCGTAATGTTGGGTTGAACGGTTGTCCCAAAACGCAACGCTGTTCTTTTTCCACCGAAAACGAACCTGGAATTCGGGGATGTTCGCCTGACTGGTCAGGTAGTTGAGCAGTTGGCTTGAGGCCGGCGACTTGTCCTGGCCAAAGCGCACATTACTGGGCACATTGAAGTTGGTGAAGTGTGTCGAGAAACTGCTGTTGACAAACAATATTTTTTCACCGGTTTCGGGATGGGTGCGAACCACGGGGTGTTCGGCATCCGGATACTCGGCCTTCAAGGCATGGCGTTTTTCAATCGGCATCGGCGCACCGAAACTCCACTCAATGCTGTGCCGCGCGCGCAACGGCGCAATCTTGGTCTTGATGTCCTCCGGCAACTGTTTATACGCTTCGACCATGTTGACCCACATCGTGTCACCGCCCACGGGCGGGCACTCGACACAGCGCAGCACACAACCCATGGGCGGCTTTTCGCGCCAGGTGGCGTCGGTATGCCAGGAGTTTTCGTTGCGCTCCAGCGGACTGTCTGGTGTCTTGTAGATTTGAACCAGCCCAGGGTGGTCGGGATGGCTTCCCGCCACGGGATGGTCTTCCAGGTTACCGAAGTGGCGCGCGAAGGCAACATGCTGGGCGCGCGTGATGTCCTGCTCCCGGAAAAATAGCACGCGATGCTTCAGAAGCAGCGCCCGGATCTCGGCCAAAAGTGAATCGTCCTGGGCTGCCACACCCAGGTTCACATTGCCAAGCTCGGCGCCAATGGTGCAGGTGAGCGGTTCGACTTGAATCGAGCGCCCCAGCGAAGTTGCGCGAACCACCGTCGGCGCATTGTGGATGTCTTGAGTCATAGTATCTCCATAAAGTAGTCATGTGAGCCAGGGTTCAAGTGTCTTGCAATGCGTCCGCTGT
>JANYCG010000267.1 GCA_025360385.1 Burkholderiales bacterium | reverse complement strand
CAAAGACATGATCGTCAAGGCACGTCAGCTCAAGGGGCTGGACGCGATTTACGTGCCCGGCTGGGACTGCCACGGCCTGCCAATTGAAAATGCGATAGAAAAACTGCACGGCCGCAATTTGTCGCGCGATGAAGTGCAGGCCAAAAGCCGCACCTTTGCCGCCGAGCAAATCGCCGGGCAGATGGAGGACTTCAAGCGCCTGGGCGTACTTGGCGAGTGGGACAACCCCTACCGCACCATGGACTACGCAAACGAGGCTAACGAAATCCGTGCGCTCAAACGCATCATGGAGCGCGGCTTTGTGTACCGTGGCCTCAAGCCGGTGTACTGGTGTTTTGACTGTGGCTCGTCGCTGGCCGAATTTGAAATTGAATACGCGGACAAAAAATCGCAAACACTCGACGTGGGCTTTAAATGCGCAGAGCCTGAAAAGCTGGCCGCCGCCTTCGGCCTGAAGACGCTTGCCAAAGACGCGTTTGCCGTGATCTGGACCACCACCGCGTGGACCATTGCGGCCAACCAGGCGCTGAACCTGAACCCCGAATTAATCTACGCGCTGGTCGATACCGAACGCGGCATTTTGATGCTGGCGCAATCGCTGGTCGAAAAATGCCTGGAGCGCTACCAGCTCACGGGCACCGTGCTGGCCACCACGCACGGCAAGAACCTGGCACTGCTCAAATTCATGCACCCGCTGTATGACGTTGATGCGGGCTACCAGCGCTTGAGCCCTGTGTTTCTTGCCGACTACGCCACCGCCGATGACGGTACGGGTATCGTCCACTCGTCGCCCGCCTACGGCGTGGAAGACTTTAACTCCTGCGTGGCCAACGGCATTGCGACTGATGACATCCTGAACCCGGTGCAGGGCAATGGCCGCTATGTCGATGACCTGCCGCTGTTTGGCGGCCTCAACATCTGGAAAGCCGCGCCACTGGTCATTGAAAAACTGCGCGAGCACGATCGCCTGTTTGCCACCGAAAACATCGTTCACAGCTACCCGCATTGCTGGCGCCACAAAACACCTGTCATCTACCGCGCAGCCGCGCAATGGTTTATTCGCATGGACGAAGAAACACCCGGCACCCAGGGTGTTTTTGCCAAAGACAAAGCCGGCAAAACACTGCGTGCGCTGGCGCTGACTGCGATTGAAAAAACCAGCTTCTACCCCGAAAACGGCAAGGTTCGCCTGCAGGGCATGATCGCCGGACGGCCCGACTGGTGCATCAGCCGCCAGCGCAACTGGGGCGTGCCACTGCCATTTTTTATCCACACTGCTACCGGCGAGTTGCACCCGCGCACCATGGAGATCATGGACCAGGCGGCTGACATGGTTGAGGCACAGGGCATAGAGGCCTGGAGCAAGGCCAGCGCCGAATCCATTATCGGCAAAGATGCGCCCAACTACCTCAAGAGCACCGACATTCTTGACGTGTGGTTTGACTCGGGCACCACGCACGACCACGTGCTCAGGCGCAGCCACGCCGCGCAATCAACCTGGCCCGCCGATCTGTACCTTGAAGGCCATGACCAGCACCGCGGCTGGTTTCATTCATCATTGCTGACCTCATGCGCGATGTACGACCATGCGCCTTACAAAGGCCTGCTGACGCACGGTTTCACGGTGGACGGCAAGGGCCGCAAAATGAGCAAGAGCGAAGGCAACGTGGTCGCGCCGCAAGAAGTTTCAGACAAGCTGGGTGCAGAAATCATTCGCCTGTGGTGCGCATCAACCGACTACTCGGGCGACCTCGGCATTGACGACAAGATTCTGGCTCGTGTGGTGGATGCCTACCGCCGCATCCGCAACACGCTGCGCTTTTTAATGGCCAACGTGAGTGATTTCGACCCCGCCAAAGAAGCGGTGCCATTTGAGCAGATGCTGGAGATTGACCGCTACGCATTGAGCCGCGCCGCGCAATTGCAGGCCGACATATTGGCGCACTATGAGGTCTATGAGTTTCACCCTGTTGTCTCCAAACTGCAGATTTATTGCAGCGAGGACCTCGGCTCGTTTTACCTCGATATTCTCAAAGACCGGCTCTACACCACCGGTGCCAACTCACTGGCACGCCGCAGCGCACAGACCGCGCTGCACGCCATCACGCACGCCATGCTGCGCTGGATGGCGCCGTTTTTAAGCTTCACGGCCGAAGAAGCGTGGAAAACATTTGGCCAGTCGGAATCCATATTTCTGGAGACCTACGCCGCGTTCAAACCGCAAGATGATGCCTTGCTGGCGAAGTGGTCACGCATACGCGAAATTCGTGACGCGGTGAACAAGGACATCGAATCCCTGCGCGCAGATGGCAAGGTGGGTTCGTCACTTCAGGTCGAGGTTTCGCTTGAAGTCAATCCTGAAGACCACGCGCTACTGACCAGCCTGGCTGATGACCTGAAATTCATTTTCATCACGTCTGCTGTTAAATTAGTAGCAAACAGCGCAATGAAATCTGTCGTTGCTGCAAGCTCTTTTGCGAAATGCGAGCGTTGCTGGCACTACCGCGAAGACGTTGGCATTGACGCGGCGTATCCCACCATTTGTGGCCGCTGCACCAGCAACCTGTATGGTGTGGGTGAAGTCAGGACATTTGCTTAAAAAAATTGTTTATGGCCAAAACCACCCTCACCAAATCATTCAACGCCATGCTGCCGTGGCTGGGCCTGGCGCTGCTGCTGCTGAT
>JANYCG010000258.1 GCA_025360385.1 Burkholderiales bacterium | reverse complement strand
AATATCTGCTGGTCCGCCCGGTAGGTGGTTTTGAATTGGCCGTTTTCTCTGTAGAACATGGTGTTGCTTCTTGTTGTTTTTGATCAAACGCGATCGATGATTTTTTCGCCAAACAGCCCCTGCGGCCGAAACAGCAAAAACACCAACGCCAGCACGTAGGCAAACCAGATTTCGATGCCCCCGCCCACGTAGGGGCCCAAAAACACTTCAGACAATTTTTCTCCCACGCCAATGATCAGGCCACCGATGATGGCACCCGGTACAGAAGTCAGCCCCCCCAAAATCACCACCGGCAAAGCCCGCAACGCGACTGTGGTCAGTGAAAACTGAACGCCCAGCTTGCTGCCCCAAATCATCCCCGCCACCAGGGCCACGACACCGGCAACACACCACACAATCACCCAAATTCGGTTCAGGGGAATGCCGATGCTCTGCGCAGCCTGATGGTCATCGGCAACCGCCCGCAATGCGCGGCCCGTCGCAGTTTTTTGAAAAAAGATGCTCAATACAGCCACCAATACGGCGGCAATCAGCGCGGCATACAGGTCTTCTTTGTTGATCAGAATGCCGCCTTCGAACATTTTTTCGAAGGCCAAAATGGGTTCTTTGGGCATGCCGATATCGATCTTGTAAATGTCGCTGCCAAAAATGGTCTGGCCCATGCCGTCCAGAAAATAGCTGATGCCCAGGGTGGCCATGAGCAAAGTGGTGCCCTCCTGGTTCACCAGATGGCGCAGCACCAGGCGCTCGATGATCCAGGCCACAATGAACATCAAGGCGGCGGCAATGGTGAAGGCAGCGATGTTGGCGACGATGGGGCTGGTGAGCCCTGTGAATTTTGGTACCCACTCGGCAAACCGCGCCATGCAAAGCGCCGCAAAAAGCACCATGGCACCCTGCGCAAAGTTGAACACACCCGATGCTTTGTAAATCAACACAAAACCCAGTGCCACCAGCGAATACAACATGCCGGCCATCAGGCCCCCAAGCAGTGTTTCCAAAAAGAATGCCATTCGAAAATCCTATGTTCAGTGGCTCGTTCCGAGGTATGCGCTGATCACCTCGGGGTTGTTGCGAACGGCATCGGGTGTGCCGTCGCCGATCTTTTTGCCGTAGTCAAGCACCACCACCCGGTCGGAGATGTCCATCACCACACCCATGTCATGCTCGATCAACACCACGGTGGTGCCGAACTCTTGGTTGACATCCAATACAAAGCGGCACATGTCCTGTTTTTCTTCAACGTTCATGCCGGCCATGGGTTCGTCCAGCAACAAAACTTGTGGCTCCATGGCCAAAGCGCGTCCCAAATCCACGCGCTTTTGCAGACCATAGGGCAATTGACCGACAGGGGTCTTGCGAAAGGCCTGAATCTCCAGGAAATCGATGATGTTCTCTACGAACTCGCGGTGTTTCTCTTCTTCGCGCTGCGCCGGCCCAATGCGCAGGGCCTGAAGGAAAATATTGGATTTGATTCGCAGATTGCGCCCGGTCATGATGTTGTCGATCACGCTCATGCCCTTGAACAGCGCCAGATTCTGGAAGGTGCGGGCAATCCCCATGGTCGCGACCTGGTGGCTGTCCATGTGGCCGAAGGTTTGCCCCTTGAAACTGATCGTGCCCTTTTGCGGCGTGTACACGCCATTGATGCAATTCAGCATCGAGCTTTTGCCTGCGCCGTTCGGGCCGATGATGGCACGCACTTCATGTTCACGCACATCAAATGAAATATCGGTCAGCGCATTGACGCCGCCGAAACTCAGGGAGATAGACTTGACGTCCAGGATGACGTCCCCAATCTTCTTGTCGTTCATGCTGCGGCTTTCACGGGGGCAAACGTTTTGGCGTCGTCAATCTTCAAAGTTGCGCTGACGCTGCCGATGCGCCCGTCTTCAAACTTCACCTGCGTCTGAATGAATTGCGAGATCTTGCCGCCATAAAGTGCGTCGATCAACACGCTGTATTTTTCAGCGATGTAGCCCCGCCGGACTTTGTTGGTGCGGGTCAACTCGCCGTCATCAGCGTCAAGCTCTTTATGCAAGATGAGGAAGCGGCTGACCTGGGAGCCGGCCAGCAGCGCGTCCACACTCAAATCAACGTTGACTTGTTCAACACATTCCTTGATCAGCTGGTAGACCTCGGGTTTTTGCGCCAGATCCGTGTAACCCGCATAAGGCAGGTTGCGCCGTTCAGCCCAGTTGCCCACGGCGTCGAAGTCAATGTTGATCATGACGCAGGCCTTTTCACGGGCGTCACCGTAGGCCACGACTTCTTTGATGTGAGGGAAAAACTTGAGCTTGTTCTCCACATACTTGGGTGCGAACATGGCACCGTCATTGGCCCCACCCTTGATACGGCCCACGTCTTTCACGCGGTCAATGATCTTGAGGTGGCCGTGTGCGTCCAGAAAACCCGCGTCGCTGGTGTGGTACCAGCCGTCAGCCGTCAGCACCTCGGCAGTGGCCTCGGGGTTTTTGAAGTATTCCTTGAGCAAGCCCGGAGACTTCACCAGGATTTCACCGTTGTCGGCCACCCTGATTTCCACGCCCGCACAGGGCACGCCCACGGTATCGGCGCGGGCTTCATGGTCAGGCTGAAGGCACACGAACACAGCGGTCTCGGTGGAACCGTACAGCTGCTTGAGGTTGATGCCAATAGAACGGTAAAACGTGAACAGGTCCGGGCCAATCGCCTCGCCTGCGGTGTAGGCCACACGTACCCGGCTCATGCCGAGGTTGTTGCGCAACGGGCCATAGACACACAAATTGCCAAGTGCATACAAAATGCCGTCGGCGACGGACAGCGGCTTGGCATCCATACGGGCGGGGCCGACCCGCTTTGCCACGCTCATGAAAAAATTGAACATCTTGCGCTTCAGGGTGCCCGCGTCTTCCATGCGGATCATCACACTGGTCAGCAGCCCTTCGTAGACCCTCGGTGGCGCAAAATAATAAGTTGGGCCGACTTCCTTGAGGTCGATGGTGACTGTGGCCGCAGACTCCGGAAAGTTCACCACGTAGCCACAGGCCAGCCACTGCGCATAACTGAAGATGTTTTGGCCAACCCAAGCCGGGGGCAAATAGGCCAATACTTCTTCAGCTTGCGTCAGCTTGTCGAAATCGGCCCCCGCCTTGGCGCGGTTCAGCAGGGAGTTGTGCGTGTGCACCACACCTTTGGGATTGCCCGTGGTGCCGGAGGTAAAGAACATCGCCGACACATCACCCGGCATGAGCGTTGCCACTTCCGATTTAAAGAAGCCCGGGTTTTGTGAGGCGAAAGCCTTGCCCGCTGCCAGCAGCTCGTCCAGCGAAGCGAGGCCCGGCTCGTCGTAATTGCGCAGGCCACGCGGGTCATCAAAATAGATGTTGGAGAGTTGCGGGCAGCGGTCGCGCACTTCAAGCAGCTTGTCAACCTGCTCCTGGTCCTCAGCAAAAGCAAAACGCACATCGGCGTTGTTGATCGGAAAAATGCACTCCAGGGCGGCGGCGTCCTGGTAGAGTGGAATCGGCACGGCCCCGAGCGATTGCACCGCCAACATCGTGGCATACAGACGGGTGCGATTTGCACCTATCACCACCATGTGTTCACCCCGGCGCAAGCCCGCCTGGTGCAGCCCACTCGCTAATAGCTCCACCATCGACGACAAGTCGGCCCACGAAAGCGCCTGCCAGATGCCGAACTCCTTCTCGCGCACGGCGGCATCTTGCGGCCTTTTTGCAGCGTGACTCAAGAGCAGTTGAGGAAAAGTGGTTTGCATCCGGGTACCTTGTCTCCAAAAGTCAGCAAGCACGTCAATGTGCCAGTCGGCTTGCAGGTTTGATGCGAATGGTAGACATTAGTTTGACGTCAAGTTGTCGTTTGGACGACAATTGCAAGCTTTCCCGGTAGGTGTTTTCCCTTCGCTTATTGGCACCAGACAGCAATGCCCCGATCGCAAACCCGATGACAGCCGATACCTCTGTGTTCCAGCGCCGCCGCCCCTTGACCGAAGCGGAGCTGTCGACCATTCCCTGGCTTCATCTGCTGCTTCCAGTTGAGCGTCAGCGCGCTGTCGACGACCTCAAAATCAGTTCGACCAACCCCGGCGAATTTGTCTGCCGCACGGGCCGCGCCGTAACCTACTGGTTTGGCGTGGTCGATGGCCTGCTGAAGATGAGCACCGACAGCGCAGAAGGACAAACCATGACTTTCACCGGCGTGCCGCCCGGTGGCTGGTTTGGTGAAGGTACGGCCCTGAAGCGCGAGGTTTACCGCTACAACATCCAGGCCTTGCGCAAAAGCATGGTGGCGGGCCTGCACGTGGAGACCTTCCATTGGCTGCTGGACCATTCAATTGGCTTCAACCGTTTCGTGATGAATCAGCTCAATGAGCGGCTCGCGCAGTTTATCGCCGCGCGCGAAATAGACCGCATGAACAACCCCGACTTGCGCGTCGCCCGCAGCCTGGCCGCCTTGTTCAATGCAGTTCTGTACCCCGGCGTGGGCGAGGTGTTGCGCATCACGCAGCAGGAGCTGGCTTACCTCGTGGGCCTGTCGCGGCAGCGGGTCAACGAGGCACTGACCGCTTTGCAGGACCAGGGCATCATCGCCGTTGAATACGGCGGCTTGCGCGTGATGGACCTCGCCAGGTTGCGGTCGGGGGATTTTGTTAAGAAAAATGGGCTGTAAATCTCGTGAAATATAGATACTTAGCTACTATAGTTGTAGCAAACTGGCATGCGCTGGCACACTGAGCCGCGACTGTACGGCGATCTTCACGCTTTTTCTTGAGCCTTTTTTTTGAGACTTTTTCTACGCCGGGTGAATATCACTTAAGCCCGCTTTTCTCGTCATCTGGCCACACTGGGCTCATTGATTCAACTCAGACGCAAGGCAGGGACATCATCTTTATCGCAACTGGCATCGGCCTGCGAGGTGCCATGGTTTTGGCATCTGGCTGGCACGACTGGGCGCCGGCTGGTTACCGGCCAGTATGGGCCGGGCGGAAGCGTCTTTGCACCGCCTGGCCCGCAGCGCCGCTGACAACCCGAAGACCTGGTCATGGTACGCGCTCGCGGTTTTGCCGCCAAAACCTGCCGCCAAAACCAGTTGGCAGGGGGATCAAGCCAAACCATTTGGCATGGGCGAGTGACTGACCCACGCGCGCCGACCTGAGACAAAAGCTGAAAAATGGCCCGACCCAACCGAAACACGTCCTGACCTAGACAGCGGCGGGTGACCGCTGGGTGAGTTAGAGCATAAAATGAGGCTGCAGTCCCCGTGAAATATGCGCAACCAGCTACTATAAGTATAGCAAATGACTTCTCCCCCTGACCCCAAAGACCAAGCTGCAGTGCCAGCCAAATTCCGCCGCATCCCCAAACCGGTCAGCCCCGGTGGCGTGCCCTCGCCCAAGGCCGCCGCAACCGCAGCACCCGGTAGCCCCACCACCAGCCGCCTCAACAAACGCATGGCCGAACTGGGCATGGCATCGCGGCGCGAAGCCGACGACTGGATTGGCCGGGGCTGGGTCAAGGTCAATGGCGAGGTCGCGTCCATGGGCATGCAGGTCACACCGGATGCCCGTATCGAGGTCAACAAACAGGCGCAGGGGCAGCAGGCCAACCAGGTCACCATTCTGGTCAACAAGCCGATGGGCATTGTGAGCGGCCAGGCCGAGGACGGCCACCTGCCTGCCATCACGCTGGTGCAGCCGCAGAACCGCTGGGTGGATGACAACGCCCGCTTCTTTTTTCACCCCAAGCAGTTGCAAAGCCTGTACCGGCCGGGCGGCTGGACATTGATTCGATTGGCCTGCTGGTACTGACGCAGGATGGCCGCGTGGCGCGCCAACTCATTGGTGAAGATTCGGTGATGGAGAAAGAGTACCTGGTGCGCGTGGTGTATCTGGGCCTGGATAAAACCGGTGCAGCCAATGCCGACCCCAGCCCGGGCCAGCTGATGCGCATGGACGACGATGACCCCATCACCACCAATGTGCAGGCCGTCTTCCCGTCGTCCCTGCTGGCCAAACTGCGCCATGGCTTGAGCCTGGACGGCCAGGCCCTGAAACTGGCCAAGGTAGCGTGGCAAAACCCGGAGCAGCTCAGGGTGGTGTTGACCGAGGGCAAGAAGCGCCAGATACGCCGTATGTGTGAACTGGTCGGCCTCAAAGTGGTCGGCCTGAAACGTGTGCGCATCGGCAACGTGATGCTGGGCAACTTGCCGCTGGGCCAATGGCGCTATCTGGCGCCGCATGAGCGGTTTTAGGCCACACTCCGATACGTAGCCTGCCGCGCTTATTCCGCCTTGATGTTGGCGGACTTGGCCAACTGGGCATATTTCACCAAGTCGGCCGAAATCAAGCGGCTCAAGTCTGCGCCGTTGCCGGGGTAGGGCTCCACGCCGGCTTTGGAAAGGCTCTCTTTGATGGCGGGCTCCGCGAGAATTTTTTGAACATCTGCATAAATGCGGGCCACCACGTCGGGTGGCATTTTGGCCGGTCCCATCAGCGCATACCAGTTGGAAATATCCAGCGGCTTCAAACCCTGCTCTTCAAAAGTGGGCACCTGGGGCATCAATTGATAACGCGCCGTGGCCGAAATGCCAATGGCATTCAGCTTGCCGGTCTTGATGTGGGGCGCCACCAGATTGGCACTGAGCACGGCCAGGGGGATTTGCCCGCCCACCACGTCCGTCAAGCCTGGCGCGCAACCCTTGTAACCCACGTGGGTCGCTTCAAGGCCGGTCTTCTGTTTGATCAGTTCCATCACAAAATGCTGGGGCGTGCCCACGCCGCAGGAGCCATAACTCAGTGCCGTTGGGTTGGCCTTTGAATAGTCGAGCAAATCCTTCAGCGTCTTGATGTTGGTACTCTGGTGTGCGACCAGGGCAATCGGCGTGATGCCCAGCAGCATGATGGGCGTGAGGTCTTTTTCGGGATCGTAATTGAGTTTGCCGGCCACTGCCGGGTTGACCGCCATGGTGGTGTTCTGCAACATCAAGGTATACCCATCAGGCGCCGCTTTCACGACTGCTTCGGTGCCAATGTTGCCCGACGCGCCGGCCCGGTTTTCTACTGCGACGCCCTGCCCCCACATGGCTTGCAGCCGCGCGCCAATCTGCCGGGCCAGCACGTCAGAGCCGCCACCGGTGCCATAGGGCACGATGATTTTGACAGCGCGTACCGGGTAGTTGTCGGCCCATGCTGGCGCAAGGCTCAGGCAGGCAGTTCCCAAAAGCCCGGCAATCCTCAGAAACGCCTTCAACACGGAGGGATGCAACATACAGGACTCCAGACTTGATGATTCCAACAGCCTTCAGCGCTGACTCACGACAAGGGGCCTATACGCCCGCGCCACAAATCCCAGGCACGGACCACCTGGCCTTCAGTGGACGCCGCAGCCAGCGCAGCTTCTTCTTCGTTCAGGAAGTTGACGGGGCCGAGTGCTGCGGCCTGCAACTGCAGTTTGGCATTGATCTCGGCGTAAATGGCCCGGTAAACCACCAGTTCAATGGTCGGCGCCACGGTGGTCGAGCCGTGCCCGCGCATCAAGACGCAGTTTTGCTGGCCCAGGGATTGCGCCAGCGCACGTCCCAGCCCGCTGTCGCGAATCAGCATGTCGGTGTTGCCCCCCGCATCCCGAATTTCGAACAATGCCGAGCCACTGCCCAGAAATCCACTCATGTGAAACACGGGCCGCAGGCGCTGGCCCGTCACGCCAAAGGGAATCACGCTTTGTGAATGGCTGTGAACGATAGACCCGACCTCAGGCCGGGCTTTGTAGATTTCACTGTGGATAAAGCGTTCGAGGTAAGAGCGCTTGTCCGATGGCACTGCCAGATCGCCATTGAAGTCGTAGGTCAGGATATCGTCAGGCGTCACCAGCCCCGGCGCACGGTTGCAGGACAGCAAAAAATGCCCGGGCGACGCCGGGTGCCGCACGCTGATGTGGCCAAAACCATCCACGATGGACTGGTCGTAGAGAATCCGGTTGGCCTCGGCCAGTTTTTCAAGCAGCGCAGGATCAGGCTTGGGTATATTTGTCACGGCTATCAGACTCGTAAATCGCAAAGAAGATCGGGCATCTCAGGCCGGGGCCTAAAGGTAAGATGATGCCATGAAGCTTCCCTCCCGTTTTTGGGCCGACCTGACATCGCGCCAATTTTCCCAAATCCCCTCCAGCGCCGGCATTGAAAAAACCGTTGCCGTGCTCCCCGTCGCAGCGACTGAACAGCATGGCCCCCATCTGCCGGTGAGTGTGGATACAACCCTGGTGGACGGCGTAGTTCAAGCCGCCCTGCCTCACCTGCCGGTCGACCTGCCAGTGCTTTTCATGCCCACGCAGACCATCGGCCTCAGTCCCGAACATATTCGTTTCCCGGGCACCTTGACTTTGAGCGCGCAGACGCTAATCGCCGTCTGGATGGAACTGGGCGCCTGCGTGGCGCGTGCCGGCATCAAGAAGCTGGTGTTGCTGAATTCGCATGGCGGGCAAGTCAGCGTGATGGACATCGTGGCGCGTGATTTGCGCACCGCGCATGATTTGATCGTCTACCACACCTGTTGGTACAACTTGCCGCTGGGTGATGCGGTGACGGGCCTTTTCCCGCCCGAAGAACACCGTTTTGGCATCCATGGCGGCGACATGGAAACCTCGATGATGCTGGCGCTCAAACCCGGTCTGGTTGACATGGCCCAGGCGCAGAATTTTCGCTCGACGTCGCAAGATTGGTCCGAAAAATACCCGATTTTGGGCAACGGAAAATCCGCCAAACTTGGTTGGCAAATGCAGGACTACAACCCAATGGGCGCTGCGGGCAACGCCTCGGAAGCAACTGCAGCCAAGGGCCACGCCCTCATCAATGCTGCAGGTTTGCAACTGGCGAGGCTCCTGCAGGAAGTGAGCGACCTGCCCCTGACAAGCCTTAACTCGGCGCCTGCGCCCTGGCCATGAACAAGCCGCAGCATCTGCGCGCCTCAGACGTCGCCGCCGTCGCCAAACTCGCAACCTCGGCCACCACCGGTGTCACCCACATCGCAGAAGGCGTGCACCAGTCGGTCCGGCGCGGCCTTGGCCTGCCCGCTGGCAAATTGCCCGAACAGGCGGGCGGCCTGACAGGCCTGATTTACAAAAGCGTGCGCGGCGTGACCCAACTTGTTGGCAAGGGCCTGGACGCGGTCCTGGTCAAACTTCAACCCCTGATTGACGCGGCCGATCAGGCAGCCCTCGAAACACCTCAGCGTGAAGCCGTGCTGGCGGCCCTGAACGGTGTGATGGGCGACCACCTGGCAGCCAGTCAGAATCCGCTGGCGACGCGCATGAGTTTGCGGTTTCAAGGCCAGGCCCTGAATTGGCAGGCCTTGCCGTCCGGCTTTAAACCAGGCGGAAAAATCTTGCTGCTGATTCATGGCCTGTGCATGAATGACCTGCAATGGAAATCCCGTCAGTTTGGCACGCAGCAGCTTGATGCATCACAGGTGTCAGACCATGGCGCGGCGCTGGCAAATGCACTTGGCTACACCCCCCTTTACCTGCGTTACAACACGGGCCTGCATACCTCCCAAAATGGCCAGGCGCTGTCCGCACTGCTAGAACAACTTGTGGCGTGTTGGCCTGCGGCTACAGAAGACGTCAGCATAGTGGCGCACAGCATGGGAGGTCTGGTCACGCGCAGCGCCGTGCATTTGGCACAGCAGCAAAATTTACCGTGGCTACAGCACCTGAAAAACATCGTGTTCCTGGGCACACCGCACCACGGCGCGCCACTGGAACAGGCCGGCAACTGGGTTGACGTGTTGCTGGGCAGCACGCCCTACTCCAAACCCTTTGCGCGGTTGGTGCAACTGCGCAGCGCCGGCATCACAGATTTGCGTTACGGCCATGTGGTCAAGGAAGATTGGCAGGACCATGACCGTTTTCGCAAACGCCCTGACGGACGGCTGCCCGTGCCTTTGCCGCAAAGCGTGCGCTGTTTCACCGTGGCGGCAACAACGGCTGGCAAACGCAGTCTGCTGGCTGAGCGTCTCGTAGGTGACGGCTTGGTGCCTCTGCAAAGCGCCCTGGGCCAGCACGCGGTGCCTGAACGCCAGCTTTCTTTTGACAAGGCCTCGCAGATGATTGCCTTCAGAACCAATCACATGCAGTTGCTCAGCAGCCCCGAGGTCACGCGCCAATTGCTGGCGTGGCTGAAACCGGACTGAAACTGCAGAAATCCGGCCCGGCGGCAGCCAGCTGCCCTCTTGAATTCATCTCAAATCGCCCATAATTGAGGGTTGCGCGCACCGCAGCTAACCTCCTTGTGGGCGCAATTCCGTCCTTTCTTTCGTTTTTCATATTTCTGCTCTCTTCAAATGACCAAGCAAACCCTTTCCTTCCAGGCCGAAGTGGCCCAGCTGCTGCACCTCGTTACCCACTCGCTCTACTCCAACAAGGAGATTTTTCTGCGCGAGTTGATCTCCAATGCATCCGACGCCTGCGACAAGTTGCGCTACGAAGCCATCAACGATACCGGACTGTACGAAGATGCCCCCACCATGGAAGTGCGGGTTTCGTTCGACAAGGACGCCAAAACGCTGACCATCACCGACAACGGCATCGGCATGAGCGCCCAGGAGGCGATTGACCACCTTGGCACCATCGCCAAGAGCGGCACTAAAGATTTTGTGAGCAAGCTATCTGGCGATCAAAAGTCGGACTCGCAACTGATCGGCCAGTTTGGCGTCGGGTTTTATTCCGGCTTCATCGTGGCCGACAAAATCACGGTCGAGTCACGCCGTGCCGGCATGAAAGCCGCCGAAGGCGTGCGCTGGGTCAGCGGTGGTGCCGGCGATTTTGAAGTCGAAACCATTGACCGCGCCGCCCGTGGCACCCGCATCATCCTGCACCTGCGCGAAGACGCCATGGACTATGCGTCAGCCTGGAAAGTCAAAGGCATCATCAACAAATATTCCGACCACATCAGCCTGCCCATCCTGATGGAAAAGGAAGAGTGGAAAGACGGTGACCTGATCGACCCGAAAGATGAAAAAGGCGGCCGCCAGCCCGGCGCCATGGTCAAGACCGGTGAATGGGAAACGGTGAACAAAGCCAGTGCGATCTGGACGCGGCCCAAAAAAGACATCAGCGCCGAGCAGTACGACGAGTTCTACAAAGCCATCAGCCACGACTTTGAGGCCCCGCTGGCCCACACCCACAACCGCGTCGAAGGCAGCACCGAATACACCCAACTGCTCTACATTCCCGGCAAAGCGCCGATGGATCTGTACAACCGCGAGACCAAAGCTGGCATCAAGCTGTATGTCAAACGCGTCTTCATCATGGACGACGCCGAGGCCCTGATGCCGGTCTATCTGCGCTTCGTCAAAGGCGTGGTCGATTCGGCCGACTTGCCGCTGAATGTGAGCCGCGAGCTGCTGCAGGAAAGCCGCGACGTCAAAGCCATCCGCGAAGGCTGCACCAAGCGCGTGCTGGGCATGCTGGAGGATTTGGCCAAGCACGATGTCGCCCCAGTCGTTGCGACCGATGGTGTTACCGACGTCGATACAACTGAAGAAAAGGCCGAGCGCGAAGCCGCATTGGGCAAATACACCAAGTTCTACGCCGAGTTCGGCGCCGTGCTCAAGGAAGGCCTGGGCGAAGACTTCACCAACAAAGACCGCATCGCCAAGCTGCTGCGTTTTGCGTCCAGCACCTCCGACACCACCACCGTCAGTTTTGCCGACTACAAAGCCCGCATGAAGGAAGGCCAAGAGGCCATCTACTACATCACCGCCGACACGGCAGGCGCCGCCAAAAACAGCCCGCAGCTCGAAGTCTTCAAGAAAAAGGGCATCGAGGTCTTGCTGATGACCGACCGTGTGGACGAATGGGCACTGAACTACGTGCACGACTTCGACGGCACACCCCTGCAATCGGTAGCCAAAGGCGCGGTGGATCTGGGCAAGCTGCAAGACGAAGCCGAGAAAAAGGCTGCCGAGGAAGCCGCCGAGACCTTCAAGCCCCTGCTGGCCAAATTGAAAGAAGCGCTCAAGGACAAGGCCGAAGACGTGCGCGTCACCACACGCCTGGTCGACAGCCCTGCCTGCCTGGTCGTGCAAGACCACGGCATGAGCACGCAACTGGCGCGCATGCTCAAACAGGCCGGCCAGACGGCGCCCGAAGTCAAGCCGGTGCTGGAAGTCAACGCCGAACACGCCCTGGTGAAAAAGCTCGAAGGCTCAGTGCATTTCAATGACCTGGCCCACATCCTGTTTGACCAGGCGCTGCTGGCTGAAGGCGGCATGCCGGCCGATCCTGCCGCGTATGTGAAACGGGTGAATGCGCTGCTGGTTTAAGTGATTCATAGAAATTTCACTCAAATAATGCGATATGTCCCTATGAATACTGAATAGTTTGATACATTAAAGATAGCAATTCAAAGCATAAAAAATGCCGGACAGTCGATGGACTGGCCGGCATTTTCAATTCAGACAAACGGCGATCCAAGCGTCCATCCGTCCGGCAAGGCTTCAAACCCAGCCACCTGCCGATAGCGCAAACTTGCGGCCCCACTGAGCAGCGTCACCCAATTTTCGGCCATGGGTTTGTTCAAAGACTGGCGGCACACCGCAGCGATATAAACCGTGGCCAGCTCATATTCTCTGGGCAAATTCGCGACGAATGTAACGCCCGGGGTGTAGAGAATTTCCGTCACTTGCGTGCAGCCCAACAGGCCTGGCTCATCACACCCGGCCATGGCCCGCATGGCGGTGGCACCATTGGCGAAGGGGCGCAATACGCCTTGAGCGGCAAGCCATTCACTGATACCCAGCTCAGCCAGCACCTTCATCACGTGGATGCCCGCCGTGGCCTTGACGGGGTCTGGGAAATAAATGCCACGTGCTGCCAGCAAAGCCGCCTTTAAACGCTGCGGGTCACGCACATCAGGCACAGGCTCACCCGTTTTGACTGCTATCCCGGTTTTGACCGCACCCAGCGCACGGGCGCTCCCTGCAAGCACCTGTCCGCTGGCCGTTAACTGATCGATCATGGCCTGGGTAAGGATGAGCACATCACACGCCACACCCAACTCCAGCCGGTCTTTCATCACACCCACGGCGCCAAATTCACCGCAGACGTCATGCCCAGTTTGCGCTTTGAAATCGCTGCGCAAGGCATCGACCAAACCGGCCGCTGCGCCGCCACTGAGTAGTTGCAAGCTTGCCATTTGATTGCGCCTTTTCAGTCTGCCTTGATGCCCGCGTTTTGAATGACTTTGGCCCACTTGGCAATGTCGTCCCGCGCGTATTTGTCAAACATCTCGGGGCTCATGGCCAGGGGCACAGCACCCTGCTTGGCCCAGAGCAACTTGACGTCTGGCTGGCCCACAATTTTGGACACGGCCTCGTTAAGCTTGTCCACCACCGCTTTGGGTGTGCCTTTGGGCGCCATCAGCCCGAGCCAGATGGTGGACTCGTAGCCGGGCACGCCGGCCTCGTTCAAAGTCGGCACGTCGGGCAACACCTCAGATCGGATACGACCACTGGTGGCCAGCGCCTTGACCTTGCCGGCTTTGACCTGCTCTGTCATGGTGGTGACGGCATCAAACATCAAATCAACCTGCCCGCCCATCACGTCGGTGCGGGCTCCGCTGCTGCCCCGGTACGGAATGTGCACCAGGTAAATGTCCGCCATGTTTTTAAGCAGTTCCCCCGCCATGTGGTAGGGCGTGCCAGGGCCGCTGGAGGCGTAGTTGATCTTGCCGGGTTGGGCCTTGGCGAGCACCAGCAGCTCCTTGAGGCTGCTGGCCTTCAGCGAGGGGTGGGCCACCAGCACCAAGTCTGATGAATTGATGGGAGCCACGGCCACAAAGTCGCGCATCAAGTTGAAGGGCTTATTGGCAATCAACGTCTCATTCACGGTGTGCGCGTTAGACATCATCAGCAGCGTGTAGCCATCGGGTGCCGACTTGGCCGCAGCGTCGGTGCCGATCACCGAGCCCGCGCCGGGGCGGTTCTCCACGACAAAGGCCTGCCCCAGTGCGTCACCCAGCTTTTGCCCCATGAAACGCGCGAAATTGTCCGCCGGGCCGCCCGCAGCGAAAGGCACGATGATTTTGACGGGCCGAATCGGGTAGGTCTGGGCGGCGCTAAAGCAACTCATGCCCGCAACCAGCACCCCGACGACAAAAAACTTGAGCCTAAATAAATTGAGATTCATAGGTGCCTTCAAAGCGCAAAAATGGTGTGAACGGAAATCAATTATCGGGGTGTAGTGCAAGGCCTGCACGTCACGTTGAGACACAGCAATCCGCACGTATTGCGAGGCTTGGCAACGCCGCATTGCGCTTTCAATATGGTTTTACGCCCTGTCATTTGACTTTGCAAATGCGCTTGACCCGATTGACCGTGCACGTCACATCGGACAGAACGTATTTTCAAAATCAGCCGCTTCCGGGTCCATCAACGGGCCGCCCGCGTTTTGAATCACCTCTTTCAATCTGGCGCTATCTGCTGCAAATTATGCAGCAACACACAAGCGCTGGGCAATGCACTTGGATGTTGCAGCCGGAATGAACAGGCCTGACCACGGCGCATGTTCGGCACTTTGAACCATCGGCGTCAACGGCAGCAAGCCCCAGGAGCAGTTGACAAGTCTTACCAGGGGCATGCCTGCCGGCAATGTTCTGGGCTACACCACAGGAGTCTCCTCAATTTCATCAATGAACCCGATGGATTTTGGCGGGCAAATTGAAAAAGCGCTTTTGTACAGGTCGGTCAATTTGTGCTCTTTCGACCGCCGTCCATTGCCCCTGCCCGTGCGCGATCAACGTCAGAAGGGTGGTGGGAGGAGGCATACTTCGGCTTGACAGCCCTGTGCGTCACAACACCCGAAGCTTGAAGTACTTGTCAATATCTGAGAATGACCACGCACCAGACCAGGATGCCACCTCACAAAATCAATCGTCGCACCTGCCTGAGCGCTTTGCTCGGCACGTCCCTGCCAACTCTCACCTTGAGCCAGATTGCCGACTTGACGGCGCTGGTGGTGGACGAAACTTGGCAAGACGCAGCGCGCAGCCGGGCTGTGCCCGTCAAAATCCGCTGGCCGGACATGCGACGCTTCTTGGGACCGCGTCCTGTGGTGATGTTCTCCCACGGGCTGGGCGGCACGGTGGATGGCGGCACGCTGTGGGGCGAGGCCTGGGCCGCTGCAGGCTTCGTGGTGCTGCACCTGCAGCATGCCGGCAGCGACTTACCCGCAGTGCGCGGCGCGGTGGGATCGTTTGCCGACCAGCGCGGCCTGCGCGCGCTTGCCGGGCCGGCGCAGTTGCTGGCGCTGCTGGGCGACGTGGGCTTTGCGCTGGACGAAATCGAACGGCGACACGCAGCCGCGCTGGGCCGCTGGGCCACGGTGCGGCCAACGCAGGTCGGGCTGTCTGGGCATTCGTTCGGTGCCCATACCGCGCTGGGCATGGCCGGGCAGCGCTACCCCGGCTATGAGGGCGTGATCGAGCCGCGGCTGGCGGCCTTCGTCGCGTTCTCGCCCACGGTGCCCATGGCAGGCGACGCCGCGCAGGCCTTGGCCCGGCTGACGCGGCCCGTGCTGTCCGTGACCGGCACACTGGACGCCGACGTGGTGGGCAACGGGGCCACACCCGACAAGCGCATGGCCCTTTACGCCGCCCTGCCCCCGGGCCGCAAGGCGCACCTGGTGCTGCGGGACGCCGACCACATGACGTTTGCCGGACAGTTGGGGCGGGCGGTGGAAATCCTGCCCCGCGAGCAGGTCACGCGTGACTTGCAGGCGGCACACCACCGGCTTGTGGCCCGCGTTACCACTGACTGGTGGCTGGCTACTCTGGCAGACGATGCCAGCGCCCGCCAGCGGCTGGCGCAACCGGCCGGTCTGCAGCCAGGCGATGTGTGGGAACAGGCTTGAGCTTGCGCTTGTCCTCAAACAGCAAGGCTTGCGCGTCAATGTCACAATCTAGCCCATGCCGTTTCGACGATCGCCAATTCTCCAAAATCTCTGGCAAAGCACCCTTTGCCTGGCAGGTGTTTTAGTTGTCAGCAGCGCCTGGGCACAAGGCGTGGCCGAGCAGGGCTTCAGGATCATGGCAGCCGGCAACCAGGGCAACTGCCTCTCATGCCACACCCTGCCCGGCCAGCGTGAACTGCAAAGCACCTTTGCCCCGTCCCTGGCCGGCGTTGCGACCCGTTACGATGCCCCGGCGTTGCGCCAGTGGGTGAGCGACGCCAGACGGGTCAAGCCCGACACGCTGATGCCACCCTTTGGCACGACGCAAGCCACCCAACAGGCGGTGCGGGCACAGCCCATTTTGGACGACACGCAGATTGCCGACGTGGTGGCTGCGTTGTTGACTTTGCGCTGAGCTTGCGCTGCTGCGCCAATGCCCCATGTCAAACCCAATGCCGCACCCGATCCCGAGACCAGCCACCCGCCGCGCCTGCCTGGCACTGCTTGCGCTGCCCGTTCTTGGGCAGCCGCTGCCTGGGCTGACGCAGTCCTTCATCATCAATGTCACGCAAAAAGGGCTGGAAGATTTGCACCTTAAGGCGGACGGCATCGTGATGGAATTCCCACGACTTGCTGATACCGGTTCAGCCGTGCCCCTGTTCGCCAAAATCGAGGCTCCCGCTGGTTTGAAGATTGACCTGATCGAAGTGTTTTTGCCTGAAAACCCGAACACCCGCGCAATGAAACTGCGCTTGCATGAACCACAGTCCAGCTACTTCTTCACGACCCGCCTTCGCCTTGCCGCCACCCAAGAGGCCTGGGTGGTGGTGACCCTGTCCGATGGCAGCCAACGTGGCGCCAGCGCACCAACCATCATCACGTCGTCGGCGTGTTTTGATGCAAGCTAGGGATATGGCCCCCACGCTCCACCGCTTCGCGGGTCGCTGCCCCCCGAGGGGGCTAATTTTTCTAGGGAGCGGCCCTTCGAAAAATTGCGCCCCCACGCTGCGCCGCTTCGCGGGTCGTTGCCAACCGGGCAACACCCATTTTTGACCCGCAAAAAACATGGCCACTCAAATCCCCTCCCGCCTGACCTTTGTGGGTGCCATACGCCCTGGCAACACGGTGGAGGCCCGCTGGATCGTGGGGCATCCCATGGAGACCGGGTTTCGGGTGGACGACTCGGGGGTGCCGGTCAAGCGCAACGTCATCACGCAGGTCAGCGTGTTGCTGAACGGCCGGCTGATTCTGGACATGGAGCCGGGCACGGGCATCTCCAGCAATCCCTACCTGGCTTTCCCCATCACGGTGCCCGCAGAAGGGGGCACCGTGGCAGTGGAATGGCTGGACGATGCGGGCAACCGGGGCAGTGTCCAGCAACTTTTATTACTCTCTAAATGAGAGCAAACTATTCATTATTGACGGGGATTTTGGCCCTATTTTCCTTGTGTTCAACGGTTTTGGCACAATCCTGGCCTGCCGACCCGAAACTCAGCGGCAATGCGTTTTTGTCGCCGGGCTTGCAGCAACTGCAAGCCGATGCGCAAAACAGCCCCGTGTCTTTATGGCTAGACAAAGGCCAGCAACAGTGGGCCGACGCCACCGGCGGCGCCAGTTGTAAAAGTTGCCATGGCGCGCCGCAAAGCCTGCGCGACAAGGTACCCACCTTCCCCAAGCTGGCACCGACTTTGACGGGCAGCCCGGGCGCGCTCAAGCTCATCAACCTGGAAGACCAGATCGTGGCCTGCCGCACCCGCGCCGGCCGCCTGGGCGCTCGGCTGGACGACGACGACGTGCTGTCTTTGAGCGCCCTGCTGCACAACGAGGCCAAGGGCCTGCCCATCAACGTGCAGCCGGTGCGCGAGCAGATGCCCGCCTGGACGGCGCACCTGGAGGCCGGCACTGCGCTCTTCGCCCAACGCCTGGGCCGCATCAACCTGGCCTGCGTGCATTGCCACGAGCAGAGCGTGGGCAAGCAGATGCGCATCGACGTGATCAGCCCCGGCAACCCCACCGGCTTCCCGATTTACCGCATGAGTTGGCAAAAACTCGGCTCCATGGACCGCCGCCTTCGCGCCTGCTACTCCGGCGTGCAGGCGGTGATCCCGCCGCCGGGCGCACCCGAGCTGCGCGACCTGGAGCTGTACCTGAAAGTGCGCGCCAACGGCATGCCCATTGAGGGGCCGTCCATCCGGCGATAGCCGCAATTTTTCGACGGGCCGCCCCTAGAAAAATTAACCCCCTTGGGGGGCAGCGACCCGTGAAACTGTGGAGCGTGGAGGCGCAATTTTTCGACGGGCCGCCCCCTAGAAAAATTAGCCCCCTCGGGGGGCAGCGACCCGTGAAACGGTGGAGCGTGGAGGCTCGTGCCTAAGCGAAGGTGTAGCCCAGGTTTCTAAGCGGCAAGCTGCGGGCCGGTTTGCCCGTAGCAGCCTGCAAGGCGTTGAGCACCGCAGGCGCAACGACACAAATCGTCGGTTCGCCCACCCCGCCCCAGAAATCATAGGTCGGCACGATGATCGTTTCGACCACTGGCATTTGCGGCAGGCGCAAGATGGGGTAAGTGTCGAAGTTGGTTTCCTTCACGCGGCCTTTGTCGATGGTGTTTTCGCCATAGAAGGTGGCGCTCAAACCATAGGCCACGCCGCCCTCAATCTGCGCAGCGATCTGCTGCGGGTTAACCGCATGGCCGCAGTTCAGCGCCAGCACCATACGGTGCACTTTGAGGGCGTTGTTGGGCCCCACCGAGACTTCGGCCACCGCCGCCGAATAGCTGCCATAACCCATGAACTGCGCGATACCGCGGAACACGCCGGTCGGCAGTGGCTTGCCCCAGCCGGCCTTCTCGGCGGCGGCGTTCAGCACGGCCAGGTGTTTGGGGTGGTTCTGCATCAGCGCGCGGCGAAATTCGAGGGCGTCCTTGCCCGTGGACTTGGCGGATTCGCGGGCGACCTCCTCGATAAAGCATTCCAGGTACACCGCGTTCTGGTTGGTGTTGACGCCGCGCCAGGTGCCCACCGGCACATGCGTGTTGCGGATGGCGTATTCGGTCAGCAGGTTGGGGATGGTGTAGCCCATCTGCGCGTCGCCCGGCTCCTTCCAGAAGCCCTGCAACTGGCGCTCGTCCTTGCCGTCGCGGATGCCCTGCGGGTTGACCCAGGCGTTGATGGACTGGCCGCTGGAGCGCAGTTGCAGGCCGACCAGTTGGCCGCTCGCGTCCAGCCCGGCCGACATCTGGCATTGCGAAATGGGGCGGTAAAAATCGTGCGCAATGTCTTCTTCGCGCGTCCACAAAAGCTTGATGGGCGTGCCGGGGAACTGCATGGCGATCAACGCGGCCTGGCGCACATAGTCCTGGTTGCCGCCGCGCCGGCCAAAACCGCCGCCCAGGTCGAGTTTGTAGACCTCACATTTGTCGAGTGGCAAGCCGGTGGCCGCTGCCAGCGCGGCGTGCGAGCCTTCGCCGTTTTGTGTCGGCACCCAGACTTCGGCGCGCTCAGACGTGTAAAGCACCGTGGCGTTCATGGGCTCCATGCAGGCGTGTGCAAGGAACGGCGTGCTGTACAGCGCCTCGACTTTTCTGGCTGCACCGGCGATGGCCTTCAGTGCATCCCCTTCCTTGCGGCCCGCGTAGTCGCCGGGGGCGTCCAGGCCCTCTTTCAAGTGCGCGGCAATGGTGCTGCTGGACACGTTGGCGTTCGCGCCTTCGTCCCACACCACCGGCAATTGCTCCAATGCCGTTTTGGCGCGCCACCAGTTGTCGGCCACCACGGCCACACCGGTAGCGCCCACCTTGACGACCGCCTTGACGCCACGCATGGCCTTGACCTTGCTGTCGTCAAAGCTGATGAGCTTGCCGCCGAACACGGGGCAGTCCCGGATGGCGGCACTGAGCATGCCGGGCAGGCGCACGTCGGCGCCAAACACCTGGCTGCCGTCAAGCTTGCCCAGGGTGTCCAGGCGCGGCAAGGGCTTGCCGGCCACCTTCCAGTTGCGCGCGTCCTTGAGCTTGATGGTTTTGAAGTCCGGCACCGGCAATTTGGAGGCGGCCAACGCGACCTTGCCGTAGCCGGTGCTGCGGTTGCTGGCAGCGTGGCGGATGGTGCCATCACTCACGGCCAATTCGGCCACTGGCACGCCCCATTCAGACGCCGCCGCCTGCAACAGCATGGCGCGCGCCGCTGCGCCGCCCTGTCGCACATAGTCGTGCGACCCGCGGATGCCCCGGCTGCCGCCCGTGCCCATGTCGCCCCAGGCGCGTTTGCTGGCCAGGTTGCGACCGGGCGTCACATATTCGGTGGAGACCTTGCGCCAGTCGCACGCCAGTTCTTCGGCCACCAATTGGGCCAGGCCGGTGCGGGTACCCTGCCCCATTTCTGACCGCGCCAGCCGGACGACCACGCTGTCGTCGGGCTGTATCAGCACCCACACGGTGACCTCTGCGCCCTGGGCCATGGCCGCGGTTTGCGCGCCCGCCGGGGGGGTAGCCGCCAGAGTCAAGCCCAACGCCAGGCCACCGCTGGCCAGAGCGGATGAGCCGACAACAAACTGCCGACGGGAAATTCCGGCAAGGCCAGAGGCGGGGATGGAGCCGATGCGATTCGATGTTGACGTCATGGTGTATTCCTCACGCCTGCGCATTGGCAACCGGGCCGCCGTGCAACTGGTAGTGCTCGCCCATGTCGGCTGTCTTGCTGCCAGCCGCCACGTGGATGGCCGCGCGGATGCGCTGGTAGGTGCCGCAGCGGCAGATGTTGCCCATGGCCTCGTCAATGTCCTTGTCGGTGGGTTTGGGTTTGTCGCGCAGCAGCGCCGCCGCCGCCATGATCTGGCCCGATTGGCAGTAGCCGCACTGCGGCACGTCCAGCGCCGCCCAGGCTTTCTGGATCGGATGCGCCGCCGTGGGCGACAGGCCTTCGATGGTGGTGATGGCCTGCCCGGCCACCGCCGAGCCGGGGATGGCGCAGGAGCGCACTGGCGTGCCGTTCAGGTGCACGGTGCAAGCGCCGCATTGCGCAATGCCACAGCCGAACTTGGTGCCGGTGAGGCCGATCTCCTCGCGGATCACCCACAGCAGGGGCATGTCGTTTTCGGCATCGATGCTGTGGTCCTTGCCGTTGACCTTGAGTGTGAACATAGGGGCTCCTGTTGAACGACTGGCCATTAGAGCGGAAACACGGCCTCTTTGCCACCCGCAACTTACCCTGCCCAACCCCGGATTTACCCGAGCCGGTGGCCTGCGCATAATGGCCGAATCAGGCCACTGCATTTCGGACGCTGCCCCATGAACACTTTTGTCAACCTCGTTGCCACACGCTGCAAGAACGGCGACCATGCGGCGCTGTTCCGCTGGTACAACGACCACGTCCACATCCTGATGCGGTTTGACGGCCTGCTGCGTGCAGCGCTGTACCACCGCGCCTCGGCGCCCGACGCCGGCGATGCCGCGCCAGAATACTTCTGCCTGTATGACTTTGCCTCGCAGGCCGACTTCATGGCCTTTGACCTGAGCGACGCTCGTGAGCAGGCGCGGCAGGTGCTGCTGGCCGGTTGGGGCAAGGATGGCATTGAGATCACGCAGCGCAGGCAATTCTGGCGGCTGGGCACCCGCGTGACGCACAACGCGGTGGCAGCCAGCGATGGCCTGTGGCATGTCCAGTCATTGCAGTTGGGTGCTGGCCCGCAGGAGGGCGTGGCGCGCTGGCTGGGCGACTGCGTGCACCGGGCGCTGGACCCACGCGCCGTTGGGCACCAGGCCTGGCACCGCGCTGCCGACGCCACTGCTGCAGGCGGTGACGCGCTGGTGGTCGCGCAAAGCGCCAGCATGCAGGCGCTGGCACCGTCCCCCTGGCAGCCAGGCTGGTGGCGGGGTGATGGGGACGACGGTGGCCACGGACCCTGGGGCCACATCCCTGCCGCCACAGCCATCGCGTGGCAAGCGCCCTATCGGCGTCTGTGTGCCTGGGATCGCTAGGGCCCGCTTCAGAGCGGCAAAGTCACCTGCACCTCCAGCCCCGGCCCGGCATTGCGCACCGTAAAGCTTCCGCCATGGGCCTGCGCCACCAGCTTGCACAGGTACAGGCCAAGGCCGACGCCGCCCGTGGCGCGCTCGCGGGCGGCATCAGGCCGGTAAAACGGTTCTGCCAGATGGGGCAGTGCCGCTTCGTCAACACCGGGGCCAAAGTCGCGCACGGTGATGCCCACCCCACCTTCTGGCCCAGCGTCAAGGCACACAGACACGGGTGCTGGCGCATGGGGGCTTGCGCCGCCTTCATGTGGGGTGTTATGGCGCACCGCGTTGTCCAGCAGGTTGCGCAACAGCAGGCGCAGGCGGGTACGATCCGCCGAAAGCACGGGCAGCCCCGGGATGACAGTGGCCGCAACGGCCTGGGGGTCCGGCAAACCGGCGACCACCTCCGCCAGCAACGCCGCCAGGTCGGTGGCTTCGCGGTGCAAAGCCACGTGCGGGCTGGCAAGGCGTTCGCTTTCCAGCAGGTCGGTCACCAGGTCGCGCATCAGCGCCAGGTCACGCAACAGCGCGTCGCGGCTGGTTTGCAGGTCTTCGGTTTCAGGCAACAGCTCGGTGTTGAGCCGCGCACGCGTCAGCGGGCTGCGCAGCTCATGACTGATGGCCAGCAGCAAGGCACGCTTAGCCTCCAGCATCTGGTGGAGGTCTTGGCCCATGGTGTTGATGGTGGCGGCCAATTCACCCAGCTCGTCGGGCTTGCGGGCGCGCTGCACGGGGATGGGCTGGGTGAAGTCACCGGCGCCAAAGCGCAATGCGCCAGCCCGGATATCGTCCAGCGGGCGCAGCAGGCGGCGCACCCGTGCATAAGCCAGCGCCGTCAGCAGCAGCAGCGCAGCCAGCGTGACCCAGCCAATGAAGCGCGGCCGTTCGCGCCAGTTTTTGACGTCCAGCCCGAAGCGGATGCGGTGGCCGTCCGCGGTCGTGCGTTCGAACAGGCGGGGCTCGTCGCTGGCCCACGGGTCGTCGCCAGACCCATGGCCGTCGTCTTGCCAACGGCGGCCATAGGCGGGCGCATCAGGGTTGCTGCGCCAGTTGACCACGGGCCCGCTGATGCGCACGCTCAAAGGCAGTTGGCGGGCCAGCGCCGCCGCACGTTCAACGCTGGGCGGGCTGCCGACGTCGGCCGCCAGGCGGTCCACATAGTCCACCACCAGCGGACGCGCCGCCACGCGCCAGCCAATGCCCATGGCGTACTGCGTGCCCAACAGAAAAACCGCCGCCATGGCCAGCGCCAGCAGCAGGAACAGCGCCACCAGGCGCACGCGCAAGGAATGCGCCAGCGCGTGCCGTGCCCGGCGGTGCCAGCGTGCCTGGCCGGTAGCGTCTGGCCGGGTCACGGTGCCGCGCGCCCCAAAGCCAGCGCGTAACCGGCATTGCGCAGGGTCTTGATGCAGTCCAGCGGTTCCAGCTTTTTGCGCAGGCGGCTCACCACAATGTCCACGGCGCGGGTGTACAGGTCAACCTCGTGCCCACGCAGGTGATTGAGGATGTCATCGCGGCTGTAGACCTTGCCTGGCTCGCGCGCCAGCAGATGCAGCAGGTCAAACTCGGTGCTGGTGAGTTCGACCGGCTCACCCCGGCGCAGCACGCTGCGGGTGGCGGTGTCCACCACCAGGCCATCCAGCACCAGGCGGCCGCCAGCCGTTGCAGCCGCAGCGGGTGTGGCCACCCGTCGGCGCAACACCGTCTGCACCCGGGCCACCAGTTCGCGCGGCTCAAAGGGCTTGGGCACATAGTCGTCAGCGCCCAGTTCCAGGCCGACCACACGGTCCATCACGTCGCCGCGCGCCGTGAGCATGAGGATGGGGATGTCGCTCTCCTTGCGGATGGTGCGGCACAACGCGAAGCCGTCCATCTCGGGCAGCATCACGTCAAGGATGGCGGCGTCCAGGCCACCCTCGCGCAGGCGGGCCAGGCCCGCGCTGGGCCGCCCAGCGCACACCAGCTCCATGTCGAAGCGCGCGAAGTAGGCGGCCAGCGGTGGGCCCAGCTGGGCGTCGTCGTCAATCAGCAGGATGCGGGCCATGCAGCATTCTCCCACTGGGGCGGCAACGACCCTTCAGGCTGCCAAGCGGCTCAGCCGCGGTGGAACCAGCGGCCGCGGTTGTCCATGAAGTCACGCACTTTTTGCTGCTGCGCCGGGTTCAGGCTGTTGTAAAAGTCGGCCAGCGCGGCGATGACTTCAGGGCTCTTGGCCTGCAGGGCGCCGGTCTTTTCAGTCACCAGCGCCTGGGCGCGGGCGGCGTCAAACTTGTCGCTGGCCACCAGCGCTCTGACTTCGGCACGCGGGTCCTTGGTCTGGCCCACCAGGGCGGTGCGCTGTTCGTAAAGCTTGTCGCCCAATGTGGTCAGTCGCTTCTTCTGGTCGGCATTGAGGTCCAGCCGACTGGCCGCACGGTCGACCATTTTGTCGCGTGCCTGCGCGAATTGCTCGACGCTCATGCCAGCGCCGTATTCGTGATGGCGATGGCCGCAGCCAGCGAGGCTGCCCGCAAGGAGGGTGACGCCAAACAGGCCGAACAGCGAGCGTTTGATCCAGGATTTCATGATAGAGATTCTTTCTTCAAAGAAGGGGTTGAACAAGGCCTCTATCGTGCCGCCGCACTGCCTGCAGGTCATCTCGCGGCGGTTTCGGTTTGTTTCGGTAAGTTTCAGCGTCCCAAGCCCTGAATTCAGGGGTTTTCAGGCTTCTTTCAGCGTTTGTTCAAGACTTTTTCCATCGACTTTGCCAAAGTGCATGGGCTTTCCTTTTATCCACGAACCGGAGAACATCATGTCCAAAACAATACCTTTCTGTGTGCCCCAACTGCTTTTTGCCTTCGCCGTGGGCCTTGCCGCTGCAGGCACTTTGGCGGCAGACGATCTGCCCGAGGGCGGTATGAGGATCACCACCGAAGAATTGAAATGGAAGCCGGGACGCGTGCCAGGGCACGAGATCGCGCCGCTGATCGGTGACTCCACCAAGCCGGGGCCTTATGTGGAACGCGTCAAGTTTCCGCCGAACAGCATTTCACAGGCCCATTCACACCCGGAGGCCAGGGCCTACACCATCATCTCGGGCACCTGGTACGTGGGGTATGGCGACAAATTCGACCCGGCCAAATTGAAGGCCCTGCCAGCCGGCAGCTTTTACACCGAGCCAGCCAACGTAAACCACTTCTCG
>JANYCG010000256.1 GCA_025360385.1 Burkholderiales bacterium | reverse complement strand
ACATACTGCTGCTAAAGATGTAGCGCCTGTTGCCGCTCCTTCCGTCGCTGGTGGTGCAGTTGGTGCCGCCGGGCCAGAGGCTACGCAGCTTGACGCTGCCGCTGTCGCTGCACAAGCGGCGCAAGACCGTGAAATCGCCATTGCCAAAGTCCACGCCGACGCCCGCGACAAAGCCGCGGCCGACTCCAAGGCCAAAGCGGCTGAGGACACGGCCCGTGCAGTGGACTTGAGTGTGCGCCGTCGCAAAGCCGAAGACGAAGCAGCCGCCATTCGGCTGATGATGTCGGCTCCCGCCAAAAAAGCGCCACCGCCGCCCAAGAAAGAAGAAGTCAAAATCGCGGTGAAACCGGGTGCGGATGCGGCCAAAAAAGGCACGCTGCACAAGCCCGCCACCGGTTCTACCCAACCCAAAACGGCCCGCCCTGGCGCACCCGCGGCACCTGGCACGGCCACCGCAGGCGCTGGCAAAGAAGTCAAATCCGCCAAACTCTCCAGCTCATGGGCGGGTGATCCGGCCAAGAAAAAAGGCATTCCCACCCGTGGTGACGCGGGTGGCGGTGCAGGCCGGGGGAGCAACTGGCGCGCTGGACCACGAGGCCGTCGCGGCAGCAATGACCGTGACCACCGTGACGACCAGAACCAGGCCGCGCCAGTTGAGGCCCGCATCATCGAAGTGCACGTGCCCGAGACCATCACAGTGGCCGAATTGGCCCACAAGATGGCGGTCAAGGCGTCTGAGGTCATCAAACATTTGATGAAGCTCGGCCAGATGGTCACCATCAATCAACCGCTGGACCAGGACACCGCAATGATCCTGGTTGAAGAGATGGGCCACAAAGCGGTGGTTGCATCGCTGGACGACCCTGAAGCGTTCACTGTCGATGAAGTGCAGCAGCAAGAGGCTGAGTCGCTGCCGCGTGCGCCTGTGGTCACGGTCATGGGCCACGTCGACCATGGCAAAACCTCGCTGCTGGACTACATTCGCCGGGCCAAAGTCGCCTCGGGCGAGGCCGGTGGCATTACCCAGCACATTGGGGCATACCACGTCGAAACCCCACGAGGCATGATCTCTTTCCTGGACACGCCCGGCCACGAGGCCTTCACGGCCATGCGGGCGCGCGGCGCCAAAGCCACCGACATCGTCATTCTGGTGGTGGCGGCTGACGACGGCGTCATGCCGCAAACCAAAGAGGCCATCAAACACGCCAAGGCGGCCGGCGTGCCCATCGTGGTGGCGATCAACAAGATTGATAAGCCCGATGCCAACCCTGAGCGCGTGAAGAACGAGCTGGTGGTTGAAGAGGTGGTGCCTGAAGAATTCGGCGGTGAATCACCGTTTGTGCCGGTGTCGGCCAAAACCGGCGTCGGCATCGACGCACTGCTGGAGCAGGTGTTGCTGCAAGCCGAAGTGCTGGAATTGCGGGCACCGGTTGAGGCCATGGCCAAAGGCCTGGTGATTGAAGCCCGCCTGGACAAAGGCCGCGGCCCGGTCGCGACGATTTTGGTGCAATCTGGCACGCTCAAAACCGGCGACGTGGTGTTGGCGGGCCAGACCTATGGCCGCGTGCGCGCCATGCTGGATGAAAACGGCAAGTCCATTAAAACGGCAGGCCCGTCGATTCCGGTTGAGATCCAGGGCCTGACCGAAGTGCCGCAGGCAGGTGACGAATTCATGGTGATGGCCGACGAACGCCGCGCCCGTGAAATTTCCACCTACCGCGCTGGCAAATTCCGCAACACCAAGCTGGCCAAGCAGCAGGCGGCGAAGTTGGAAAACATGTTCACCGACATCACGGCGGGCGAAGTCAAACAGGTGCCCATCATCGTCAAGGCCGACGTGCAGGGCTCTCAGGAGGCACTGGCGCAGTCCTTGCTCAAACTTTCGACCGATGAGGTCAAGGTGCAGCTGGTGTACACGGCTGTCGGTGCCATCAGCGAGTCCGACGTCAACCTGGCCATCGCCTCCAAGGCGGTCATCATTGGTTTCAACACCCGTGCGGACGCCGGGGCGCGCAAACTGGCCGAGCACAATGGCGTTGACATCCGCTATTACGACATCATTTACGATGCCGTCGACGAGCTCAAACTCGCCATGTCGGGCATGCTCACGCCGGACAAAAAGGAAGAAATCATCGGCACGGCCGAAATCCGCCAGGTTTTCAAGGTCAGCAAGATCGGCGCCATCGCCGGTTGCATGGTCACCAGCGGTGTGGTGCGCCGCGCCGCCCGACTGCGTCTGCTGCGGGAAAACATGGTCATCTTCACCGGCGAGCTCGATTCGCTCAAGCGCTTCAAAGACGATGTGCGTGAAGTCAAAGAGACGTTCGAGTGTGGCTTGAACATCAAGAACTACAACGACATCCAGGTCGGCGACGTGCTGGAGTTCTTCGAAATCCGCGAGGTCGCCCGGACGCTGTAACCCGACGTGCATTGGAAGCTTGCGATGAACTACCTGAAAACCATGTGGCGAGACCAGAAGAGCTTTTTGCTCTTTCTGGGCTTGATGTTCGTGTTCCGCTCGGCCGTGGCCGACTGGAACTACGTGCCATCGTCGTCCATGAATCCAACCCTGGTGCAGGGTGACCGGGTGGTCGTGAACAAGCTCGCCTACAGTTTGCGCTTGCCGTTTTCACTGCATCATCTGGTCCGCTGGGATGCGCCCCACCGGGGTGACGTGATCACGTTCGACTCGCCCAAAGACGATGTGAACCTGATCAAGCGCGTCATCGCGGTCGGTGGTGATGTCATTGAAATACATGACAACACCCTGACGATCAATGGCAAGGTCGTGGACCGCACGCTGGTGGCACCGTCACGCCTGATCCCCTCTGAAATGGGCCTGCTCGACGCCGAAATCTGGCATGAACAGCTTGGCACCATCGGGTTCGACACGGCCAGGCTCGCCGCCCAAAACCGCTACCGCGATTTCGAAGCGGTGCGGGTGCCTGATGGCCATGTGCTGGTGTTGGGCGACAGCCGTGACAACAGCAATGATTCTCGGTTTATCGGGTTCATTGCTGTGGGCCGCGTGACGGGGCGCGCACAGCGTGTGGTGATGTCCCATGACCCACAGACGCTGTTTTTGCCACGCAGTGGCCGATGGTGGTTGCCGCTGAGCAGTTGACAGGCATGCGTCCCAAAAAGTCCACCAAACCCAACCGCAGCTTTCAGGTTGCCGATCAGATCCAGCGCGACCTGACGGAATTGATCGCGCGTGAGTTGAAAGACCCGAGGGTGGGCATGGTGACGATTCAGGCAGTGGAAGTCACGCCTGACTACGCCCATGCCAAGGTGTTTTTCAGCTTGCTGACGGGGGATTCTGTGGCCTGCCAGGAGGGTTTGAACCAGGCGGCGGGCTTTTTGCGCGCTGGTTTGTTCAAGCGCCTGCACATCCACACTGTGCCGACCCTGCATTTTGTGTTTGACCGCACGACTGAGAAAGCTGCCGACATGAATGCGCTGATTGCGCAGGCGGTGGCCTCCCGTTCCAAGAATCCGGAATAACAAGATGAATGCGCCGCGTGCACGGGTTACCAGGCGCCCCGTGCATGGGGTGCTGTTACTGGACAAGCCATTGGGCTGGTCGAGCAACGACGCCTTGCAAAAAGTCAAATGGCTGTTGCGAGCAGAAAAAGCGGGCCATACCGGCACGCTGGATCCATTGGCCACTGGTGTGTTGCCCCTGTGTTTTGGGGCGGCAACCAAGTTCAGCCATCTGCAGCTGGACGCAGACAAAACGTATGAAGCCAGTCTGCGGTTGGGGCAGAAAACCAGCACGGGTGATGCTGAAGGTGAAGTGATTGAAGAGCGCGGTGTGTCGGTGACGCAGGCCGATGTGGACCGGGTGGCCAAACTGTTCACCGGCCGTATCCGCCAGACGCCGCCGATGTACAGCGCCTTGAAGAAAGACGGCAAGCCCCTGTACGAATACGCCAGGGCCGGAGTCGAGATTGAGCGGGAGCCGCGTGACATCACAATCTACGCGTTAAAAATGGCTGTAGTCCCTGTGGGACAAGCAAAGTTAGCTATAAGTATGGTAGCTACCTGTAGCAAAGGCACCTACATCCGCACGCTGGGCGAGGACGTTGGCGAGGCGCTGGGTTGCGGTGCGCATTTGAGCGCCTTGCGCCGCACCGGCACTGGGGGTTTTGAGGTAACGCAGTGTGTGACTTTGGCGGCGCTGGAGGCCATGACGGATGAGCAGCGCCTGGCCTGCGTCATGCCGGTCGATTCGCTGTTGGCGGATCACACGGTTGTCATCTTGGACGGTGAGAATGCAGGCCGGTTTTGCAGTGGCATGCGCAGGCGCGGTGATTGGCCGGATGCCGATGCCGTGGCCGTTTACGGCCCGGGCGCGTCAGAGTTGCTGGGGACGGCCCACGTCAAGGCGGGTGAATTGATTCCCTTGCGCCTGTTAAGCCCGGTTGAAGTTGAAGCGTCAAAAAAACAGTCAGAACAGATTTCGTCAATTTAAGAGAGAGTGAACCATGAGCCATAAACAAATCAGAAACATCGCCATCATTGCCCACGTTGACCACGGCAAAACCACCATGGTCGACCAATTGCTGCGCCAGTCCGGCACCTTTGCCGAGCACGAAAAAGTGGTGGACACCGTGATGGACAACAACGCGATTGAAAAAGAGCGTGGCATCACGATTCTGGCCAAGAATTGCGCCGTGACCTGGGAAGGCACCCACATCAACATCGTTGACACCCCCGGCCACGCCGACTTTGGTGGTGAAGTCGAACGCGCCCTCTCCATGGTGGACGGCGTGGTGCTGCTGATCGACGCGCAAGAAGGCCCCATGCCCCAAACACGGTTTGTGACCAAAAAAGCTTTGGCCCTGGGCCTCAAGCCGATCCTGGTGGTGAACAAGGTGGACAAGCCTGGCTCACGCCCTGATTGGGTGGTCAACGCCGCTTTTGACTTGTTCGACAAATTGGGTGCCACCGATGAGCAGCTTGATTTCCCCGTGGTCTACGCCTCGGGCATCAACGGCTGGTCGTCCCTGGTTGAAGGCGGGCAGGGCGAGCAGTGGGGCCCGGACATGTCGGCCCTGTTCAACACCATCCTCGAACACGTTCCGCACCAGCAGGGCGACCCGGAAGCACCTTTGCAATTGCAAATTTCTGCGCTGGATTTTTCGACTTTTGTGGGGCGCATTGGCGTCGGCCGCATCAGCCAAGGCACGGTGAGACCCATGATGGACGTGGTGGTGATGGAAGGGCCAGACGGCAAGGCCGTCAAAGGGCGCATCAACCAGGTGCTGACCTTCCAGGGCCTGGAGCGTGTGCAAACCACTGATGCCGGGCCCGGCGAAATCGTGCTGATCAACGGCCTGACCGATATTGGCATTGGCGTCACCATCACCGACCCGATCACGCCCATGCCCCTGCCGATGCTCAAGGTCGATGAGCCAACCCTGACCATGAATTTTTGCGTCAACACCAGCCCGCTGGCCGGCCGCGAAGGCAAATACGTCACCAGCCGCCAGATTTGGGATCGCTTGCAAAAAGAGCTGCAGCACAACGTCGCCCTGCGGGTGAAAGAAACCGACGAAGAGGGTATTTTTGAAGTCATGGGCCGCGGCGAATTGCATCTGACCATTTTGTTGGAAAACATGCGCCGCGAAGGGTACGAGCTGGCCGTGAGCAAACCGCGCGTTGTGCTCAAGGACGTGAACGGCGAAAAACACGAGCCCATCGAGATGGTGACAGCCGACATTGAAGACCAGCACCAGGGCGGTGTGATGCAGGCCCTGGGCGAGCGCAAGGGCGAGCTGGTGAACATGGAGCCTGACGGACGGGGCCGGGTTCGCCTGGAGTACCGCATCCCGGCGCGTGGCCTGATTGGTTTCACCAACGAATTCTTGAATCTGACCCGTGGCACCGGCCTGATTTCCAACATTTTTGACGGCTATGAAGCGCACAAGGGTGCCATCGGCGGCCGCAAAAACGGCGTGCTGATCTCCATGGACGCGGGTGAAATTTTCACCTACGCCCTGGGCAAACTGGATGACCGTGGCCGCATGTTTGTGCGTGCCAATGACCCGGTGTACGAGGGCATGATCGTCGGCATTCACAGTCGCGACAACGACCTGGTGGTCAACGCCACGCGCACCAAACAGTTGACCAACTTCCGCGTCAGCGGCAAGGAAGACGCGATCAAGATCACGCCGCCCATTGATTGCACGCTGGAGTACGGCGTGGAGTTCATTGAAGACGACGAGCTGGTTGAAATCACCCCCAAGTCGATCCGCCTGCGCAAGCGTCACCTGGCCGAGAGTGACCGCAAAAAAGCAGGACGCGGCCTGGTCTGAAGACCTGATGCGCCTGACGCATAACCGGGCGGTTCTGTTGATGGTGGCGGCGGCCCTGATGTGGTCTACCGCTGGCGTTGTCACGCGCCACCTGGAGGCGGCCCGTTCCTTTGAGGTGACTTTTTGGCGCAGCGCGGCCACGGTGCTGTCCCTGCTGGTGATCCTGCCCCTGCTCAAGGGCCGGTCGGTGTTCACCCGCCTGCCGTCAGCCGGGCGCACCTTCTGGCTGTCCGGCCTGTGCTGGTGCGGCATGTTCACGTTTTACATGATGGCGCTGACCCTGACCAGCGTGGCCAATGTGCTGGTGACGCTGGCCATTGGGCCGCTGGTGACGGCCCTGTTTTCTCGTATTTTCATCGCCCATCAATTGCCCTTGCGCACCTGGCTTGCCATCGTTGTCGCGGGTTGCGGCATCGGCTGGATGTATGGCTCGCAAATTTCAGGCGGGCAAATGCTGGGCACTCTGGTCGCCCTGGGCGTACCCCTGGCGGGTGCGGCCAACTGGACCCTTACCCAACATGCCCATAGAAAAATCCAGGGGCATGCAGACTCTCAAGCGCTGGCCTCGGGTCAAGCTGTCGACCTGATGCCCGCCGTTCTGGTGGGCGCCGTGTTGTCCAGCCTCATCATGCTGCCCTTGGCCTGGCCATTCAAGGCGACCCTGCATGATGTCTGGCTACTGGGTGGCCTGGGCTTTTACCAGTTGGCTGTGCCATGCCTGCTGTCGGTGTGGTGCGCCCGTGTGCTCAAGGCCCCCGAGGTGTCCTTGCTGGCCCTGTTGGAAGTGCCCTTCGGCATCACGCTGGTCTGGCTCGGTGCCAACGAGGTGCCCAGCGCCGCTGTGTTGTCCGGTGGCAGCCTGGTGATAGCGGCGTTGGCTGGCAACGAACTGCTGGCCTGGAAAGAGCGGCAGTAGGGCGCGGTGCCGGTGCAACCCGGCCTCCCGTGTCTGGCTGAGCTTGTTCCGCAAGAGCCAGGTGTTTTGAAAAACTTGATTGATATTTTTATTATAGCAAGCTATTCATAACCCACGGGGACATACGGCGCTTTTACCTTTCAATGTTTGCATTGTTCGTCTTGCTTGCCTTGTTTTCCTTGTTCGTCTTGCTTGCCTTGTTTTGCTATTGCAAAGGCCAAAAGGATTTCAGCGGCCGCGATCCTTCATTGCCCGCTCCACTTCGCGTTTGCCTTCGCGGTCTTTGATGGTGTCGCGCTTGTCGTGTTCGGCCTTGCCTTTGGCCAGAGCGATTTCGCACTTGATCTTGCCGCCTTTCCAGTGCAAGTTCAGCGGCACCAGGGTGTGGCCTTTTTGTTCCACTTTGCCAACCAGGCGTTTTATTTCTTCTCTGTGCATCAAAAGCTTTTTGGTGCGCACTTTGTCGGGGCTGATGTGGGTGGACGCCGTGCCCAGCGGCGTGATCTGCAGGCCAATCAAAAACAGCTCGCCTTCGCGGATGACGACATAGCCGTCGGTCAGTTGCACCTTGCCTTCGCGCAGTGACTTGACCTCCCAGCCTTCCAGCACCAGGCCGGCCTCAAAACGCTCTTCAAAAAAATAGTTGTAGGCGGCCTTTTTGTTGTCGGCAATACGGGCCGTGCTCTGGGCCTTTTTAGGCGGGGCGGAGTCAGGTTTTTTGGCCATGAAAAGGAGGTGGGTTCGGGCGCATGGTTTTACAAGTGAAGGGGCGCTGCGTTGGCGAGGCTGTCTACAATTCAGGCCCCGCTGCAATTTATGAAGAACGTCAAAAAATCCGTCTTGATCTGGTACAGCCCGCAAGAGATGTACGCGTTAGTGACGGCAGTGGCTGATTATCCGAAATTTCTGCCCTGGTGCGACCACGCCAAAATTCTGTCCCAGGACATGGGCGGCATGACCGCTGAAATCGGCATCACATTTGGCGGCATCCGCCAGAATTTCACCACCCGCAATACCCATGTGGATGCGAGCCAGGTGAGCATGCATCTGGTGGATGGACCTTTCTCGAAATTGGATGGCGAATGGCGGTTTTTGCCTGTGGGCAGCGCCAAAGAGCGCGCCTGTAAAGTCGAATTTCAACTGACCTACGGTTTCGACAACCCGGCCTTGGCCAAGATGCTTGGGCCAGTGTTCGACAAAATTGCCAACGACATGGTCGAAGCCTTCGTCAAACGGGCCGGGCAGGTGTATGGCAACTGACGGGCAAATTCATGTGTGCATCCTGATGTCGCCCGCGCCGCGCGAGGTCGTGGCCTTGCATCTGAACCTGGCAGCTGGCAGCACGGTGGGGCTGGCTTTGCAAACGCCGCAGGTGCAAATGGCCCTGGGAGTGCTGGATTTGGACGCGCTCGTGCTGGGGATTTGGGGCAAAAAAACCAGCCTCAACCGCGCGCTGGAAGACCAAGATCGGCTGGAAATTTATCGACCGCTGAAAGTAGACCCCAAAGTCGCCAGGCGACAGCGTTTTGTCAAACAGGGGATAAAAAAAACCGGGTTGTTCGCCACGCGCAGGCCTGGCGCCAAGACCGGGTATTGATTGCCCGGCTGAGTGTCCGGCCCTGTGTCTATAGGCAGTTGGCGTCAATGCCGCTTTGGGCTTTGCGGGCCTCTTGGGCGCGGCCTTCGTCGTCGAGCACTTCAGGCTCGCCTTTGTCGTTGATCCGGCGGATTCGGGCACCTGAGGTGGCTTGAGCCAGGGCACTGCGTGAATTGGTACAGGCCTCTGCCCTGAGCTTGGCGACTCTTTCTTCGTCGGACCTGCGTTTGCCTGCTTCCGCATCGGCCGCCAGTTTTTTGCGGGCTTCAAGATCTTTGTCAACCGTCGGCAGTTTGATGAACGGCGTGGTGGCCTGTCTGGCGGCTGAATTTGCAGCGGCCGCCGCTGCTTGTGCGGCAAGCGAAGCGCCATCAGGCGTGTTGGCCGCAGTGCCTGCCGCAGCAGCAGCCACATCGGCTTTGCCTGGCGCTGCGACCGGGCGGCTCGGACGTTTGACGATGTTTTTGTCCAGCACATCTGGCGGTGGTGCCCGGTCGCTGTAGACCTTGCGACCGTCTTTGTCCAGCCATTGCCACTGCGCGCTTGCCGCGAGCAGCGTCAGGCTGGCCAAGCCGGCCAGCAGTTTTGGAAGCCACTTCAAGCGCAAGAACGGGGAACGGGTCATCGCCCGAGTTTAGCAAACCAGTGTCAATTTGCCCAGACAAAGGGTCTTGAATTGGTAACGGCGTATATCCGCTGACCGACCGCCGCCAAGGCTGCATCCGGCTTGCCGATTGCCCAATGGCAGCCAATGGCCGCCAGCACCTCACGGGTACAATCGGTTTTTTGGAGCTTTTGTTATGCGCCTACTCGGCAAAGCGCTCACCTTCGACGATGTGTTGTTGGTGCCAGCGTATTCCCAGGTCCTGCCCAAGGACACCTCCCTCGCCACCCGTTTCTCCCGCAACATCGCCCTGAATCTGCCCCTGGTGTCGGCCGCGATGGACACCGTCACGGAAGCGCGTTTGGCCATCGCCATTGCGCAGGAGGGCGGCATTGGCATCGTGCACAAAAACCTCACGCCGCAAGAGCAGGCCGCGCAAGTGGCCCGCGTGAAGCGCTATGAATCCGGCGTGTTGCGTGATCCGGTCGTCATCACCCCAAGCCACACGGTACGCCAGGTGATTGATTTGTCGGACCAGTTGGGCGTTTCAGGTTTTCCGGTGTGCGATGGCGGCAAGGTCGTCGGCATTGTGACCGGGCGCGACCTGCGCTTTGAGACGCGCTACGACATCCCCGTCAGCCAAATCATGACGCCGCGCGACAAACTGGTTACTGTGCCGGACGGCACCACGCTGCTGGAAGCCAAGGCGCTGCTCAACAAGTTCAAGCTGGAACGCCTGCTGGTGGTCAACGACGCGTTTGAGCTCAAGGGCCTGATCACCGTCAAAGACATCACCAAACAAACCAGCTTCCCCAACGCGGCGCGTGACGCCCATGGCAAATTGCGCGTGGGCGCGGCAGTGGGCGTAGGCGAGGGCACTGAAGAGCGGGTTGAAGCCCTGGTGCGCGCCGGGGTGGATGCCATCGTGGTGGACACCGCCCACGGCCACAGCCAGGGCGTGATCGAGCGGGTTCGCTGGTCAAGCAAAACTACCCGCAGGTGGACGTGATTGGCGGCAACATCGCCACCGGCGCGGCCGCGCTGGCGCTGGTGGAGGCGGGCGCCGACGCCGTCAAGGTGGGCATTGGCCCTGGCTCTATTTGCACCACGCGCATTGTGGCCGGCGTTGGCGTGCCGCAGATCATGGCGATTGACAGCGTTGCCAAGGCCTTGCAAGGCACGGGCGTGCCCCTGATTGGCGACGGTGGCATCCGGTATAGCGGCGACATCGCCAAGGCGCTGGCGGCGGGTGCCAGCACGGTGATGATGGGCGGCATGTTTGCGGGCACTGAAGAAGCGCCAGGCGAGGTGATCCTGTTCCAGGGCCGCAGCTACAAAAGTTACCGTGGCATGGGCAGCATTGGCGCCATGCAGCAGGGCAGCGCGGACCGCTATTTTCAGGAAAGCACCACCGGCAACCCGAACGCCGACAAACTGGTGCCAGAGGGCATTGAAGGCCGGGTGCCTTACAAAGGCTCCATGGTGTCCATCATTTACCAAATGGCCGGCGGCGTGCGCGCCAGCATGGGTTATTGCGGCTGCGCCACCATAGAAGACATGCAAGAGCGCGCCGAGTTTGTAGAAATCACCTCGGCCGGCATCCGCGAAAGCCATGTGCACGACGTGCAGATCACCAAAGAAGCGCCGAATTACCGATCTGAATAAGGAATTGCCCCTGTGCTAAAGTAAGGAATTCTTACATCAAGGAAATCCTCATGTTGGCAAAAATGACGTCCAAAAATCAAATCACCTTGCCGAAAGCCGTGATTTCGAAGCTGCCTCCGAGCGAGTATTACGAGGTGGAAGCGGTGAATGACTGCATCATGCTGACGCCGGTGCGGGTGCAAAAAGACAGCGAAGCCATGGAAGCAATTTGGCGCAAGATCGAGAAGTTGGGCATTACCGAAGCCGATATTGCAGATGCCGTTAAATGGGCGCGCACCAACCCGGCAAGCGGCGGCTCCTGATGCCGCGAAAACCCGCTGCCTGGCGAGTTGTTTTAGATACCAACACAGTCATTTCTGCCACTCTCTTTGGCAGTGGTGCATTGAAACCGTTGCGCCTGGCGTGGCAAGCAGGGCATGTTGTCCCCATCCTGTCTGCGCAAACCAGAGCTGAACTGTTGCGCGTGCTGGCCTATAAAAAATTCAATCTCAAGGAAGCGGATATCGCGCGGGTCTTGGCCTTGTATCTTCCACACGCGGAACTGAATGTGCAGGACTTGACGCGCGACAAGGCGGGGCAAATGCCTATCTGCCGCGACCCCACAGACCCAATGTTTCTTGAATTGGCGCAATCCGCAACAGCGGACATATTGGTTTCCGGCGATCAAGACCTCCTCGTTTTGGCAAACACGCCAAACCTTGGGTTTCGCATTCTCAAGCCGATCGACTTTTTAGCCGAATACGCCACGAGTTTCAATTGAGTCCGCAAACAGCTCCGACAAATTTCCATCTGTTTCCTTGAAGTACCTTCATGCAACACCACAAAATCCTCATCCTCGACTTCGGCTCCCAAGTCACCCAGCTGATTGCCCGCCGCGTACGCGAGGCGCATGTGTATTGCGAGGTGCACCCGTGTGATGTCACTGACCAATGGGTGCGCGACTTTGCAGCCGATGGCCAGCTCAAAGGCATCATCCTGTCCGGCAGCCACGCCAGCCTGTGGGAAGACGAAACCCTGCGCGCGCCCCGAGTCGTGTTTGAACTGGGGTTGCCCGTGCTGGGCATTTGCTTCGGCATGTATGCCATTGCTGAGGCACTAGGCGGCAAGGTGGAAGGCGGCCATGGACGCGAATTTGGCCATGCACAGGTTCGCGCACGCGGTCACACCCGGCTGCTTGAAGGCATTGCGGACGCCACATCACCCGAAGGACACGGCCTGTTGAACGTGTGGATGAGCCACGGCGACAACGTGATTGAAATGCCACCCGGCTTCAAGCTCATGGCCTCAACCGACAGTTGCCCCATCGCCGGCATGGCCGATGAAACCCGTGGTTTTTATGCGGTGCAGTTTCACCCCGAGGTGACACATACGGCGCAGGGGCAAGCCATTTTGAATCGCTTTGTGTTGGACATTTGCGCCGCCCGCCCAGACTGGGTCATGGGGGATTACATTGCCGAAGCCGTGCAAAAAATCCGCCAGCAAGTGGGCGACGAAGAAGTCATCCTGGGCCTGAGCGGCGGCGTGGATTCATCGGTCGCCGCTGCCTTGATTCACCGCGCCATAGGCAACCAGCTCACCTGTGTGTTTGTCGATCACGGCCTGCTGCGCCTGAATGAAGGCGCCATGGTGATGCAAATGTTTGAGGGCAAGCTTCACGCAAAAGTGGTGCGCGTGAACGCCGAAGCGCTGTTTTTGGGCGAACTCAAAGGCGTGAGCGAGCCCGAAGCCAAGCGCAAGATCATTGGCAGGCTGTTTGTCGACGTTTTTAAGGCTGAAGCGGAAAAGTTAAGGACAAATAAGGCTATTGTCCCCGAATTCATTAACTCTGTTGCTACTAAAACAGGAGTAACTGACAAAAATTCTAACGGAGCCAAGTGGCTGGCCCAAGGCACCATTTACCCCGACGTCATTGAATCCGGCGCTGCAAAGTCTAAAAAAGCCGTCACCATCAAAAGCCACCACAACGTGGGCGGCCTGCCTGAACAACTGGGCTTGAAGTTGCTGGAACCCCTGCGTGAATTGTTCAAAGACGAAGTCCGCGAACTCGGCGTCGCCCTTGGCCTGCCGCCTGACATGGTCTACCGCCACCCCTTCCCCGGCCCAGGCCTGGGCGTGCGTATTTTGGGCGAAGTCAAGAAAGAATACGCCGAACTGCTGCGCCGGGCCGATGCCATCTTCATCGAAGAGTTGCGAAATTTCACCGATCCCGCCACCGGCAAATCCTGGTACGACCTAACCAGCCAAGCCTTCACCGTTTTCCTGCCCGTCAAGTCCGTCGGCGTGATGGGCGACGGTCGCACTTATGACTACGTCGTCGCCCTGCGCGCCGTGCAAACCAGCGACTTTATGACGGCCGATTGGGCGGAGCTGCCGTACGCACTCCTCAAAAAAGTGTCATCCCGCATCATCAATGAGGTGCGGGGGATCAACCGGGTGACGTATGACGTTTCGTCAAAGCCACCGGCGACGATTGAGTGGGAGTAAATTGCCGACATTCAATAGAAAATACGGAGATCCCGCATAATGACGGTCAAGCAAACGGTCATCGAACATCCGACCTTTATCAAACAGGCTGCAAAAATTTGGAATGAATCAGAACTCCATGCTTTCATTGACTGGATTGCAGTCAACCCGTTGGCAGGCGCTGTGATTCAAGGCTCAAGGGCAGGTGCTCGAAAAGTCCGTTGGCAGGCAAGCGGTCGCGGTAAGAGCGGCGGTGCTCGAGTGATTTACTACAACTTGGCTGAAGACGAGGTCATTTTTTTGGTGATGATCTACACCAAAAATGAACGGGATAACGTCATTGCCACAGAGCTCAACAAAGAGGTTTGAAATGCGCTTGAAAGATCTACAGACCCTGGACATTGAAGCCGAGGCCCGAGCCATTGAAGCTGATGCTGGCGAAGCCTTGCCCGACATTCGCACTGCGTTGGCGGAAGTGAAATCTGGAATTGGGGCAAGAGTCACCACGCCACCGCAAATGTTGTTGCGCCAAGCGCGTGCGAAAACTGGGTTGACCCAACTTGAGTTTGCGAAGCGAATTGATACCCCTGCCGCTACTTTGCGTGACTGGGAACAGGGCAGGTTTGCGCCGCCGGGCGGCGTGGTCTGTCTGTTACGCTTGATCGTGAAACACCCGGAATTGTCGGAAGAGTTAGCGGCGGTTTGATAGGAAATGGGAGACCTGACTCTCATGCGCTGTGCGTGACCCTCATGCGCTGTGCGCTGGACTGGGCCGAGCTATCACCTGGTGATGCGCACACAGCAGGCAAATTTGTCGCGCCTGATGCGGCAACTTAATGGCGTTTAAACGCAAAGTTTCAACCGCCGCCAAGGGCTGATAGGGCACTTGTTCCAAGGGCGGTTCAAGGCGATTTTGGTGGACACGGATAGTTATCTGTTGCAGGTTTTCCGCTAAGTAAATTTGAACCCCGTACGCGCCAATTGGGTCGAGCAGCCGCAGGACTATGTGTGGAGCAGTTACCGTGCCTTGGCGGGTGTGGTGGCTGCACCGCCGTGGCTCGATTGCCAATCGTTGCATGCACAACTCAGCCCAGGCAAGAGCGCGGGACAGGCGGCTCTAGACTATGCGCAGTTTGTCGTCGGCGGGCGCGGCGTGCGTTTGTAGGAAGAAGCGTTGCGCCAGCAAATTTATCTCGGCGGCGATGCCTTCATCACGCGCATGCAGGCGCAAAGTGGCGCAGGAGCTGAGGCAACGCGATGGACGGTACCCGCCAATGTAAGCAAAATCCAAGCGAGTGCACCGCCTCTGGATGGCAGCATCAAGCGATTTGTGACACCTGCCGCGATGGAAAACAAGGCGTCGCGTAACCAAGCGATGGTGGACGCGTTTCGAATTGGCGGCCACTCCCAAACTGCCATCGCTGAAGCCTTCGGTGTGTCAGGTTCCACCGTCAGCCGTGTGATAAAAGATCAACTTTGATACGGTCACGGCGGCTATCGAAACTGATGCGGGCGAGGCCCGGCCTGAGCTGCGGCTGGCCGTCAGTGAAGCAGGTGCAATCGCAAGGTTGTTTGGCCAGCGGGCAGACACCTGGTTTGATATTCTCTTGACGGAATATTCTCTCTGAGCTATATTTCATCATGGTTTGCGAAGTTGAGTACACAGACGAATTCGGCAAATGGTGGATTTCGTTAACTGAAGCTGAGCAGGTTTCCGTGGCCGCGTCAGTGGGTTTGCTCGAAGCGCGTGGCCCAAACCTTGGGCATCCGCACAGCAGCGGAATTATTGGCTCGCGCCACGGGCACATGCGCGAATTACGCACCCAGCATGGGGGACGACCGCTGCGAACGCTTTATGCCTTTGACCCGCGTCGAATGGCGATTTTGCTGATCGGCGGCGACAAAACGGGTGAGGAACGTTGGTACGAGGTGCATGTTCCCATTGCAGACCGTCTGTATGACGAGCATCTTGTTCAATTGAAGCGTGAAGGAGAAGACTGATGGCTAAGAAATTTTCTGACCTGCGTACAGCCATGAAGCCCGAAGCGCGCGCACAGGCTGACCAGCAGACCCAAACCATGCTGGCCGAAATGCCCTTGCACGAACTGCGTCGCGCGCGCGGTCTTTCTCAAAAAGTCCTCGCAGAGACGCTTCACGTCCAGCAGCCGTCGGTCGCAAAAATGGAGCGGCGCACAGACATGTATATCTCCACGCTGCGCAGCCACATCGAAGCGATGGGCGGCGAACTAGAAGTGATCGCCAAGTTTCCTGACGGCGTGGTGAAGATCAACAATTTTGCTGAGTTGGCTTGAGCATTTGTGCGTTCTGTTCGGGGGACAGGATATGCGATTGCAAAGTCGGCGCAACGGTGTACCGAGATTGCGCAGACACAGTCTGCGCTTTTGGTTAAGTTTCCGGCGCTTGAACTATCCAGCCGCCGTGGCGTGTCGGTAAAACTGACGGTAAGGCCGATCCTGGACGATGTGAAGCCATCGCCCAACGAGATGCAATGTGGTGCGAAGCAGTCCGACTTTTCGCGCGGGTTGACAATTGAGTGGGAGTGACCAAATCACAAGGATATTGGCAAAAATTACACACAATTGTGCATTACACACATTTATGTGTAATATCTGAAAATGCGCTCAATTTCTACACCTGTTTCTGCCAACAATGCCAGCATTAACGTCAACTTCACTGGCTCACTTGATCGTGAATTGCTCAAGCGCGCCAAGGTGATTGCAGCGAAGAATGAGACGTCGGTAAACGCGCTGTTTAACGCGCAGCTGCGCTACCTTGTGGATACCTATGAAGCCAGCGAGCGCAGCGGCAATCAAAATTACCAGCATTTGCTCGATTTTTCCCTGGGGCGCGCGAGCAGCGAGGACGCACTTGCTACGCTCGGGCTGGATTCGCAAGAAGATTTGTTTTTGCTGATGGCGCAGGCGCATTTGCCGATGCCGCGCCTCTCGGATGCACAGACGCGCGAAATGGCTGATAGCCTGCATGCTTTGGCCGCTGGCTAAAGCATGGCTGTCGCGGTCACACTTTTCCCCGATGCGGGGCCGCTGATAACGCTTGCTTACGCCGATGCGCTGGATGCGTTGCTCTTGCCCGGCTGGGCGGTCAGCATGGTGGATATGGTGATGCATGAAATCACACGCAACGCGACGCCTACCAGCGAAAAGCTAGCCTCTTGGGTGCAAGTTCACAAGCTGCCAGTATTGAAAACCCAGGTGTTTGCGCATCATCAAAAGCAGCTCCTAGCGAGTCAAGCCTTGTCAAGAAAAGCCAATTCAGGTGAGCTGGCCATTCAAGAAGCCATGCATCAATTTAGCCTGAGCTCAGCTGTCGCAACGGGCGTTTTCCTATTTGAAGACCACAAGATTGCGCGTGCTGGCTTCATCTTGCCGGAAAACTGCCGCAAGGTCAGCACACGCGCATTTTTGATTTTTTTACAAGAGCGTGGGCTGATTGATAGCGCTGCAGCCATTGAGCTGCAAGCGATACAAGCAGGACGACATTTTTCTTCACTGCGATTCCCGCCAAATTAATCTTAACGGTTCGCCATTCCGGCCACGACAGAAGTCGAACAAAAAAGTGATGCGCTAGATTCAGCCAGATCAACTTTCGTGGACTTGACCCGTGTTACCGACCGGCGCAATGGAGCCACTCCCCCCCGTGCCAGAATGACCTGCTACACCTGCCCTCGGTAGTTTAGAGAGCAAAGAGGTAGGTATGAAGATCAATCATCAAGCCAAGGCACAGATGCATGCAGCCAGGAATTTCGGCGCGGCCATTGTCGCCGGGTGGGCCTCGACTCCGAAGTCGTGGCAGTTGCCAAACGCCGGCGCTTTAGCAATGCCGACAAGCGCCGCATCGTGCTTGGTGCCGCCGCGTGCACCGAGCCCGGTGAAATTGGCGCACTGATGCGCCGGATCCACGCCGGTGCCGGGACCGACTAGGCCTGGGGTGGAACCAGCAACGCATTTACTATTTAAAAAATGCCAAATATTCCAATGACATGTTCAATTTCTACAACGCGGGTAGTGGCCACATGTTCTTCAGGAGTCCGAACCCGAAAACCACCATTGAGTTTGAATACAGGGGGAAGAGATACGTGCACATGGGAGAGGCGTCGCTAAACCCTGCGCCGCCTGAATGCGGGCTATCCAGAATACCAATCGATCAATATCAAGCATGTCGCAACAAACAACTGCCCACGGAGAAATTGAATATGGCCAACGAAAAAGACCTCGCTGTTCTGTCCTTGTATGTTTACGAAGCGGATTCACGAAACAAGCCAGACATCCCCACCGGCTGGTCAATACTGACTGATGCAGTTGGCACCAGCGGCTTCGCCTACGCGGTCTTCCAAGGCTCTGCCCATGAAATTGTCATCTCGTATAGGGGCTCTGATGACGGTGTTGATTGGCTGACTAACCTTGGGCTGACGTCTACCCAAGAACTGCAAGCTGCGCAGATTGCGGTGCAATATATCAACCAAGGGGCCAACGTCAGCTTCACGGGCCACAGCCTGGGAGGTGGCCTGGCGGCCACAATGGCGGTCTGGTTCAACCGCCCAGCCACAGTGTTTGATCCAGCGCCAACCCAGAATGCTGCAACAGATCCGGTTCTCGTCAACCAGGGCATGCAAGCCATTGTGGGTGACCGGCGGGTGGACGCCAAGGGAGCGACCATCACCCTTACAGAGGGGCAGACCGAAGTGGCCTTTGCCTTGGTGCAGAAGGGCGCAGTGATTGAACGCGCCTTGGCAATGGAGTGCAACGCCTGCCTCAGGCAATCGCCGTACATTCCTGAATCAATAGCAGACTATCCATGTTTTACGGGGACTATAGGCCTGTTTGACAACGAGCCGCAGGCTGCAAACGCTGCTGACTGGAGGGTTGCGGCATGAAGCAACAAAGAAGACGATGGAGAACCTTGGGACTCCTGCTTTGCGCTGCCTCGTTGTCGGCCTGTGGCCCAAGTGAAAAACAAAAAGCAGAGGCGGCGGAGCTTAAGCGCATCGAGTGCCTGGACAAATTCTGCTACGGCGATGTAGATCCTATGCGGGACTATGCAAAAGATGCATTGCTCAAGCTTAACGGGCAATGGTTTATTGGGCCGAAAGAGTATTTCAGTGGACAACATGGCGCAGTTTTCTATTGGCCAAGCAAAACTCCAGAAATAGGCTTGCCAGATGGCAAAGACTACCCTGAGAAAGGGAAGCCTTTTAAAGATGTCGCCATTGAAATATTTCTCCGCCATCACGACGGTGTGATGCACGGCCCCAACCGTATCGACATCTTGAAGCAAGCCGAGGCAGGGGGGCGTCTTGTAAACAAAAAAACCATTCGTCCGGGTCTAGAGCAATGGCGCGTTAAAGATGAGGGCGAACTAGACCCCGGCATTTGGTACGTCGCAACCGACTATGTGGCAAAAGAACCCAACGCTGCTGTAGTGTGGTGTCGCGCTACCGAGACCACATATGGGATTTGCTACTCCTCTTCCATCTTCGCTCCCGGCATTGCCTGGGACATGCGCTTTTCAGCCAAGCACGCACAAGACTGGCCAGAAATTTTTCTCGAAACAACCCGTGTACTCCAACTTCTCAAGAAAGTTTAATCATGGCAATCACTCTCACAACACCTGAATTGTCGACCCTCCAAGGTATGGAGACACAAGCCCGGGCCAAGCAAATTGGCTATTGGCAAATCTATCAATGGTTGGGCGACCTGCTACAAACAAAGGGTGTGCCAGCCACGGATTCAAGTCTGCTATGGCTACGCGGTGCCACAGAGGCCAATGCCCCCCGTGGCGCCATGGCTTCGTTAATTCGCAGCTATACCGAAGCGCAATATCAGTTGCGCTACGGAGCCGCAATTCCGGCGGGAAAGATGCAAGAGGCATCAGATGCGGTTGCGCAAAATTTGCTAGCTGACTTGTTGGGGCGCAATCCTGCCGAATGGCCCAAAGGCCAAGTGCCAGACATAACTAGGATTGGGGAATCTGATGCAAAGGCAGTAGGGCGCGTTCTTTTCGGTCTCGAGCTCGGCCATGACGTAAGCGACACCGCCTTCACACAAAACTCCGCCTGGTCCGGCACCCTGCTATTCACCTTCCTGCGCAGCGACCAATCAGGTCGCTTGATGAGCACCGGCAGCGCGGGCAGCATAGACACCTTGAACGACTGGCGCGACGTGCTGTATGCCTACAAGGCGTATGACGCTGGCTTCAAAGCAGCCCGGACAAACGTCCTTTCCCAACCCCTGACGGATGCCCCCATTTTTGGCGTCACCGCCTGGGGCTACCTCACCGGCCCCAATACGCCCACGGCATCCATTGACCTGCTTAAGTACAGCACCGACAACCCCGTGCTGAAAAACGCCTTTCAGGCTATCCACGACATCGGCTCCAACAAATTTCTCGACATGCTCATGGGCGCAGTCCAGGGCAAAAGCCTCATTGGCAGCACAACAGACGCCAACTTCGCCGCCAATGCTAAGGCCTTTCTGGGTGACTTGACCTCGGCCCAGTTGCAATCTCTTAGTGCCAAACTGCTGCCCACCAGCGCCAGCGAACTGGCCAGTGGCGCAAACGCAGCTACGCCGGAAGGTGCCTACGCCCGCTCGGCCCTGGCTGCCCTGAGCGTCGTCAGCGTGCAAACCAGCAACGCCGTGGCAGAGCAATTCAGCCTCGTCAACCCGAGCACAGGGGCAGGCAACATCACGCAGAACTGGATCACCGACCGCGCCGCCTTCACCGCCAACTTCTACACCCAGCAACAGCGCGGCGGCGGCATCCTGCCCGGCTCGCAGAACAGCAACTACACCGACTTGGCCAAAGGCGTCCAGGTGCTGGTGGGCGCAGGCGCCACGAACGAGCAACGCATTCAATACCTCTTCGGCGGCGACGCGGCAGACAGCCTGGAAGGCAAAGGCTTTGCCGACCACCTCTACGGCAACGCAGGCAACGACACCCTGGACGGCAAAGGCGGAGCCGATTATCTGGAAGGCGGCACGGGCACCGACACCTACACCTTCACAGGCACCTGGGGCAAAGACACCATCACCGACAGCGACGGCCTGGGCAGCCTTGTGGTCAACGGCCAAGCCCTGGGGGTTTTCAGCGGCCTGGGCAATGGCCAATACGGCACCAAGCTGGCCGAT
>JANYCG010000231.1 GCA_025360385.1 Burkholderiales bacterium | reverse complement strand
TGCCTGAGTGCTGCCCGCGAGAACGCACGGGCCGTGCGCGGCACGCTGACCACCGAAGTCTGGGAATCCCACAACCAGACCTGGCTGGAGGTTAAACGCATGATCAAAGCCGGCGAGTTCGAACGCGACCCTGGCCAATTTTTTGAATGGGTCAAGTTCCGCTCGCACCTGTCGCGCGGGGTCACCGTGGGCACCATGTTGATCGACGAGTCTTTGTACTTTATGCGCATGGGCACGTTTTTGGAGCGGGCCGACAACACGGCCCGGCTGGTCGATGTCAAGTTCCACGCCGTGAAGAGCGATTTTTTTGGCGCGGCCAGCGAAAAGGACCAAGAGTACGATTTCTACCACTGGAGCGCGATTTTGCGCAGTGTGTCTGGCTTTGAAATCTACCGCAAGGTTTACCGCGACGTGATCAAACCCGAGCGGGTGGTCGAGCTTTTAATTTTGCGCAAAGACATGCCACGCTCCTTACACGCCAGCCTTACCGCCGTGGTGAGCAATCTGGAGATGGTGGCCAACGACACCGACAGCGAGACCCATCGCCGGGCCGGCAAGCTCTGCGCCGAACTCAAATACGGTCGGATTGACGAAATCCTGGCAACCGGCCTGCACGTCTACCTGACTGAATTCCTTGACCGCGTGAATGAGCTTGGCATGAACATCAGCCGGGATTTTCTTATGCCGTCACCCGTTTGAGAACATTCAAGAAAAAACCAAGCTTGAAGAAGCAAGCTGGTGCTCGGGGCCGGAATCGAACCCACGCCGAAGGCGTTTGGTCATAGCCGCCAGCGAGGCGTGCCGGTTCAGTTCAAGCGCAAAATAGTGAGGAGAAAACCAGGCTTGAAGAAGCAAGCTGGTGCCCGGGGCCGGAATCGAACCGGCACGCCTTGCGGCGCGGGATTTTGAGTCCCGTGCGTCTACCAATTCCACCACCCGGGCGACGCTGAATACAGACCCGAATTATGGCACAGTGTGGGTATGAGCACCTCAACGAAACCTGCACACCGCTACCCCACGATTGAAGACGCGATCGGCAAAACGCCGCTGGTCGCCCTGCAGCGCATTGGCGCGGTTGACAACAACGCCCGTGGCAATGTGATTTTGGGCAAACTCGAAGGCAACAACCCGGCCGGTTCGGTCAAAGACCGGCCCGCCTTGTCGATGATCGCCCGCGCACAGGAGCGCGGCGAGATCAAACCCGGCGACACCTTGATTGAAGCCACTTCAGGCAACACCGGCATTGCCCTGGCCATGGCGGCGGCGATCAAGGGCTACCGCATGATTTTGATCATGCCCGAAGACCTGTCCATCGAGCGCGTTCAGACCATGAAGGCCTACGGCGCCGAGCTGATTTTGACGCCCAAAAGCGGCGGCATGGAATACGCCCGCGATCTGGCCGACCAGATGGTTACACAGGGCAAAGGCACGGTGTTAGACCAATTCGCCAACGCCGACAACCCGCGCGCCCATTACGAGACGACCGGGCCCGAGTTGTGGGAGCAGACCCAGGGCAAGATCACTCATTTTGTAAGCGCCATGGGCACCACCGGCACCATCACCGGGGTGTCGCGGTTTTTGAAAGAGAAAAACCGCAGCGTCAAGATCATTGGTGCCCAACCGTCCGAAGGGTCACGAATTCCCGGCATCCGCAAATGGCCGACTGAATATTTGCCCAAAATTTATGACCCGTCCACGGTTGACGACCTGGTGTATGTGAGTCAGGTCGATGCTGAAGAAATGGCCAGGCGACTGGCCCGGGAAGAGGGTATTTTTGGCGGCATCTCTGCGGCCGGGGCATGCTGGGTGGCGCAGCAAATTTCACAGACTGAGCGCAACGCAACAATTGTGTTTGTCGTCTGTGACCGGGGTGACCGTTACCTCTCAACCGGGGTCTTTCCCGCTTGAATGCGCCCGAAAAATGAATCTTCACCAGGTTGACTAGTAAAAATGCCTAAAGTTCCCTTGGGTAATGGATAGTTAGCTATATTAAGTATAGTAATTTCAAATTGAATTGAATCAAAAAATGGCCCACGAATTTAAATTTTGCCCCAACTGCGCCACCCCGCTTGAGCTGATTGCCAGCCTCGAAGACGGGGGTGAAAAACAGCGCCTGCGCTGCGTTTCTTGCGGCTACACGCACTGGAACAATCCAACACCCGTGTTGGCGGCCGTGATCGAATACGAGGGTCAGATTTTGCTGGCCCGCAACGCCGCCTGGTCGGCCAAGGCCTATGCGCTGATCACCGGTTTCATGGAGGCGGGCGAAACGCCCGAGGGTGGCATTGAGCGTGAGATTGCCGAAGAAACCTCACTCAAGACGGACGCCTTGAAGCTGATTGGCGTCTACGATTTTCAGCGCATGAACCAGATCATCATCGCCTACCACGCGGTGTGTACAGGCGAGGTCAAGCTGTCCCCCGAGCTGGTTGACTACAAACTTTATGCCCTTGAAGACGTTCGTTGTTGGCCTGCTGGCACCGGGTATGCGCTGGCCGACTGGTTGAAGTCGCGTGGGCACGAACCGCAGTTTGTCGAGTGGGGCCGCCGGGGTTGAATCGCGCCGGGCTTTGAATTGCTTAAAATCGCCGGAATCATTGAGGACTTTGCATGAACATCGACATCGAGCTGGACACCCGTGGCCTGAACTGCCCGCTGCCTATTTTGAAGGCCAAAAAGGCCCTCTCCGGCATGGAAAGCGGCCAGACCTTGCGCGTTGTGGCGACCGACGCTGGCTCGGTGCGGGACTTTCAGGCCTTTGCGCGCCAGACCGGCAATGAACTTCTGGAGCAGCAAACGGCGGGCGCTGATTTCATCCACGTGATGCGTCGGCGCTGAACCCCAAACGGCGCTGGCACCGTCTTTGCCGGTGAGGTTCTGAGGGCTGCGTGGGTAGAACGCGTTTCGCTTTTGCCATAATCAACAGGCCTTTCCCCACTTTTTGAAGGAGCCTCGCCATGATTGTGCGCAGAACCATTCTTGCAGCGGTCGCTGCCCTGTCAACCGCGCTGATGGCCGGGGCCGTGTTCGCACAGGCCTACCCCAGCCGCCAGATCAACGTGATCGTGTCGTTTCCGCCCGGCGGAGACACCGATGCGCTGGGCCGCCTGTTCGCGGAAAAGCTCTCCGCACGCGTCGGCCAGACCGTGGTGGTGGAGAACAAGACGGGCGCCAGCGGCACCATTGGCAACTCCTATGTTGCCAAGTCCAACCCGGACGGCTACACCCTGCTGTTCACGCCCAACACCATGGCAACGGCACCACTGGTGCTCAAGCCTGGTTCGGGCGCTGTGTATGACCCCTTGACCGATTTCACGCCCATTTTCCTGGCGGGCACGCAGTCGCTGTTTGTGGTGACCACGGCACAGAGTGGAGTGACCAATTTGAAAGACCTGGTCGCGGCTGCCCGGGGTGGCAAGATCAGCAGTTATGCCAGCCCCGGCAATGGCTCGCCGATGCACATCCTGGGCGAAATGGTCAACAAGTCGGCCGGCGTGAAGATTTCGCCAATTGCCTACCGGGGCAGTGGCCCGGCCATCATTGATCTTTTGGGCGGCCACCTGCCCATGATGTACACCACCCTGGGGCCAGTGTCGCAATACCTTGCGTCAGGCAAGCTCGTCAACATTGGCGTGGCTGACGCGCAGCGTTCGCCGCTCCAGCCCAACGTGCCCACCTTGGCAGAGTCTGGCATCAAAGACGCGGAAGTGGGGGCCTGGCAAGGCTTTTTGGGTCCCAAAGGCATGTCACCCGAGGTGGTCAGGGCGCTCAACGCTCACTTGAACGAAATCGTCAAGATGCCCGACGTCATCACCCGCATGACGGCGCTGGCGCTGATCCCCAGCGGCGGTGACCCGTCAGCGGTAAGCCGTGCCGTGGCTGACAACTACACCCGCTATGGCAAGATCATCAAGGAAGCAGGCATTCAGGCCGACTAAACCTGTCCAGAGGCGCTGGATGCGGTCAATAAGCATCGTCGATCCGGACGGGCAACTGCCCTTGCCGTTCAAAGCGGCGCAAGACTACGCCCAGACGGTGATGGCGTGGGCGCAAGACCGCCTGGCGGACACCCTTGCGATTCAGCGAGATGTGCCCTATGGCCCACATCCGCTGCACCGTTATAACGTGTTTGCCCCGCGTGCGGCGGTCGGTGCACCGGTGCTGGTGTTTTGGCATGGTGGTGGATGGACTAACGGGTACCGCGACTATGTGACGTTTATGGCACCCCATGTCGTGGGGCTTGGCATGGTGCTGGTGGCACCCTCGTACCGGCTTGCGCCGCAATGCCCCTTACCCTGCGCGCACGAAGATTCCATGGCCCTGTTGGCCGACTTGCAACGCCGCCTGCCCGATTGGGGTGGCGCGCCGGGCCAGGTTTATCTGGCCGGGCATTCAGCGGGCGGGCACCTGGCCTCTCTGGCGGCCCTGCGACGCGCCGACCGGGCTGCCGCCGGCCTGCATCCGGACATGGTTCATGGCTGCCTGCCCATCAGCGCCATCATGGACCTGCATGACCCGAACCCAAAACCCGGCAGCCTGGAAGAGCGTGTGTACACAACGGTTCTACGCGGGCGGGATCCCGTCCTGGACACGACGCTCAGCCCCATGTCGTGGACGGCGGGCAATACCGTTCCCTTTGCGCTCACCTTTGGCGAAAGCGACAGTGAGCGCGTGATCAAATCGAACCGGCGCATGCTCGCCATGCTCTCAGCACAGTCAGCGCCGGTCAGCGCTGACATGGAAGCCAGGCGGGATCATTTTCAGACCCACACGGCCCTGCGCAGCGCTGCTGACCCCTGGTATTCACGCCTGGCCAATATGGTCGCCCTGTATTCGCCATCCCCAATCAGGCCATGAAACAAGTGATAGATGCCGGACTTCCACCCTTGAAGCAGCCGTTTTCATGGATAGCCCGCTGCGGTTGAAGATTGAAATCGTGGCATGCGTGGCCCGAGTGATGACTGCCGTCTGAGACCTGCTTGTCAGGCCCCCAGGCGGCCCAGTTGGTCCTGCACTTTGGCCAGTGTCGAGACAAAATCGGCCACCCGTTTACGTGCCTGTTCGATCACGACGGGCGGTGCCTTGGCCACAAAAGCCTCGTTGCCCAGGTTGTTATTGGCCTTGGCGATTTCATTTTCAAGTCGCGTGATCTCTTTGCCCAAACGCGTTTTTTCAGCCGCCACATCGACCTGCATGTGCAGGCAAATACGGGCCTCACCCACCATGGCAACCGGTGCCGCCTGGGCGGCCGCCTGCCAGTCGGCCTCATCGCCAAACACCTTGACCTCGTTGAGTTTGGCCAGGGCCTGCAACACCGGCGTGACTTGGTTCATGAAGGCATTTTCAGAAGCTGATTGCGCCAGCACGTAAAGCGGCAGTTTGGTCGCGGGTGAAACACTCATCTCACTGCGCAGGGCACGGCAGGCATCAACCAGGGCCTTGAGTTTGGCGACATGGTCAATGGCGATCGGGTCGATTTTTTCCGGCTGGCTTTGCGGGTAACGGGCAATGCTGACAGACTCGCCCGGCAAGCCGGCAACGACTGACACCTTCTGCCACAAGGCTTCAGTGATGAAGGGAATCACCGGATGGGCCAGGCGCAAAATGCATTCCAGTGTGCGGATCAGGGTGCGGCGCGTTGCACGTTTTTCTGCATCGGTACCGGTCTGGATTTGCACCTTGGCGATCTCCAGGTACCAGTCGCAAAACTCGTTCCAGACAAAGTCGTAAGTCGTGTTGGCAACGTTGTCCAACCGATAGTCGGCAAAGCCCTGGGCCACCTCGGCCTCGACCTGCTGCAGCTTGGAGCTGATCCAGCGGTCGGCCTGGCTGAACTGCATGTAGCCGTGAAAAGGCTGGCCGGGCGCGCATTCAGCCTTGGTGTGTTCCTTCAATCCGCAGTCGTAGCCCTCGCAGTTCATGAGCACGAAGCGCGTGGCGTTCCACAGCTTGTTGCAGAAGTTGCGGTAGCCCTCGCAGCGCTTGGTGTCGAAGTTGATGTTGCGGCCCAGGCTGGCGTAGCTGGCCATGGTGAAGCGCAGCGCGTCAGCGCCGTAGGCTGGCATGCCGTTGGGGAATTCCTTGCGCACGCGTGCCGCCACCTTGGGTGCGGTCTCGGGCTTGCGCAGGCCAACGGTCGACTTCAGCACCAGGGTCTCGATGTCCACGCCGTCGATCAAGTCCACCGGGTCAATCACGTTGCCCTCGGACTTGCTCATCTTCTTGCCTTCGCTGTCGCGCACCATGCCATGGATGTAGACCGTTTTGAACGGCACCAGGCCCTCGGGTTGTTCTGGCGTCGCGGTGAAATGCGTCGTCATCATGATCATCCGGGCGACCCAGAAAAAGATGATCTCGTAGCCGGTCACCAGAACGCTGGACGGCAGGTAAAGTTTGGCGTCCTGCGTCTGTTCTGGCCAGCCCATGGTGCTGAAGGGCACCAGGGCTGACGAATACCAGGTGTCCAGCACGTCTTCGTCGCGGCGCAGCTTTTTTCCGGGGGCTTTGGCCTGGGCCTCTGCCTCATTGCGGGCGACCACGACCTGGCCGTCTTCGTCATACCAGGCTGGAATCTGGTGGCCCCACCAGAGCTGGCGGCTGATGCACCAGTCCTGGATATTGTTCATCCACTGGTTGTAGGTGTTGACCCAGTTTTCAGGGACAAACTTCACGCGGCCGGACTGCACAGCATCGATGGCCTTTTGGGCGATGGATTTGCCGACGGCACCCGTGCCGCCTGCTGATTGTGGTTCTTGAGTGCTGATTTTGGAAAGTCCCACAAACCACTGGTCGGTGAGCATGGGCTCGACCACCTGACCCGTGCGTCCGCAGATGGGGATCATGCTTTTGTGCGGCACCGCTTTTTGCAGATAACCCAGCGCCTCCAGGTCTTTGAGCACCGCCTTGCGGGCCACAAACCGGTCCATCCCCTGGTAAGCCGTTGGGCCATTGCCGTTGATCCTCGCGTCCAGCGTGAAGATGGTGATGAGGGGCAAGTTGTGCCGTTGTGCGCAGGCGTAGTCATTGAAGTCGTGCGCCCCGGTGATCTTGACACAGCCACTGCCGAACGCGCGGTCCACAAAGTCGTCGGCAATCACCGGAATCTGGCGGTTGCACAGCGGCAAATCGACCATTTTTCCGACCAGGTGTTTGTAACGCTCGTCGTCAGGGTGCACCGCCAGGGCACCGTCGGCGAGCATGGTTTCAGGTCGCGTCGTCGCAATGTGCATGCCTTTGACAAGGCTGCCGTCGGCGGCCTGTTGCGGTCCGTTTGAAAACGGGTATTCAATGTGCCACATGAAGCCATCGCGCTCTTCGCTTTCCACCTCCAGGTCACTCACCGCGCTTTGCAGCACCGGGTCCCAGTTCACCAGGCGTTTGCCCCGGTAAATCAAACCTTGCTCGTACAGGCGGACAAAAGTTTCGGTCACGGTTTTGGACAGGTTATCGTCCATGGTGAAGTATTCGCGGCTCCAGTCCACGCTGGCACCCACACGGCGCATTTGCTGGGTGATGGTGGCACCGCTTTTTTCCTTCCACTCCCACACTTTGGCGACGAAGTTTTTGCGCGCCTCTGCCGGCGTCGGGCCCATGTCGTGGCGACTGATGCCCTGCGCCTGCAACTGGCGCTCCACGACGATCTGCGTGGCAATGCCGGCGTGGTCGGTGCCGGGGATCCAGGCCGTGTTGTGCCCCATCATGCGGTGATAACGCGTCAGGCTGTCCATGATGGTCTGGTTGAAGGCGTGGCCCATGTGCAAGGTGCCGGTCACGTTGGGAGGCGGTAGCTGGATGGCGAAGGCCGGGGCGTCCAGTTTGGCCTCGGACGTGCCCCGGTAACCCGCGTTGCCATACCCACGGCGCTCCCACTGCGGCCCCCACTGCGCCTCGATGGCCATGGGTTCGAAAGATTTGGACAGGCTCTCTAGGCCGGGTTGCTGCAGGGTGTCGGTCATGGTCGTGGGGGCCTGAAAAAGCAAAAACGGCATCTGTGCAGGATGCCGTTGGGGGGAGTCTAGGAGGCTTGATTTTAAAGCGATTTGCCGGGGGTCGATTCCCGCGCGGCGGCAATGCAGGCGGCCAGCACGTGGGTATCACCCACCTGGTTGGCCAGCAGCAGGATCAGCCGGGCATTGAGCGCCTGCGATTGCTCTGTGCTCAAGTCCGCATGGGCATTCAGTAGCTGTTCGTAAAACAAGTCCGCATCGGTCAAATTGAGATCAGTTTTCATGGGGAAGTCGGCTCAAGGCTGGGCGTAACAGCGGCAAGCGCCCGTTCAATTGCTTTGACGAGGCTTGCATCAACCGCCTGGCCACTGGCCGCCACATAGGCGTCGGGCCGCAACAAGGCCCACCTGTTCTGTGGTTTGTTTGCGGTGAGATGGCATGCCGATTTCAAGTGGCCCAGGGAATCGCAGACGGCTTCAATCGCTTGCGTCTTGCCCGAGTGCCCCAGCACTTGCACGCTGTACAGGGGTGTGCCTGTGGCTATGCGCCGCAAGCGGGAGGTGTCGCTGGGCGACAGTTCACCAAACACCAGCAAAAGCAGGCGCCCGTCGGCCCAGTTCAGCAGGTCGCTCAGGTGTCCGATGGCACCAGTTTTTTGCGTGCCCAGCCATTCAAATGCCACGTTCTGCGCCGAGAAGCCACCAGACGCCGAACACGCACCGGAGCGGGTGTAGGTGTTGGCCACAGCCATGCGCCCGGTGTTGATGAAGCTGCGAGCAAACGGATAACGCTTGGCCAGTGAAATGGTCGCGGTTCGGAACAGGCGCTCAATGCCCTCGGGCGCGCGCAGGTAACGCGCGGTGCGGTTGGTGACCAGCACGTTCTCCTGCGCCGCCTCCAGTCGCTCTTCGTTGTAGCTGTGCAATAAGCCAGTGCCCGCCTGGCCGCGCAAAACGGCCGCCAGCTTCCAGGCCAGGTTGTCGGCATCGGCCACGCCGGTATTGCCGCCACGTGCCCCAAACGGACTGACCACCTTGGCCGAGTCGCCCATGAAAAACACGCGTCCCACCCGCAGCGCATCCAGGCACTGGCTGCGGTAGGCGTAAGGGCCAACCCATACGATGTCCACGGCCACATCGTCGCCAAACTGCCGTTGCAGGCGGGCACGGACCACGTCTTCTCGGCTCACAAAATCCGGGTCGGCGTTGGGCGCCATCTGGTAGTCGATGCGCCATACGTCGTCGGCCATCAGGTGTTGCCAAACGGCCCGGTTGTCGTTGAATGGCGCTTCGATCCAGGTGTGCCGCTCAGTCGGTGGCCGGGTGCTGAAACGAACATCGGCAATGCACCAGCGGTCATCACCCTTCTTGGTCTGTTTGGCCGCATTGACCCAGGCGTGGAATGGGCTGTGCGAGCCCGTGGCGTCGATCACGTGTTCGGCTTCAACCTGGTAGCTGCCTTGGGGTGTTTCAACCGTCAAGATGGCGGCATCCTCGGTTTGCGTGAAGGCCGTGACACGGGACTGCCAGCGTAAATCCACCGTGCTGGCGACGGCGTCCGTGGCGGCATGACGGTCGTTACGGCCCGCCTGGTTCAGCGTGTGGATGCGTTCCACCAGATAACCTTCAATGTAGAACTGCTGGATGTTGATGAAGGGCGGCTGGGTCGACAGGTTGTACTGGCTGTGCAGCTTCAGGTCAAACGCATAGACCTCATCGTCGCCCGCAAAGGTGCGGCCCACGCTCCACTGGATGCCGCGTGTTGCAATGCGCTCATAAATGCCCAGTTTGTGGAAGATTTCCAGCGATTTTTGGGTGTAGCAGATGCCGCGCGACGACGCGCCTTTGACACCCACCGTGTTGTCTTCATCCAGCAGCACCGCCGCCACGCCCAGCCGGGCCAGCGAGCAGGCCAGGGTCAGCCCGACAATGCCGCCGCCCACGATCACGATGGGGTGGCGCACGCGCTTGCGTTGGGTCAGTTCGGGCGGCGCGACAAAGGGGTATTCCGGCAAGGCATACCCCGAGCCCTGGGTGAACTCATAACCGTTGGTGAAGGCAGTCGGGTTGAACAGGGGATGGCTCATGGCATAGGCAGGCTCAAGGCAAAGTCAATTTGAGGTTGTCAATTTGAGGTTCAAGTTCGTTTGAATTTGAGCTTTAGAGCTGAAAAGTATCAAATGTTCCTATGGGTGCTACATAGTTAGCTATATAAAACGTAGCTATTGATTCAACTGCGTTTGACCGTGAATTCTGGCCGGTCATTGGTTTGGGGCTTCAGGGCGTCTGCCGCCGCCCCTGCGGCCCTGTCTTTGCGCCACTGTACTTTGCGTGCCGTCCACTCGTGCAGCCGCGCGTGGGCGGTCTTGCTCTCTTCCATCATCTGGAACTCGTCCGCCAGTTGCGCCGTAAGCTCCATGCGCACGCCGTTCGGGTCAAAGAAATAAATGCTTTTGAAGATGTGGTGGTCGGTCACGCCCAAAACCTCCACACCATGGGCTTGCAGGCGGGCCTTCATGTCTTCCAGGGCCTGTACGTTGTCCACGCGGAACGAGATGTGGTTGACCCAGGCCGGTGTGTTGGGCGAAGGCAGGGCTGCCTCGTCATTGCCCAAGTCAAAAAACGCGATGAAGGAGCCGTCCTGCAGGCGGAAAAAGAAATGCGTGTAAGGGCAATATTCACCCGTGCTGGGTACCACGTCGCTCTGGATGATGTGGTACATCGGCAAGCCCAGTATGTCTTCATAAAAATGCCGGGTTTCCTCGGCGTCGCGGGCCCGGTGCGCGAAGTGGTGCAACTGGTGGATGGGGGCGGGGGCGGGCAGGGTGCCCGGCTTTGCGCCAGCCAGTGCAACAGGGGGAGTGAGGACTGCGGACATGAGTTTCTCCTGCTTTTTTCAAGACGGAAGAGGCAGTTTAACAAGCGCCGTTTTTTGGCGACCTGGATGCAGTGCTTCCTCAGATCAAAACAATTGAGCAAATGGATTGAGCGTGATTTTTAATAGCCACAGACAATCTATAAAATTGACTCAGTCAATTGGACGCAGGCCAATGCCTGCGTTACGCTGACGTGGTCTTCAGGCAGGCTGGCAACAGTTTGGCACGAAGCAAACCGGTTCAATATTTTTCAACCCCAAGGAGATTTCCATGGCAGCACTCAAAGGCTCCAAAACGGAAGACAACCTGAAAGCCGCCTTCGCAGGCGAGTCTCAGGCCAACCGCCGTTACCTGTACTTCGCGAACAAGGCCGACATAGAAGGCCAGCCCGACGTGGCGGCATTGTTCCGCTCCACTGCGGAAGGCGAAACCGGCCATGCGCACGGCCACCTGGAGTGGCTGGAGACCTGTGGCGACCCCGCCACGGGCATGCCCTTTGGCGCGACCCGTGACAACCTCAAATCAGCCGTGGCTGGCGAGACGCATGAGTACACCGACATGTACCCCGGTATGGCGAAAACCGCCCGTGACGAAGGCCATGACGAAGTGGCTGACTGGTTTGAAACGCTGGCCAAAGCCGAGCGTTCACATGCGAATCGGTATGCAAAAGCATTGGCCGAATTAGTGGACTGAAGCCCAGAACCGTTCACCCTGAGCTTGTCGAAGGGTTTGTTGCTTTGCAATGAACCGGCTTCGGCGAGCTCAGCCCGAACGGACTGGGAGACACGTTTTCTCAAAAGCACAACTCTACCCACGAGACCATCACCATGGCACGCGAAGGCAACCTGTCAGCTCCCACCCGCCACCCGATTGACTGGAAAGGCGCTGACTATTACAACGAAGACGCCGTCGTCCACGAGATGGAGCGCATCTTTGACATCTGCCATGGCTGCCGCCGCTGCGTGAGCTTGTGCGGCTCCTTTCCCACGCTGTTCGACCTGGTGGACGAAAGCAAGACCCTGGAGGTGGATGGCGTCGACAAAAAAGACTACTGGAAGGTGGTCGATCAGTGTTTCCTATGTGACCTGTGTTACCTGACCAAGTGCCCCTACGTGCCGCCGCATGAGTTCAACCTGGACTTCCCGCACACCATGCTGCGCGCCAAGGCCATCAAGTTCAAAAAGGGCGAAGTCGGTTTTGGCGAAAAACTGCTGGCGTCCACCGATGTGCATGGTCAGTTTGCGGGCATTCCTATCGTGGTGCAGGCCGTCAATGCGGTCAACAAAACCGCGCTGGCCCGTGAGGTGATGGAATCGACTCTGGGCGTGGATAAAAACGCCTGGCTGCCAGCTCTTGCCACGCGCAGGTTTCGCTCTTCCGCACCCAAAGCCAAAGCCACCTTGGTGAAGCCCGGTGCCAAAACGCCGGGGCAAGTGGTGATTTATTCCACCTGCTACATCAACTACAACGAGCCGGGCATTGGTCATGATTTGCTGAAAATTTTGGATCACAACGACGTGCCTTACGTGATTGTGGAAAAGGAAAGCTGTTGCGGCATGCCCAAGCTGGAGCTGGGTGACCTGGATGCGGTCAACCGCCATAAGGCGGCCAATATCCCCGTGCTGGCCCGATACGCCAAAGATGGTTTTGCCATCCTGGCCGCCGTGCCCAGCTGTGCCCTGATGTTCAAACAAGAGCTGCCCTTGATGTACCCGCAGGATGCCGATGTCCAGTTGGTCAAGGGTGCCATGTGGGATCCGTTTGAGTACCTGATGCAACGCAAGCGCGATGGTTTGCTCAAGCTTGATTTCCCGGTGGCCCTGGGCAAAATCAGTTACCAGATCCCCTGCCATGGTCGGGTGCAGAACATCGGAAAAAAAACCGAAGAGATGTTGAAAATGGTGCCCGGCACCAGCGTGCACACGCACGAGCGCTGCTCGGGCCACGCCGGCACTTTTGGTGTGAAGAAAGCCACGCACCAACAGGCCATGAAGATCGGAAAACCTTTGTTCAAAGCCATGGCCAATCACAAAGACGGCGGTCTGCCGGATGTGATCAGCAGCGATTGCCCGCTGGGCGGCCACCATATTGCCCAGGGTTTTGATGTCAACCAGCTGGGCACCGTGCCACAGAAACACCCGCTCACCCTGATCCGCGAGGCCTATGGCCTGAAATGACGACCAACATGCAACTGACTGGACACATCACCATTGACAGCCTGATGAGCCTTGAGGCTTACAGCAAATACCGCAAGCAACACAAGCCCTCCATCATGGCGCACCGCAAGTTGCGCAGCGTGCGTTTGGGCGACAACCTGAATCTGCAATTTGAGAGCGAGACCACCATCCGTTATCAAATCCAGGAGATGCTGCGCATCGAAAAAATCTTTGAGGAAGAGGGCATCCAGCAGGAGCTCGACGCCTACTTGCCCCTGCTGCCCGACGGGCACAACTGGAAGGGCACTTTGCTGATCGAATACCCTGACGTGAACGAACGCAAGCGTGAACTGGCCCGCCTGATTGGTGTGGAAGACCGTCTGTTTGTCGAGGTCGAAGGCCAGCCCAGGGTCTACGCCATTGCCGACGAAGACATGGCGCGCGAGAACGACGAAAAAACATCCGCCGTGCATTTTGTCCGCTTTGAATTGACCCCCGTCATGTGCGCCTTGGTGAAGGCCGGCGCCGGCGTGAAGTTGGGCTGCGACCACACCCATTACCCAGCGCATACGCTGATCGGACCCGAGACACTGGCGAGTCTGGCCGGCGACTTGGCTTAAGCTTCGCGGCCTGATAATCAGGGCTTCCTGGCCTGACTGGGAAGCCTTTTTTACGTTTCTTCTGTTTATTGCTGCATGCTGTTTTTGATTTCCCCCGCCAAGTCGCTTGATTTCGACACGCCGCTTGAGGCACCCGGCAAACTGCCGCACAGCTTGCCGCTGTTCACGGCAGAGGCAGAGCCGCTCATCAAGGCCTTGCGCAAAAAATCCTGGCGGCAAATTGCCCGGCTGATGGACTTGAGCCAAAACCTGGCTGAACTGAATGTGGCCCGTTATGCAGTATGGCGGACCGGTCTCAACGCAGATGCCGACATTGACACCGCCAAGTTCGACATTCGGCAGGCCGTGCTGGCCTTCAATGGCGATGTCTACGAAGGCCTGGCTGCCCGGACCTTGAGCGCCGAAGACCTGGCCTGGGCGCAAGGCCATTTGTGCATTTTGAGCGGCCTGTATGGCGTTCTGAGGCCATTGGATTTGATGCAGCCCTACCGCCTTGAAATGGGCACGGCGCTCAAAGTCGGGCGACCCGACAACCTCTACCAGTATTGGGGCAAAACCATTGCACCCTACCTGAACCAGCGCTTGGTGGATGACGCCATGCCGACCGTCGTAAACCTTGCCTCGCAAGAGTACTTCAGGGCGGTCAACTCCAAATTGCTGCACGCACGTGTGGTCGAATGCGTGTTTGAAGACTTCAAGAACGGCGACTTCAAGGTCATCAGCTTCTTTGCCAAGAAGGCGCGCGGCATGATGGCGCGGTTTGCGATTCAGGCCCGTGTGACGGAAGTGACGCAACTTGAAACGTTCGAGGCGGACGGGTATTCGTTTGCCAAGGCGCAGTCAAGCGCTGAGCGCCTCGTCTTTCGCCGAGCCTTGCCTTGACATGGCATTGAAATGGCCTTGAAACTGGCAAATTTCGCCGTTTGATGGGTAAGTGTGCCGTATGTTCCCGTGTTTATTACATAGTTAGATATGAAAATTATAGCAAATAAAATCCAGATTGAAGTTGAAGACACGGGCCCCGGCCTGAACGCCCAAGGCCAGCAGCGGCCTGCGGTGCTGCTCATCATGGGCCTGGGCATGCAGCTCATCGCGTGGCCGCCGGGTTTGGTGCAGGGCCTGGTGGACGCGGGTTACCGCGTCATCCGGCATGACAACCGCGACATCGGCTTGAGCCAGCATTTTGATGCGGCCGGCAGCCCCAACCTCATCTGGGCCATCCTGAAGTACCGGTTGCGTTGCGCGGTCAAGTCGCCCTATTCGGTGGCGGACATGGCCATGGACGCCTTGGGCGTGCTGGATGCGCTCAATATCAAGCAGGCGCACATTGTGGGCGTCAGCATGGGCGGCATGATTTCACAACGCGTCGCGCTGGCTGCACCAGACCGGGTCTTGAGCTTGACCAGCATCATGAGCAGCAGCGGTGCACGGGGCCTGCCCGAGGCCAGACCCGAGGTGCTGCGCGCCATGATGAGCCGCCCCGCGAGCACTTCACTCGAAGACATCGGCGATTTTTATGTCAACCTGATCCGGGTCATTGGCAGCCCGGTGTTCCGGGTGCCCGAGGCCGAGGTGCGCGAACGCATCAAGGTCAGCACGCAGCGCAGCTACCACCCGGTGGGCACTTTGCGCCAGATGCTGGCCATCGTGGCCGACACCACCCGCGCCGGCGAGTTGCACCGCGTCACCCGGCCCACCCTGGTGATGCACGGCCGGGCTGATCCGCTGGTCCCGTTTGCCTGTGGTGAAGACACGGCGAAGCGCATTCCCAATTCAAAATTTGTCGCCATCGACGGCATGGCGCACGACCTTCCACCCGGCGTGGTCGAGCGCCTGCTGCCACCCATGCTGGCGCATTTCAGGGCCAGCACCACCGGGGTTTGAATCGCATGACCGGCATCAGAGGCTCAGCCTTGGGCCAAGCCAGCGCCTATGTTGACCAGTATGACCCGTCGCTGCTTTTTCCGATTGCCCGCGCGGGCAAACGCGCCGACATTGGCATTGCGGGTGCGCCGCCATTTTTTGGGGCAGACATGTGGACCGCGTTCGAGCTGTCGTGGCTCAACCTACGTGGCAAACCACAGGTGGCGCTGGCCCATTTCACCGTGCCGTGCGAGACGCTCAACATCATTGAGAGCAAGTCGCTCAAGCTTTACCTGAACAGCTTCAACAACACGAAGTTTGCAAGCGCTGATGAGGTCAAGGCGCGTTTGCGCACCGACCTGAGCGAGGCGGTTTGGCGCGTCGGCCTGGCCGGCCAGGTGGTCCAAGAATTGAAAGCCGTTCGGGCAGCGCCTGTCCAAGCCCTGGCACCAGCCCAGCGCGATGGGCTGATGCCAGGCGCCGCCCCGCCCGCCATTGGCGTAAGCCTAGTGAGTGCCGACTTGTTCGACCGCGAACCGGTGCACGAACTCGACGGCCTGAGCCTGGACCGCCTGGACATCGAATGCACGCGGTTTACCCCGGCACCCGAGTTGCTTAGCGTGACCCCGAACGAAGCCCCGGTGAGCGAGGTGTTCACCAGCAACCTGCTCAAAAGCAATTGCCTGGTGACCGGCCAGCCCGACTGGGGAAGTATTCAGATCAGCTACACCGGCGACCAGATCGAGCAGGGTGGCCTGCTGCAATATCTGGTGAGTTTCCGCAACCACAACGAGTTCCACGAACAATGTGTCGAGCGCATCTTCATGGACATCTGGGCGCGCTGCAAACCGATGAAGCTGGTGGTTTATGCCCGCTACACCCGCCGTGGCGGGCTGGACATCAATCCGTTTCGCACCAGCCACCCAGCCGCCCTGCCAAAGAATATCCGCATGGCCAGGCAGTGAGGCCTCGCGCTGCCGTAGCCATCGGACGCTGGTGGCCCGGCACCCTCGGTGCACTCCGTTGGGCGTTACCCGGATCCAGAATGCGTTGAGGAGTTGTCAGCGTTCTGACGAGCGCGTTTTGCGCTTTTTATCAAGCGTTCCGGCACCGCTGGCGGCCCGTTTGGCATCCAGCATGGCGGCTTCGGCCTGCTTGAGTAAACCGTCGGTGTCGGTGCTTTCTTTGGTTTGCAGCGCGATGCCGACGGCGGCGCTCATCAGCGCCTGGCCGCGTTTGAATTTGCAAGGTCGCTCCAGCGCTTTGGCCACCCGGTTGCAGACATGTTCGGGTGCGCCGTCATCGACATCCGCGTCCAGCAGCACCACAAACTGGTCGCCGCCAAAACGCGCCACGACGTCGCCCGCCCGAACCGCGCGCAGCAGGCGCTTCGTCACCTCGCGCAACACCTGGTCGCCGCTGGCGTGGCCAAACTCGTCGTTGATGCGCCGAAACCGATCCAGGTCGATGAACAAAAGCCCCCGCAAGGCCTGCAGTTGGTTGTCCCGCCGGGCCGTGCGTTTGACCGAGCTGATGAGGCGTTCGGTGAGGCCCTGGCGATTGAGCAGGCCCGTGAGCAGATCGTGGGAGGCGTTGTGCCTCGCCTGCGCCTGCGCCTGCACGCGGGCGGACACGTCTTCGACCAAGGCCAATATCCCGGCAAACTGTCCTGCCGCATCGGTCAAGGCCGAATTGAACCAGGCCAGGTGCAGCAAGCGGTCATCCGGGCGCCGGTAGGCGCATTCCAGCTGGTTGCTCGTTTGCGCCCCGGTTTGCAATTGGCCAAGGGCGTGGTTCAGCGCCTGCGGAATATTGTCCACGCCTAGCAAGCCGGACAGGGGTTTGCCCTGCAAAGTCGCAGTGTCGCAGGCAAACAAGCTGCCTACGCGCTCGGACGCCACGGCAAAATTCAGGTGGGCGTCCAGCTCCAAAACCGCCAGCGGGCTGTTCCTGGTGTGCGCGGCCAGCCGTTGATGGGCCTGGCGCAAGGCCTCTGCAGCGGGCGTGGGGTCAGTGTGCATGGCGATGTTTGTTGGAGCGCGCTGTCGTCCGCCTTGGGCGGCTGAAAGCGCATCGGTGCAGCGATTTAAGCACTGCCCTGCGTGGTCATGGTGCCACTTTAAATCAATTTCGACGGCACCCTGGATGGCCAAATATTGCGATACAGGCCGGCATCAAATCAGGCCTTTCCAGATTTCAGCATCAAACCCAACCGTCACCTGCCCGCCCGGCCATTGCACCACGGGTCGCTTGACCACGCTGCTGTGGGCCTGCATCACGGCGATGGCACTGGCGGCATCGACCACGCTGGCCTGCACGGACGGGCCCAGGTTGCGCCAAGTCGGTCCCCGACGGTTGAGCAGTTTGTCGTACCCGGTGGTCTCGATCCAGCGCCTGACATTGGCCAGGGGCAGGCCCTGCTTTTTGAAATCGTGAAAGTAGTGAGGCACGCCATTGAGCATCAGCCAGCCGCGCGCCTTTTTGATGGTGTCGCAGTTGGGAATGCCAAAAACGACGACTTGCGCAGAGGCATGCGTTGAAGCCGCCAAGGCCGATGTTTGCCCGGCTGAGCCGCTCACTGTAAACGCTCCACCAAAGGCAGGGCGGCTTTGCCGTCGCGCAATGCATCAGTGGGCAGGTAGGCGCGCAAAATCATGCGAAACCCGCCGCTGGGCGCAGGCAGCCAGTTGGCTTTTTCGCGCTCGTCGGCAGGGATGCGGTTCTGCACCACAATGTCCATTGAACCGTCGCTGTTTTTCACCATGCCGGGTGTCCGGTCGCCCACGGCGTAACGGTTGATGGGGTTGTCGGTGAAAAACAGACGACCGTCGGGCTCAATCTGGTACATCGTCAAAGACCAAAATGACTTTGCCGGGATGCCGCTGCCAGGCACCCGTACGCGGTAGCTTGCCGCGCCGGTCAGGGCCTGCATTTTTGAATCTGTCACTGCGCTCAAATACACCGCCTCTGAGGGCGGCAGCGCACCCAGGCCAGCCAATGCAACACCGGCGCGCAGCGCAAAGTTGGTGCCGTAGGTCCCGGTGTCCGCCGAAGGGTATTGCCAGCCTTGCACCATGTGGGAGCCAGTGGCCAAGCCTGCACGAATGGATTGGTTCAGGCCGGGCAATTGTGCCGTCCAGAGGTTTGCGGCCTCTTGCGCCGGGCTGGTGCCCGCAGATACGCCGAACGTGAGCCAATGGCCCAATAGATTCGAATTCTCGGGCACCGGATTGCGCGCCAACATGCTGTTCACCACGTCCAGGTAGTTGCTGCCATCTTTGGGCGAACTTGCGGTTGCCGAGGGGGCAACGGGGTTAGTCCATGGGCCGGGGGTCGAATTGACCGCTTTGAGGGCGATGGCATCCTGCATTTTGTGCACCAGGAGCGCATCTTGAAGGTCGTCCACCAGAATGCGCACCAACATCCAGACGTCGCGGGTCGGCAGCCGCAGGGCGCGTGCGCCAGCAGGCACCGGCGTTGTGTCGCCGGGCAAAGTAAGCCACAGCTTGATGTCACCCGCCCCCGCATTGTTGGAACCCACAATCTGGGCCGTGCTGGTGTAGGCATCCATGAAATGGAACGACCAGTATCGTGGGCCAAAATTCGGCACGGTCACCTCGATCGGCCCCTGGCTCAAGTCCAGCCAGGCCGATGTGTAAAGCGTGTCGTTGTTGGGTGTGGTGACGGCGCGTGCCCTGTGGTCCAGCAAGGTGCGCCGATGGACCAACCGGTTGATGCCCCGATTGGGGTTGGCAGACAGTTCGACCGACAGCCAGCGCGTGCGCGCCATCTCGTAGAGCGGAAAGGTGTATTCAAAAGCGGCTTGCAAGTCCGCGTCGATCAGGGCCATGGTGCGAGGCTCCGTTTGGATGGTGTTGAGCGTGAAAGTGGGGCGCATTTTTCAAACCGTTTGCCAGTTGGACGCCACTGGGCCGTAGAGTTGTCACGCCAACTCCACCCGCGCCTGACGCATGACCGCCAAGCCGCCTTGAATCGCCAAAAACGCCATCACCGCCGCCACGACCAAATCGGGCCAGGCGGTGCCGCTGCCGGCGACGCCCGCTGCCGCCGCCATGACGGCAAGGTTGCCGATGGCGTCATTGCGCGAACATAGCCACACGCTGCGCATGTTGGCGTCGCCTTCGCGAAAGGCATACAAAATCCAGGCCACGCCCAAATTGGCGGCCAGTGCCAGCACGCTGATGGCACCCATGGTGGTGGCGTCGGGCACAGCGCCACTCCAGGCACCCCAGACGGCGCGCGCCAGCACAAACACGCCGAAACCCATCATGCAGGCGGCTTTGAGCAGGGCCGTGCGGGCGCGCCAGTTGACGCTTGCCGTCAGCACCGCCAGCGAGATGGCGTAGTTGGCCGAGTCGCCCGCAAAATCAATTGCGTCGGCCAACAATGAGGCGGACTGAGACCGGTAGCCCATGGCCACTTCGACAAAAAACATGGCGGCGTTGACGACCAGCGCAATCCACAACACCCGTCGGTATCGCGGGACATCCAGCGGCGTCGAACTTGCTGGGCCGCCATGGGCTGCATGGTCATGGTCGTGATGATGATGAACGGACAAACGGGTCTCCTGTGATCGGGCTTATTTGAGCATATCGGTGCGGCCAGTGTGAGAAGGGCCCTCAGATGCAGGGCGGTGCGGGGCGGGATAATCTGGCGCATGGAATTTTCGATGAACTCTCCCAAACCGCTGGTGCGAGTTGCCGTATTGGCTGGCCAGTCCAGCCTGTCCAAGGCGCAAAAATCTTTCAATGGGCTGGTCAAAAAAATCGAACGTCAGCGCGATTTGTTGCTGCAATGGCAGGCAGCAGACCTGATTTGCCAGCAAAAAATACACCAGGACTTGCGGCCAGCCAAACGTGTCATGGACGCACAGGCAGCGGCCACAGTGCGAGCGCTGGACCAGGCGCTTGGCCCGTTTGCAGACACCAAATCCCTGACCAAGTCTGAGCGCAAGGTGGTGGCGCAAATCATCTGCGAACTGGCGGGCGATTTGGTCATTGCGTCGGGTGACGAGGCGCTCAAGGCGATTTACGACAAACACAGCCAGCACAGTTTTGACGCGCAAAGCGCCGCCGATGCCGCTGGCCTGAAAAACGTCATGCAGGATGTTTTTGGCCTGGATTTGGGCGGGGAGGGCGACGGGGACGGCGCGGCATCTCCCGCGGACTTGTTCGACAAAATCAAGCTGGAGATGGACAAGGCGCAGATCTGGGAGTTCGAGGAACAAGACCGCCGCAGCCAACGCAAAAAAACGCCTGAGCAAACCGCCAAAGCGCAGGCGAAAGCTGAGCTGGCAGACGCCCGTGCCAAAGCCGAGGCAGCCCAGGCCAGCCAGTCGATCCGCGAGGTCTACCGCAAGCTGGCAAGCGCCCTGCACCCCGACCGCGAGACCGACCCGCTGGAACGCGAGCGCAAAACCGTATTGATGCAAAAAGTCAACCAGGCGTATGACAAAAAGAACCTGTTGTTGCTGCTGGAGCTGCAACTGGAGCTGGAGCACATTGATGCCCGGTCCATCGCGGGTTTGCCGGAGCAGCGACTTAAAAATTTCAACAAAATTTTGAAGGAACAGCTCGAAGAGATCGAACAGGAAATTGCGGACGTGGAGATGCCGCTGCGCGGGCAGATGGGGCTGTCTCCTTTCCAGCCATTCATGCCCCAAATGGTGGTTCCCTTGTTGCAGCGTGACATTGCCTTGATGGGCCAGCGCACGCGCCAGCTCAAGGCAGAACTGGTTATTTTTAAAACCCCGTCCCAGTTCAAAATCTGGATCAGCCAGCGCCGCAAAGCGCTGAAGCAGCGGGACAGTGAGACGGACGACGATGATTTCCCGCTGTATGGGCAGCGTGGATAAAGGGCCGCAAATGGCTTGGGCGTGGAGGTCAAGAGAGGCTGATGCAAAAAGCGGTGCCGCATGTGTTGGCCGCGTGGCAGCGACGCGAATCACGGTCTGGCAGGTGGTGAACGCCCGATTCATTGTCATGGCCCATCTCGGCGTTGGTTTCCTTTCAGTCTAAGTCCGGCAGTCACCCCGTAACCGGCAGGGCATCAGCAGGTCTGAGCGGCCTGAGTGTTGGCGCGATCGTGTCGCTCACGTAGCGCATCAGCACGGCCCATGGGCCCGTCGTCTTGAACGGCTGCGCAGTGAGCCTGGCCTGCTGTCATTCACAGAAAAAAGTGGACAGTCTATTTGTTATCAAACTGGACAAGTCGATTGACTGCTGACACGTTCTGTCCTTCCGTACGAGTGAACTGCTTCGTCGGCTATGATTCTTGCGACACCTGCTTTCCTTCCTTGCTTGGACGGCAATTTCAAAAACAATGTAGGGCGCATTCAGCAAAACATGGGCACAGGGGAACTCAGCACAGAACACGCGATTTGGGCCATTGGCAGCATCGCCCAAATCAATCGAATTCCGTACGATCCTGCTCTGCTGCTACAAGGTTTTCCGCCACCCTTCCAATTTGACACGCTTCCCGTGGCGTTGGAAAGCCTGGGCTTCAGGTGCAAAATTCACAAGCGCCTCCCAACTAGCAAAAAACTCGCACGGCAGCTCGTGTTTCCGTGCTTGATTGAATTGAAGGCGGCGGATCCTCTTTCCGCCGCGTCAGAGCCTGCGGCATCGAGCGCGGGATCCCAACTCACACTGGCCATCAAGGCAGACGCAGACGGCTTGTGGGTATTCCATCCAGGTCGTTCAGAACCCCAAAAAATGGTGTTCGCTGAATTGGCGGTAGCGGCCACCGGCGCCTGGATCACTTGCGAACCCAAAATCAAGCCGGTGGACGGCCCCGACCTCGGCACCGGCCAGGCCTTTGGCTTCAGGTGGTTCATTCCCGTTCTCCTGAAGCACAAAGGCATCTGGCGCGACGTGCTGCTGGCCTCTCTGGTCATCCAGGTCATCGCGCTGGCCACACCTCTGTTCACCCAGGTCATCATCGACAAAGTCGTCACCCACCAAACCGCCAGCACCCTGGCGGTCATCGCCGCCGGGCTGGTCATCTTCATGCTGTTCAGCGCAGTGCTCACCTGGGTGCGCCAATATCTCATCCTGCACACCGGCAACCGGGTGGATGCCCAGTTGGGCGCCGCTGTTTTCGAGCACCTATTCCGGCTGCCGCTGCGGTATTTCGAGCACCGCCCCACAGGCGTGATCGCCGCCCGCCTGCACGCAGTGGAAACCATCCGCGAGTTTGTCGCCTCCAGCCTGGTCACGCTGCTACTGGACTTTCCGTTCCTGCTGATCTTTGTCGGCGTCATGTTCTGGTACAGCGTGCCGCTTACCTTGATGGTGCTGGCCATCTTGGGGCTCATCACCCTCATCTCCATCATTGTGGCCCCGCTTTTCAGGGAGCGGCTCAACCACCAGTTCATGCTGGGCGCTCGCAACCAAGCTTTCCTGACTGAATACATTGCCAGCCTGGAGACGGTAAAGAGCCTGCAAATGGAGCCGCAACTGGGCCGCCGCTACCGAGGGTATCTCGCCACTTACCTGGAGGCGGGCTTCCACACCAAGCAGATCGGAAACACCTACAACGTGGTGGCGGGCATGTTGGAGCAGCTCATGACCCTGCTGGTGCTGTGCGCCGGGGCCTGGATTGTGATGAAAGGCTCCCTTACCGGCACCACAGACCCGGACGCCGACCCTTTCACCATCGGCATGCTGGTGGCCTTCCAGATGTTTGCCAGCAAACTCAGCCAGCCCATGATGCGCCTGGTGGGCCTGTGGCAGCAGTTCCAGCAGGCCAACATCTCGGTCAAACGCCTGGCCGACATCATGGACGCCCCGCCCGAACCCTACGCCACCCAGCCCAGCCGCGAGGCCAAACGCCAGGGGTTGGTGGAAATCACCGGCTTGGCCTTCCGTTACGGTGAAGACCGGCCCCTGCTTTACGAGAACCTCCATATCACCCTGAAGCCCGGTTCCACCACCCTGCTGGTCGGGCCATCGGGGTCGGGCAAATCCACGCTGGCCAAGCTGTTGCTGGGCTTTTACGTGCCCACGCAGGGCCAAATCCGCATCGACGGCGCCGACGCCCGCCACCTGGCCGCCAATGAGTTGCGCACCTACTTCGGCGTGGTGCCGCAAGAGACCAACCTGTTCACCGGCAGCATTTATGACAACCTGGCGCTGGCCAGCCCGCTGGCCACCTTTGAGCAAGTGGTGCAGGCCTGCAAAATGGCCGAGATTCACACCGTCATCGAAACCCTGCCCAAGGGCTACCAGACCGAGATTGGCGAACGCGGCGCCGGCCTCTCAGGCGGGCAAAAGCAGCGCCTGGCCATCGCCCGGGCTTTGCTCAAACGGCCCAAGATATTGATCTTTGACGAAGCCACCAGCGCGTTGGACAGCGAGACCGCCGAGCACTTCGCCAAAACCATCAACGCCCTGCGCGGCAAGGTGTCGATGCTGTTCATCACGCACCAGCAGCCAAAGGGCCTGATCGTGGATGCGGTGGTGACTTTGGGGCAGGCGTGATGGAGCAGGCCTTCAAACGCAATTACCTGCAACACGCACTGGCGGTGAAGGCCTGGTTGCAAGCCAACCAGGCCCAGGGCAGCGTCGACGCCGCCACACTTGGCCTGAGCGTCAACCACCGGGGCCGCACCCGAAATTTCTTGCCGCAGTTTATGACGGGCAAAGGCGACGCGTTGAGCTACGTGTTACAGCTTCAACCCGGCGTCAACGGCTTTGTTGGCTGGCTGCCAGGGCCTGTCCGGGGCTGGCCGGCGGCCCAAAGCAAACTAGCCTTCAAAGCCTTTGCCAAAGCCGCCGGGTTGGCCACACCGGCCTGGACACTCGACCTGGCCCAAGCCAAAGGCGCGTTTGTCGTCAAACAAGACAAGTCCTCTTTTGGCAATGGTTTGCAGGGCCCGTTTTACGCGTCGCCGCCACCGGCTGCCCAGCCCGACCTGGTATTGCCGCCCGGTGCCTATGTCGAGCAATTCGTCGTAGGCCAGCTCATCAAAGCCTGGTACTGGAACGGCGCGTTGGTGGTGGCCGAAGTGGTGCCCATGCCCAGCCTGCGTGGCGATGGCCGATCTTCGCTGAAAGAACTGCTGGTGCTGCGCCTGGGCGCCCACGGAGCCTGGACCCACGTGCACACTGCTGTGGTCGCCCTGTGGGGTTTGGTGCCCGCCTTTGTGCCACCCGAAGGCAAAGACGTGGTGGTGGACTATCGCTACCTGTCGGACCTGAACCCCGCCATCCACACTGATTGCAATGCCGCTGGACAGATCAAAGGCACGCCCTTGCAGGCGCAACTGGTCCAAGCGGGGCAAGCCATGAACCAGGTGGTGGGCCCGGCGATTGCCAGCGGCTACGCCATGACGCTGGACGCTGTGCTGGACGTCAGCGGTACAGTGCAGTTTCTGGAGGCTAATTGCAACCCGTTGTTGCACCCCGCGTTTTACCCCTCTATGCTGGACGAAATTTTCAAGCTGTAACACACCATGCCCATTCGCTTCGCCACCTTGCAAGACATGCCGAGCCTGCTGGCCGTAGGCGACCGCATGCACGCGCTCACTCGCTTCAGCACCCACCCCTACGAGAGCGGGCGGCTGGCGCAGGCGTTTGCCGACGTCATCACCAAAGGGCAGGGCAAATACGCTTTTTTGGTGGCCGTCAACACCCAAGGGCAGGTGGTGGGTGGCCTGTTGGGCGTAATGGAGCAGCACATTTTTAGCCCGGGCTGGTGCGCCAGCGTGATGCATTACGACGTGCTGCCCGAAGCGCGTGGCGGCGGCTATGCGGTGCGCTTGCTGAAGGCATTTGAGCAATGGGCCAGGAACCGCAAGGCGATTGAAATCAACTTGGGCGTCAACAGCGGAGGCGACTTTGAGCGGGTGGGCAAGTTCGCCAGTCGCATGGGATATAGCAAGATTGGGGAGAACTATGTTTTGCCTCTTTA
>JANYCG010000108.1 GCA_025360385.1 Burkholderiales bacterium | reverse complement strand
ATCCCCAAAGACGTGTCGTTCAACAAGGTGCCTTACGCCGGTTACCCCGAAACGGTGACGATGCGCTCTTACAACCCGGTGCGCAAGGGCCACGGCGGGCAAATCCGCAAGGCCTTGCAGCTGTTGCTCGCGGCCAAGCGTCCTTACATTTACACCGGCGGCGGCGTGATCTTGAGCAATGCCTCGGCCGAGCTGCGCACGCTGGCCGACATGCTGGGTTACCCGGTCACGAACACTTTGATGGGCTTAGGCGCCTACCCGGCCAGTGACCCCAAGTTTTTGGGCATGTTGGGCATGCATGGCACCCTGGAGGCCAACAACACCATGCAGAACTGCGACGTGCTGCTGGCGGTGGGCGCGCGGTTTGATGACCGCGTGATTGGCAACCCCAAACACTTTGCGCAAAACGAACGCAAAATCATCCACATCGACATTGACCCGTCGAGCATCTCCAAACGCGTCAAAGTGGACATCCCTATCGTGGGCGACGTCAAAGACGTGCTGGGTGAAATGATCGCGATGATCAAAGACGGCACAGTCAAGCCTGACCCCAAAGCCCTCGCGGCCTGGTGGGACACGATTGAAGGCTGGCGCAAAAAAGACTGCCTCAAGTTCAGCATGGGCAAGGGCGATGTCATCAAGCCGCAGCACGTGGTTGAAACCTTGTGGAACATGACCAAAGACAGCGACGCCTACATCACCTCCGACGTGGGCCAGCATCAAATGTGGGCGGCCCAGTATTACCGTTTTGACGAGCCACGCCGCTGGATCAACTCTGGCGGTTTGGGCACCATGGGCGTGGGCATCCCCTACGCCATGGGGATCAAGCTGGCAAAACCCGAGGCCGAGGTGTTCTGCATCACCGGCGAAGGCTCGGTGCAAATGTGCATCCAGGAGCTGTCCACCTGCCTGCAATACAACACGCCGATCAAGATCATGGCGTTGAACAATCGCTATTTGGGCATGGTGCGCCAGTGGCAAGAGATCGACTACGAAGGCCGCTACAGCCACAGCTACATGGACGCTTTGCCCAATTTCGTCAAACTTGCCGAGGCCTATGGCCACGTCGGCATGTTGATCGAAAAACCCGGCGACGTTGAGGGGGCTATCCGCGAGGCGCGCAAACTCAAAGACCGCACAGTATTTATGGATTTCCGCACTGACCCGACTGAAAACGTGTTCCCCATGGTCAAAGCTGGCCAGGGCATCACCGAGATGTTAATGGGCAGTGAAGACCTGTAAAACTATTTACCAAACTAATTACAGTTGATATTTGTCAGAAGTTCCTGTAACCAGTGCATAAGCTGATATTCTATTAGTAGCGTATTTGATGTTTATTTAAGCTAAATTTAGCTTAAAATGATAGAAAAACGTAGTTTAAGTACTTTCCAAAATTTTTTAGACGAATCTATTGTCCGCCAAGCCTGCACATTACCGTGCGCAGAGGAGGGCGGCGAAAAGAGGAATCATTCCCATGAAACACATCATTGCAGTTTTGCTCGAAAACGAGCCCGGTGCCCTGTCTCGCGTTGTCGGTCTGTTTTCCGCCAGGGGATACAACATTGAATCCCTCACGGTCGCGCCGACAGAGGACGCCACGCTGTCTCGCATGACCATCCAGACCTCGGGTTCTGACGATGTCATCGAGCAAATCACCAAACACTTGAACCGGCTGATCGAGGTCGTCAAGGTGGTCGACCTGACCGAAGGCCCCTACATCGAACGCGAGTTGATGATGGTCAAGGTGCGCGCTGTCGGCAAAGAGCGCGAAGAGATGAAGCGCATGGCTGATATTTTCCGGGGCCGCATCATTGACGTCACTGACAAAAGCTACACCATTGAGTTGACCGGCGACCAGTCCAAAAACGATGCGTTTTTGCAAGCCATCGAGCGCAGCGCCATTCTTGAAACGGTGCGTACCGGCTCCAGCGGCATTGGGCGGGGTGAAAGAATCTTGCGAGTCTAGATGTTGCCCCCACGCTCCCCGCTTCGTGTGGTTCGCTGCCCCCCGAGGGGCTAATTTTCCTAGGGGCGGCCCGTCGGAAAATTGCCCTTTCCTTCATTCAATTTGGTTTAATTTAACAGGAGAAAAAAGTGAAAGTTTATTACGACAAAGATTGCGACCTGAGCCTGATCAAGGGCAAAACCGTGGCCATCATCGGTTACGGAAGCCAGGGCCATGCCCATGCGCAAAACCTGAACGACAGCGGCGTCAAAGTCGTCGTCGGCCTGCGCAAAGGCGGCGCTTCGTGGGACAAGGTCGGCAAAGCCGGCCTGCAAGTCGCTGAAGTGGCCGATGCCGTCAAGGCGGCAGATGTCGTCATGATTTTGCTGCCTGACGAGCAAATTGGCACGGTTTACACGAATGACGTGGCGCCCAACATCAAGCAGGGCGCGGCCCTGGTGTTTGCCCACGGCTTCAACGTGCATTACGGTCTGGTCTCGCCCCGCGCCGACCTGGACGTGTGGATGGTCGCGCCCAAGGCCCCGGGCCACACCGTGCGCGGCACCTATGCGCAAGGCGGTGGTGTGCCCCATCTGGTGGCGGTGCACCAGGACAAATCCGGCCGTTCTTTGCAAATGGCGCTGTCTTATTCCATGGCCAATGGCGGCGGCAAGGCCGGCATCATTGAGACCAACTTCCGTGAAGAGACCGAAACCGATCTGTTCGGCGAACAAGCTGTCTTGTGCGGCGGCACGGTCGAGCTCATCAAGGCCGGTTTTGAGACCCTGGTCGAAGCCGGTTACGCCCCTGAGATGGCCTACTTTGAGTGCCTGCACGAACTCAAATTGATCGTCGACATGATCTATGAAGGCGGCATCGCCAACATGAACTATTCCATCAGCAACAACGCGGAATACGGCGAATACGTCACCGGTCCGCGCATCGTGACCGACGAGACCAAAAAGGTCATGAAGCAGGTGTTGAAAGACATCCAGACCGGCGAATACGCCAAAAGCTTCATCCTTGAAAACAAGGCGGGCGCGCCCACGCTCATCAGCCGTCGCCGCTTGAATTCGGAGCACCAGATCGAAGTCGTGGGTGCCAAGTTGCGCGCCATGATGCCCTGGATCGCCAAAAACAAGCTGGTGGACCAAACGCGCAACTAAGCTTTACTCCTGCAAGGTCGCCGTGCGCCGCTGAAGCGCTAAGCTTCGTTCTTTCGGGTGACGTGACGCGCAGGCTGTTACAGTTCAAAGGCCATCCGGCGTGCCGGGTGGCCTTTTTATTGGGATGATTTTTGATCTGTGATGCTATTAATAATGTATCTAACTACTTAGCATTGACAGGGACATAAGGCACTTTATGCATGATGGCGTGGAATCCGAGTTTGTAGAGAACGAAGCCGTTGTGGTTCGCAAGCGCCGCAAAGGCATTTACATTTTGCCGAACCTGTTCACACTGGCCGCTTTGTTTGGCGGGTTTTACGCGGTCGTCATGGCGGTCAACGGGCATTTTGACCGGGCCGCCATTGGTATTTTTTGCGCCATGGTGCTGGACAGCCTGGACGGCCGTGTGGCGCGCATGACCAACACCCAAAGCGCCTTTGGCGAGCAAATGGATTCGCTGTCAGACATGGTGTCATTTGGCGCAGCACCTGCCCTCATCAGCTACATCTGGGCGCTGCAAGGCCTGGGGCGCTGGGGCTGGCTGGCGGCCTTTGTTTACGTGGCCTGCGCAGCCCTGCGGCTGGCGCGATTCAACGTCAACACCGGCGTGGTGGACAAACGGTATTTTCAGGGCCTTCCCAGCCCCGCAGCGGCGGCCCTCGTGGGTGGCTTTTTGTGGGTCATGACCGACCTCGGCTTTGAGGGCGCCGAGCGGCTGTGGGGCATGCCCATTCCCTGGATCACCTTTGTCCTGGCTTTGTATGCCGGGCTGACCATGGTGACCAATGTGCCTTTTTACAGCTTCAAAGACTTGAGCATGAAGAAAAGCGTGCCATTCGCCGTGCTGGTGCTGATTGCGCTGGGTATTGCCGTGATCAATATCGACCCGCCCATTGTGCTGTTTGGTGTTTTCGTCGCCTACGGCATCAGCGGGTATGTCATTTATTTCTGGCGCAAAGCCAAAGGCCTGCAAACCAGCGTCATCGCCACCTCAACCGATGAGCCGGATGAGCGTGGGCTGCACTAACCTTCAATTGAATGCCCGCGTCAAACCTGTGCTATATTTCGGCCATGAATTCCGCACGCGTCGCCCGTCTTGCCGTCAGCCGCTATTTCAAGTTTGAAATAGCGCTGTTTGGCATTGTGACGCTGCTAGGCCTATTGCTATCAAAGGCGGGCTGAGCGCGTACATCTCCAAGATTTACCCAAAACGGCCCGTTAGCTTCCAGCAACGGGCCGTTTTGTTTTGGGTTGCTGGTTTTTGATACTTCGTGAATTGACGAGAACTTCTGAAAGAGCACCATGACCGACAAACTCATCATTTTTGACACCACCTTGCGCGACGGCGAGCAGTCGCCCGGTGCCTCCATGACCCGGGACGAAAAGCTGCGCATCGCTCGCCAGCTGGAGCGCCTGAAGGTTGACGTGATCGAGGCTGGTTTTGCCGCCAGTTCGAATGGCGACTTTGAGTGCGTCAAGGCGATTGCGGAGGCCATCAAGGACTCGACCATCTGCTCGCTGGCCCGCGCCAATGACCGTGATGTATCGCGCGCTGCCGAGGCCTTGAAGCCGGCCAAGAACGGCCGCCTGCACCTGTTTCTGGCCACCAGCCCCTTGCACATGGAGAAGAAGCTGCGCATGACGCCTGACCAGGTGTTTGAGCAGTGCAAGTTGTCCACACGATTCGCCCGCAATTTGATGGCCGACATCGAATTCAGTCCTGAGGACGGTTACCGCTCAGAGCCCGACTTTCTGTGCCGCGTGTTAGAGGCCGTGATCAACGAAGGCGCCACCACCATCAATGTGCCCGACACCGTGGGTTACGCCGTGCCTGAGCTGTACGGCGAGTTCATCAAGATGTTGCGCGAGCGCATCCCGAATTCGGACAAAGCGGTATGGTCTGTGCATTGCCACAATGACCTCGGCATGGCCGTGGCCAACTCTCTGGCCGGCGTCAAGATTGGCGGCGCACGCCAGGTGGAATGCACCATCAACGGCCTGGGCGAGCGCGCAGGCAATTGTTCGCTGGAAGAAGTGGTGATGGCGGTCAAGACGCGGCGCGATTATTTTGGCCTGGACTTGAACATCGACACCAAACATATTCTGGCTGCGAGCCGCATGGTCAGCCAGACCACCGGTTTTGTGGTGCAGCCCAACAAAGCCGTGGTGGGCGCCAACGCCTTTGCCCACGCCTCTGGCATCCACCAGGATGGCGTGCTGAAGGCACGGGACACCTACGAGATCATGCGCGCCGAAGATGTGGGCTGGACAGCCAACAAGATCGTGCTGGGCAAGCTCAGCGGCCGCAACGCCTTCAAGCAGCGCTTGCTCGATCTGGGTGTGCAGATGGAGTCCGAGGCCGACGTCAACACGGCCTTCGCCCGCTTCAAGGAACTCGCCGATCGCAAGAGCGACATTTTTGACGAGGATATTTTGGCCCTGGTCAGTGACGAAAGCGTCACCCACGAGAACGAGGAATATGGTTTTGTATCCCTGTCGCAACACAGTGAAACCGGCGAACGCCCGCAGGCCAGCGTCGTTTTCACCGTAGGCGGCAAAGAAGTTAAAGGCAGTTCCGATGGGAACGGCCCTGTCGACGCATCCCTGAAGGCCATCGAAACGCACGCTAAAAGTGGCGCCGAGATGGTGCTCTATTCTGTGAACGCCATAAGCGGTTCTACAGAGAGCCAGGGGGAAGTCACAGTGCGTTTGCAAAACAGCGGTCGCGTGGTGAACGGCGTCGGGTCTGACCCCGACATCGTGGTGGCCTCGGCTAAGGCTTATCTGAGTGCCCTCAACAAGTTACACAGCAAAGCTGATCGGGTTGCTGCGCAAGGCTAGGGTAAACCCCAAATGTTGAAGATTTTGTTGAGAAACAAGGTGCAAGTAGTTGATCTGACTATCATTTTTTGAGTAAACTGTCACTGTCGCGTAATTAACGCGACAGTGACTTTTTTTTATGGCCCGTCGACATCCACTGCCTTGGAATCCATTTGATGAAAATTAATTCTATTGCTGCTATTGTTACTGTAGCTGTAATGCTAGTATTTACAGGGACTTCTGTGGCAAATGCGGCTCAAAGTGGGCGCAGAGTGGCCAAAGCAGCGGTGTCAGACAAGGTGCATAAACGCAAAGTGTCGAAGTCGTCGCTTCGCACACGCCAAAAAGGGGTGTTGCGGGCGGCTGCAGTTCCAGCAAAACCATCTTTTGGCGAAATCGCCGGTTTGCAACATGGCGGCGATGCGCTGGACTTGAAGTCAAGCGTGGCTTTTGTGGTCGACCAGGACACACAGGAAGTCCTGTTCAGCAAAAATGAACACGCGGTGTTGCCGATCGCCTCGCTCACAAAATTGATGACCGGTCTGGTGATCAGCGAAGCCAAACTGGCGCAGGACGAAGTCATCACCATTACACAGGATGATGTCGACACTGAAAAAGGGAGTCGCTCCCGCCTCAAAGTGGGCACTGTGCTGACCCGCGGCGAGCTGATGCACCTGGCCTTGATGTCCAGCGAAAACCGGGCTGCACACGCCTTGGGGCGCAGTTACCCTGGCGGCTTGCCGGTGTTTGTCTCGCAAATGAATGCCAAGGCCAAGCTATTGGGCATGGCGGACACCCGGTATGTTGAGCCGACCGGACTGTCCAGCAAAAATCAGTCCACCGCGCGGGACTTGGCCACGTTGGTCAATGTCGCCCACGGAGACGCGGTGCTGCGGGAGTTGACTACATCACCCAGTTACCAGGTGGAGGTTGGCAACCGAACGCTTCAATTCAACACGACCAACCGCCTGGTGAAGAACCCGGCCTGGGATATTGGGCTGCAAAAAACAGGCTACATCTCAGAGGCAGGGCGTTGCCTTGTGATGCAGACCAAAGTGGCGGGGCGAAAGCTGATCATGGTGTTTCTGGACTCGGCTGGCAAACTCAGCCGTTTGGGAGACGCAGAGCGCGTCAAGCGCTGGGTTGAGTCAAGCCCGGCCATCAAAGCGACTGGAGCGCTCAACGGGGTGTCCAAGGCCTAAGGGGAGGTAGCAAAAGCCAATTCTCTTGTTGGGCTGCATTGCCGGACGAAATGCCGGGTTGCCCCTGGCCTAGGTGTTTAGCTGCATCGGTCTTTGGATTCAGCTCACTGTGTCGCGACTCGACACCCAATAGCGGCATATTGATCGTCTCGACCGTCCTAGGATTTGACTACGGATTCCCGTTTTTGCACGGCTGGTGCAAAACCCAGGGTTGCCGAAATCTCGTCTACGGCGGCCTGCAATTTGGACAGCCATTGTTCGTCCAGGCGCCCGGCCGGTGCCGAAATTGACAGGCCCGCGATCAGCTTGGCTTGGTCATCATAGATGCCGCTTGCCATGCAGCGAACGCCTAGTTCCAACTCTTCATTGTCGACGGCCGTGCCCAGCTGGCGTACTCGTACCAGTTCGCGTTCAAGCGATGGCAATTGGGTAATGCTGTTGCGCGTCTGCCCGGCCAGACCCGTGCGGGTGGCATAAGCGCGGATGCGTGGGGCATCGTCCGCGGCCAAAAACAACTTGCCCACGGACGTCAAATGCAATGGCGCGCGGCCGCCGATGGCCCGCACAACCTGCATGCCAGAGCGTTCGCTGAAGGCGCGCTCGATGTAGACAATTTCATCGCCCTGGCGTATCGACAGGTTGACGGGTTGCTGGATTAATTGGTGGAGTTGGCGCATCGGGGCCATGGCTGCATCGCGCACATTCAGGCGTCCTTTGACCAAATTGCCCAATTCGAGCAAACGCATGCCCAGGCGGTAGTTGCCCGGCTGCGGGCGGTCTACAAAACGACCGGTCGCAAGGTCATTCAAGATGCGGTGGGCCGTGGACGGGTGCAACCCGGTTTTTGCACTGATCTCTTTCAGCGACATCGCTTCTTCGCGTGAGGCCAACATGTCGATCAGTGAGAACATACGTTCAATGACTTGAACGCTTGGCGTCGCTGGGCTATCAGGGTTGATTTTTTTCATGGGTCGGGGTGACGTGTGAGGTTCCATTTTACCATGTGAAATAAGAGTCCCAAACTTGGAATGACTTGGAATGACGCCTTTTGCCACAGTTATGGTGCGTCAACCCATTCGCCATCCACCAAAACCTCATGCGGGCCAAAGTGCGCTTTGTAGCTCATTTTTGGACTTTGTTTTATCCAATAACCCAGGTAGACATGCGCCAGTCCGAGTTTCTTGGCCTGGGCCAGTTGCCACAAAACGCAGAAGGTGCCGTAGCTTGCGCCAGCGTCTGGTTCGTAAAAGGTGTAAACCGCTGAAATACCGTTGTCCAGGACATCCAGAATGGACACCATTTTTAAGCCGCCGGGGATGCCGTCTGCTGCAATTTCGCGAAACTCCACCAGCCTGGAATTGACCCGGCTTTGCAGCAAAAACTGGGTGTACTGGTCGACGCTGTCCTGGTCCATGCCGCCGCCACTGTGCCGGCTGGTTTGGTAACGCAAATACAGTTGGTAGTGTTCCTCAACGAAGCCCAGGTTGCGCACCCTGGCTTGAAGATTTTGATGTTTTTTCCTGGCGCGTTTCTGGCTGCGGGTAGGCGCAAATTGGTCCACCAAAACACGCAGCGGCGTACAGGCCTGGCAGCCGTCGCAGTAGGGGCGGTAGGTGAACATTCCGCTGCGGCGAAAACCCTGCGCGACCAGCTCTGAATAGGTCTGGTTGTTGATGAGGTGGCTGGGGCTGGCGACCTGAGAGCGCGCTGGGCGATTGGGCAGGTAACTGCACGGGTAAGGGGCTGTCGCATAAAACTGCAAAGCCTGAAGGGGAAGATCCTTGAGAAGTGTCACAGCGGCAAATGGCGGGTTTGTGGAGGCTCATTTCCGAGAAGTTCACGCCAGTATAGGGGGTCAAACTGCCAAGTTGGGGCGCTGGCCTGTCGCGCCGACTGGACGTGCAGCAGAAATTTCGCCCGGTCTGTTTCATGGGCACCCAAAGACGCGAGATGCCCGGTTTTCTGCTGGCAATCAATCATCTGGATGCCCTTGGCGCGGGCAAAACAAACCAGCGCCGCCAAAGCGGTTTTGGAAGCGTCTGGCACAAGGGTGAACATGGATTCTCCAAACACCGCTTTGCCCAGCGCCACGCAATACAGGCCGCCCACCAGCTCGCCGTCGATCCAGGTTTCAACGCTGTGCGCAAAACCCGCTTCGTGCAGCGCACGGTAGGCGCACACCATCCCAGGGACGATCCAGGTACCGGTCTGCGCCTCGCGGGGGCTGCTGGCGCAGGCTTGGATGACCTGCTCGAAAGCGGAATCCATGCGTATCTCAGCACCGCCGGTGATCACAAATTTTTGCAAATGGCGGCGCATGGACCGATGCAGCTTGAATTTAGCCACCTCCAGCGTCATGCGCGGGTTCGGACTCCACCACAAAATGGGCTGCCCCGAGCTGAACCACGGAAATATGCCGCCACTGTAGGCCGCGACCAGAGTTTGGACTGAGAGATCCGCGCCAACTGCGAGCAAGCCCGCCGCAGGGGAGTCGGCGTCCCACGCGTTTTGCGCAGGTGGAAATGTGTCACCAGGCTGAAGCAAAGGCAAAGGGTTCGTCATTGGGCGGGTTGTTGGGTACGCGAATTTTGATTGCTATCATTAATGTATCTAAGAATGCTGTATTTGTAAGGACTTCCGATGAATATGGCCTGTGAATTGTGTTTGGAGGTTGATTTTCGATTCAAAATGCCATTCTGCACTGCGACGAATCGAAAGCGGCACCCGGCTTGAAGGTAGAATACGGGCCAGTCGGGGTGTAGCGCAGCCTGGTAGCGCATCTGGTTTGGGACCAGAGGGTCGAAGGTTCGAATCCTTTCGCCCCGACCATCAAATTTCTATCGAATGTCGAGTGGGCCTAACTTTCCGTTGACGTGAGGGGTTGACGTCAAAATGGGCGCTCGACTTCATCATTGCGTCGATCTCTGCCCGTAGCTCAGTTGGATAGAGCATCAGCCTTCTAAGCTGAGGGTCGGGGGTTCGATCCCCTCCGGGTAGACCAAAATTTCACATCAAACCTCTCCAGTGGGGCGTTGTTCGTCCGAGGCGGGCTTTGTGTCTGCCTCCTCGGCTAGTTTGGTTTGAAGTGAAGGTGAGCGTGCCGACGCGGGGTTCAAACGATGGTGCCGACCTACTGCGCAAGGCTTGCCGTGGCGTGATCGAATTCACGCTGCGCGGACAAAAATGTGATGTGGTCTGGATGCCTTTGTGCCAAGGGTCACGATTCGATACACTCAGGGCGTGAAATTTACTTGGCACCTATTTCCAAAGACGATTGCCCTTCTGGCACTGGTCTGGGTATCGTTGTGGCTGCCTGCGTTTGGGCAAGCAGTGAGCGTTGCTGCGGGCAAGTCGCTTTATGGTGCGGCCAATCAGTTTGGTGTGACCTCAGGCCAGTCCTGCAAGTCATGCCATTTTTCGGGTACTGAGCCTTCGACCACGCAGGGTATCGGGGCTGGATCGCGCCATCCATTTGGTGCCAATAACCCTTTGCTTGTGACAAACGCGTTTGCGTCAGGCGGCGTGATGGCCGGCTATTTCGGCATTGCTGGCTCGGCGATCAATGCCAATAATGCACTGAGCATGGCCCTTTACATTGGGCAGTTTATGGTGCCCGCACCTGGCAATGGCGCGGCTTCAACGCTCATGAACTCTGCCAAAGTGGTTGACGCATACGGGTTGTTGCCAAGGGCGGTATCAAACCCGGCTTACCCGTCTATTGTGGGTATCGTGGCCAGTGGGGTTGCGTTGGATTCAGGGGGGGTCACGGCCACCAATGGTACCCAAGGCGGTGCTACTTCTGTAGCAGCCAATGGCACGGGCAACCCCATCACCTACAACATCACGTACACACCGCCGAACAACTTCGTAGGGACAGACACTTTTACCTACAAAATTCTTAATGCGGCCTCTCCCGCAGGGGTTCAGGCGAGTGTAACGATGACGGTAATTGGCATCCGTGGCTCGCCGTTTGAGCCATTGCTTGACCCACCGGCTGTCGTCTTGGGTCAGGCCTACAACTACCTGGTTCAGACAAATGGCACGCTCGCCGCAACCAATAGGTTTGCGGATATCGGTGTGACAACACTGGCGAGTCTGGGCTTGTCTCTTAATACCTCAACTGGCGTAATCACTGGTACTGCGACGGCTACCCCCGGCAATTATTCGGTCACATTGCAGGTGAACACGACGTTGGGCTTTGTCACCAAATCGGTGACTATTCCAATCCATGGGGTAAAAAGCGCGGCCACGTTGAACCTGACCCAAAACGCCACCACCAATCTGCCTTTTGCCATCACCTCGAATCCCGCCCCCAATGGCGCTATCACCGTCCCTGGTTTGCCATCTGGGGTTGCGTTGTCAAGCCCCAACCTGACGGCCAGCCCTGCGCCCAGCATCAGCGGCACATTCCCCGTCAATGTCACTGTCCCAACCTCGGCGGGCAACATGGCCCAAGCCTTGTCGATTGTGGTGGCATCGGCGGGTCCGCCGGTGGTGTCCTCGACGCCGGTTTTGTCTGCCGTTGCAGGTTCCCCTACAAGAGTTGGCACGGTCAATGCACCGATTTCGGCCATTGCCAACATTCAAGTCAGTGCCACCAATCCTTCTAACAAGACGCCGACCTATACGCTTTCGTCCAATCCGGTGATGGCCGGCGTCAGCATCAACGCGACCACCGGCTTGATTTCGGGAACGCCCACGGTCAGTGGCGACTTTGTTTGGACCATTACCGCCAATTGGAACGACGGCGGCGGCGTCAGCGCCAATTTTGTACGGACTGTGCGGATAGACCCGATTGCACAGCCGGCCATCACCAGCAGCGCCAGCCCGGCGGCGGTCAACGTCAATCAGGCGTTCAACTACCAACTGACGGCGACTAACCCCGTCAACACCTTCTCGGTAGTGGGTACGCCTTTGCCAACGGGGTTGAATTTGAATGCGGCGACAGGCGTTATTTCTGCGTCAGCCAATGCGGTCGCCAGCGGTTCTTACACCCGAACTTTGCGGGCGACCAATATGGTTGGTTTCAACCCTCTGAATGATTTGGCGATCACCTTTGTCTTCAATCCGATTTTGGTACCGGTCATCAGCCTGCCTGGGGCCACGGTGCTGCCTGCTGGAGTTTTAATCACCCCAATCCAGGTGGTGGCCAGCAACCCTGTCATTTCGAACTATGGCTCGGCCAACCTGCCTGCAGGACTGAGCCTGGATGCCGTCACGGGCATCATCACCGGGACTCCCACGACACCTGCTGCGGCAGTCAGCGTGACGCTGACTGCAAAAAACGCAGCGCCGGGGCAAGGCTCTGCCGCAGTCAACTTCACTATTGACGGCATCACCAGCGGAGGCGTGATCGCGGCGATTGAAAACGTAGCGATGACCAGCTACCAAACCACGACCACGCTGAACAACGCCACGTCGCGGACATTGCTCAGCGGCACTTTACCCGCCGGGGTGAGCATCGATGCCACGGGCTTGATATCAGGCACGCCCACCCAAAGCGGCAGTTTCCCGATCACGATCCAGGCCATTACCCCCAATGGAACCTTCCAGAAAAATATCAACTTCACTGTATCAAATGGTGGTGTGCCGGTGGTCACTGCGCCGAGTTTGCCGCTGTCCCCCGCCTTTGTCGGTACAGCCAATTCGCCGATCACACCGCGCCAAATCGTTTCGACCAACCAATCCAACCTGACCCCCACCTACAGCGCCTCGGGATTGCCAACCGGCCTGAGCGTTGACGCCAGCGGCCTGCTGTCGGGCACACCCACCCAAAGCGGCGACTTCAGCATCACGCTGGGGGTCAACTGGAACAATGGCGGTGGCCTCGGCAACGCGGCCTTCACCATCCGTATTGACCCCAGTGCCGGCCCGGTCATCAGCAGTGGGGCGGCGGTGACGGGCAACATCAACGCGCCGATGAACTACAGCCTGATCGCCAGCAACCCGGTGAACAGCTACTCGGTGGTGGGCGGGGCATTGCCACCTGGTATGAGCATCAACGCGGTAACCGGTGTGGTGTCGGGCACGCCCAACGCCAGCAATGTGTACAACGCAACGCTACGGGCCACCAATAGCAAGGGTTTTGCAGACCTGCCGGTGCAGTTCACTGTCAATCCGGTGTCAGTTCCGGTCATCAGCGGCCCGCTGACTACCACCTTGCCGGTGAATGTGGCCATTGGCGCGCCGATCCAGGTGGTGGCCAGCAACCCGGTCATCACCGGGTACGGCCAAATCGGCCTACCTCCTGGCCTGAGCCTGAACGCTAGCAGCGGCCAGATAACAGGCACGCCCAACACTGCTGGGGTGTACAGCGGCGTGACGCTGACGGCCACCAACGCGGCGCCAGGACAGGGGACGGCGTCGGTCACCTTTAACATTGACGGCATCACCAGCGCCGGTGCCATAGCCGCGACGCAAGGTGCAGCGATTGCGACGTACCAGACCACCACCGTGGTGGCTGCGAGCGCCTACGCGTTGACTGGCGGCCTTCCTGCGGGCTTGGCGTTCAACATTGGCAACGGCCAGATCACGGGCACGCCCACGGCTAGCGGCAGTTTCCCCGTCACCGTGCAGGCCACTACGCCAACGGGCACGTTTACCAAAGCCGTCAGCATCATCGTGGCCTCTGCAGGCTCACCGGCCATCACCAGCACACCGGTGTTGTCGGCCAACGCAGCAGCGCCCACGGTGATTGGCACAGTGGGCACAGCCATCACGGCGATCCAGGTCAACGCCAGCAACCCGCCGCTGAATGCGGGCAGCTACATTGCAACGGGCCTGCCT
>JANYCG010000055.1 GCA_025360385.1 Burkholderiales bacterium | reverse complement strand
TTGTTGATCCGCAATAACGACCCGGCCGGGAACTTGGCCGCACCCAAAGCGGTGGCTTCATTGTTGATAAACAGATTGGTAAACCCGTCAGCCCGCGCCTTTTGGTAGACCTCAAGCAAGGTCTTGTCAAAAATGTCAAAGGATGCGTTGGCACCATTGCCCACGGTAGCCCCATTGCAATAGTCGAATTTGTTATTGCCCTGGGCATCCCGCACGGTGGTCTTAAATTCAAAATTCAAGCCACAGGCCGCCCAGGCGCTGCCCGTCCAGTGCAACTGGCTTTCGTTGGAAGGGTCGCCGGAAAAGTTCCAGGCCGCGACCACACCCGTGTTGCTGCGGTAACGTTTGTCTTGTACACGTAACGAACCGTCAGCATCGGGCGTGGCTTGCGCCAGGGTCGAACTGAAATGTCGGGTGTACCAGTTGTTTTTGTCCGTGTAATTGAGTGTGCCCAGCGTGATGCCCGCTGCTGGCACATAGGCGGCCAGGGCGACATCTTTCTGCTTTTCGACCTCTACCTTGACGGCCACTTGCGCCGGCGTCACCAGCGCTGGGGCGACCACCGCCTTGACCGCTGCGTCCAGGGCATCACCGGTTTTGCCAGCATTGTTGGCCATGGCGGCTACCAGAGTCGGCAGTATCTCGGCAATGGCCTGGCGCACCAGTTTGTCCAGGTCGGCCTTGGTGATGACGCTGCCATCGGTCAGAGTGCCAGTTTTTGCCGCCTCGGTCTGGTCTTGCATGGTTTTGGCGACCACGCGGGCCAGATCGGCCGGGTTGTTGCTGCCGTCGGCGGGTGCACCCTTGCCAATGGACGCGCTGTAGTCGTCCAATGGCGAACCGGTGATGTTGAGCTTGGTTTTGATGGCGGCGACGGCTTCAGCCACCGTGGCGCCGTTGACCACCTCCTGGTGCACAAAGGTGCTCAGCGGGCTGACCACACCGGGGTTGCCCACCGGGGCGACAAAGGTCAAGGGCACTGTGATGGCCTTGCCATTCATCTTGGCATCTGTCCCAGCCACCGCCACGGTGGGGAATTTGCCCACCTTGATGGACGGCACTTTCAGCACGATTTTGCCGTTGGCATCGGTGCGGCCCTGGGTTTCATTCGCATCGCAGATGTGGTTCAGATTCTCGTCCACACACACCAGGGCATTTTCAATCGGGTCGTCAATCACCGTTGTGGCCACGTCGGTGGTTGCCACGACAACTGGGGTAACCACAGGCGCGGTGCTGCCACCGCCCCCGGCGCTGGTGGCGGCAGTCGTCAATCCGCCACCGCCCCCCCCGCCACAAGCCGCCAAAGAAAAAATGGCGGCTGCGGCCAAAGCCTGGCCCAGCCGCTTGTGTTCAAAAGTCATAGCGTTCCCCTTAAAAATCGTTTGCACAAAAAAACCCCTCAATCAACCGTCAAAAAAAGACCAAGCTGATTGGCCCGCATCGGGTGGTGCAACTATCGTTCGGGTCGCCGTGCAGTGCATCATCACAACTGATGAAAAACCGCCCCGCGACGCGGTTTGGTGCACACGTCACAAAACCAGGCCGTCAAAGTTACCGCCCGCCAGGCCCGTCATTTTTTAAGCTTGTCCCAGCGCGTTGAACAGCGGCCTGCACGGTGCAGGCCCGGCGCGCGGCAGGGGCAGCATCATGTCGAACTTTGACACCGGCTTTCACAAGCCATCACTGGAACTGAGCCTGTTGCACGCCGTGCTCAACCAGGTCGACTACGGTCTGGCGGTCGTCAACACCGAGACCGATCAGGTGCTGTTTGCCAACGCGCCGGCCCAAAGTGCCTTGTTGCCCGCAAACGCAGGCAACACGGGTCTGTGCGCCAGCAACGGCCTGCTTTGCACCCGCAAGGCCAGTGACGCCAAGGCACTGCGTCTGGCCCTGCAACGCACGTCAAGCGGCCAGCGCACGCTGTTGCAACTGCATGAGGCGCACAGCGCGGATGCCGTGGCGGTGATGCCGCTGTCCTGCCCAGGCTACGCCTTGCTGGCCTTTGCCAAACAGCAAATCTGTGACACCACCACCGTGACTCTGTTCGCCCGTGAACGCGGGCTGACCAGCGCCGAAGGCCAGGTGCTGGCGCAGGTCTGCAAAGGCCTGCGGCCGCAGCAGATTGCCACGCACCAGGGCGTGCAGTTGTCCACCGTGCGCACCCAACTGCGCGCCATCCGCCTGAAGACAGCCTGCGGCAGCGTGCGCACGCTGATCGAACAGTTGTCCGTGCTGCCGTCGCTGGCCCACCAATTGGGCGCACAGTTTTCTGCGCCGATGGAGACCGCCGTGGCGCTTGCATAGTGCTTTGTTTTATATAGCAAACTATCCAGTACTTACAGGAACTATTGGCACTTTTCCTTCTTGCATTGCAGTTTTGAAGCGGTCAGGCCGGGTTTTCGCCTGCCCGCCAGCGTCCAATTTATGGGTACAGTCACAGCCATGTGCCCTGCTGCCTCCAATACCCCCTTGGCCCCCCCCAAGCCAACGGCCATGGCACCCGCCACGGCCTCTTTGGCCCAGGAATTTGCCGCCGACGAACGCCACGGTGCCCTGCTGCGCGAACTGGCCCTGCAAGGTGATGTGCGCCGTTATCGCAAAGGCACCATCGTGATCGCAGAGGGCGACGTGGGCGACACCCTGTTCATCATTTTGGTCGGCCAGGTCAAGGTCTATAGCGTGAACGCCAGCGACAAAGAGATCACCTTTGGCGTGTTCAATGCGGGAGAGTATTTTGGCGAGATGTCGCTGGACGGCGACCCGCGATCCGCCAACGTGATGACCCTGCAAGCCACCACCTGTGCCGTCATCACCCGGGCCCGCCTGCTGGCCTTCATCGCCCTGCGGCCCGAGTTTGCGCTGGAGCTGTTGGCCAAGGTGATACGCCGTCTGCGTCTGACGACGCAGGGCACACGCAACCTGGCCTTCATCGACGTGTACGGCCGTCTGAGCCAATGCCTGCGCGAGCTGGCCACGCTCCAGAGCGACGGCACCCTGCGCATTGAAGAACGTATCACCCACGCCGAAATTGCCAGCCGCGCCGGTTGCAGCCGCGAGATGGTCAGCCGCATCATCAAAGACCTGGAGACCGGTGGCTATTTGCGGGTGGACGGGCGCCGGATCGTGTTGTTGAAGAAGTTGCCGTTGCGGTGGTAGCTGCGGCGGTTGAGGCGGGTGAGTCGGCTGAGGCGGCTGAGTCGGTTGAGGCGGCCGCGGTGCCAGCGTGATGGTTTGTGGGCTTGCATTTCCCCCAACCGTCAATCAACAGGTCAATCGACAGGTCAATCAACAGGTCAATCAATCCGTTACCCAGACGTTTACAAATCGTCACAATGGGGTAAATTCGCTCAAACAGCGCGAGCCTGCATGGGTGCAGGCTGAAATTTATCATCACATGTGAGGATGCAATCCATGCCCGAACCCGGCAACATACCTGTACCTGAGACGCAGGAGCCCGCAGACCTGCTGCGCCTGGCCTTGCCGATCAGTCAAAAGGTGGTGCTGGTGATTGATTTGGTGGAATCTGTGCGTTTGATGGCGTCTGACGAAGTCGGCACGGTGTCGCGCTGGCACGCCTTCGTACAGACGGCGCAGACACTCACCATTCCCCGGCACAAGGGCCGTTTGGTCAAGAGCCTGGGCGACGGCCTGATGGTGGAGTTTGAAAACGCGCGTGACGCGGCCGATGCTGCGCAGGCCATGCATGCCGACATCCGCGCCACCAATTCAGGCCTGCACGCCGATGGCCAAATGCTTTTGCGGGCAGGCATCAACGCCACGCACGTCTTCACCGACCACCACGATATCTACGGCGCAGGCGTCAACCTGGCCGCACGTATCGCCACCTTGGCCGGCCCCGGCGAGACCGTGGTGTCTGCCAGCGCGCGGGATGGCCTGACAGACGGGCTGGACGCGAGCGTGGAGGACTTGGGAGATTGTTACCTCAAACACATTGACGATCCCGTGCGGGCCTACCGCGTGGGAGCGCCCGGGGCGGCGCCGGTGGTGGTGGCGCAGCGCGAATACGCCGCGCCATTGCAGCCCACGATTGCCGTGATTCCCTTCACCGCGCGCAGTAACGAGCCTGAACATTTTGCGATTGGAGAATTGATTGCGGATGGGGTGATTGGGCAGTTGAGCCGCTCACGCGACTTGAAGGTGATTTCCCGGCTTTCCAGCACCGCGTTCAGGCACCGCGATGCCGCGGTGGGTGATATTGAATCCCGCCTTGGCGCTAATTACGTGTTGTCCGGCAGTTACCTGGTCAACGGTGCCAAGGTGCTGGTCACCGCAGAACTCGCTGAAAGCGCCAGCAATCACATTGCCTGGGCTGAAAGGCTCTCTGGGGATGTCGCAGATTTGCTGGAGATCCAGAGCGAGCTTTTGCATCAGCTCGCTGAAGGCGCTCATCAGGTGGTGATGGCGACCGAGGTGCAGAAGGCGGTTTCCCACCCATTGCCGACCTTGACGGCGTATTCCATGTTGCTTGGCGGAATATCGCTGATGCACCGACGCAGCGCCAGAGAGATGGACATTGCCTGTAGCATATTGACAGCCCTGACCGAACGATTCCCGAGGCAACCCCTGGGATACGCCTGGCTGGCCAAGGCCTACATGCTCAAGACGCGCCAGGGTTGGTCGCGCGACTCGTCACACGACGCACAAGAGGCTTCACGTTTTGCCAGAAAGGCGCTTGAATTTTCACCCTCGGATTCCTTGGCGTTGACGGTCAGCGGCATCGTCAGCTCCCATTTGGAAAATGACACGGGCGCAGCGGGTGCCCGGTTTGAAGATGCCCTGCGCGAGGACCCCAGCAACTCGCTGGCCTGGCTTTACCTGGGAACGCTGCGCGCCTTTCAAGACAAAGGCGCCGAGGCCGCGCTGGCCTGCGACAAGGCGCTGGCGCTGTCGCCGCTGGATCCCATGCGCTACCTGTACACCGGAATCGCCGCGACTGCGGCCTACACCCATGGCAATTTCGACCGTGCCATTTTGCTGGCTGACGAATCCATGCGTTTGAACCGGTCGCATGCGTCGGCGCAACGGGTCAAAGTGATGGCTTGCGCCTCACAAGGTGACAAAGAAATGGCGCGGCTCGCAGCTGCGGATCTGCTGCGCGTCGAACCTACTTTCAGCATTCGCGAATATCAGCGGCGTTCGCCGCAAGTCGCCAAGGCGTTGATGGAGCGGATCGTCGAAGCCATGGCGTTTGCGGGTTTACCGAACTGACTTAAATGTGATCACTTTGATAAGGAGCCGAAATGGCACGACTTGATGGGTTGGACGGGCTTGACGGGCTGGACGGTTTGGATGGCCTCGA
>JANYCG010000241.1 GCA_025360385.1 Burkholderiales bacterium | reverse complement strand
GTGTTGATCAACGTGTTGTCGGCCATGCGCACCATGGATGTGGACATGATCAATCTCGCGCGGTCGTTTTCGGCCACGCGCCTGCAGGTGTTTCGCAATGTCGAGTATCCGACGACCATGCCTGCGCTGTTTTCGGGCCTGCGCATCGCCAGCACGCTCGCCGTCATTGGTGTCGTGGTGGGCGAACTGGTGGGCGGCAATATGGGTTTGGGTTACCTGCTGGTTTTCTTTGAAGGCCAGGGCAACACGGCCGCCGTCTTTGTGGTGATTGCGGCCTTGACGGTGATCGGCATCGCGGCCTATTACGCGGTGGTGCTGGCCGAGCGGCGTGTTCTGCATTACCTGCCCAGTTCCGAGCGCCGCACCGCCTGATTGAACCGCCAGACCCCATTCGAGACTTTCATGACCTCACCACAAGCTCTTCCCGAAATCCAGCTTCAGGGCCGCAAGGTTCTGGTGACTGGCGCTGCCCGGGGGTTAGGGGAGTCCTTTGCCCGCGCCCTGGTCGCCGCAGGTGCACAGGTCGTGCTGGCTGACGTGTTGCATGAACGGGGTCGTGCCGTGGCTGCCGAATTGGGCCCGCAGGCGCACTACATCCCCATGGACCTGATGGACGCTGTCGCCATCCGCGCGGGAGTGGCTGCCGCCGCCCAAGCCATGAGTGGGCTGGATGGCCTGATCAACAACGCCGCCATCACCAACTCGGGCGGAAAAAATATGGACCAGTTGACCGCCGACACCTGGGATCAGGTGATGGATGTCAATGTGCGTGGCACCTGGCTGGTCACGGTCGCGGCCACGCCGTTTCTGGCGGCGTCGGGCAGTGGCCGTGTTGTCAACATCGCGTCTGACACGGCCCTGTGGGGCGCCCCGAGGCTGATGGCGTATGTGGCCAGCAAAGGCGCCGTGATTGCCATGACCCGTGGCATGGCCCGTGAACTTGGCGCGCACGGCATCACCGTCAACGCCATTGCGCCAGGCCTCACGCTGGTGGAGGCCACGCAGTATGTGCCCGAAGACCGCCATGCGTACTACCTTCAGGGGCGGGCCGTCCAGCGGCCCCAGGTGCCTGAAGACGTGAACGCCGCCGCCCTGTTTTTACTGACCCGCGCAAGCGGTTTTATCACCGGACAATTGCTGCCAGTCAACGGCGGCTTTGTCATGAACTAGGAGAGTGCAGATGTCCAATACCGCCGTCGCTGCGAATGAGTCCGTCTTCAATGAACGTGGCCTGATGAATGCCAATATTCCCGCTGAAGCCGACATCCAGAAAAGCATGATGCAGGGGGCTGGGCAAAGTTTTGCGCAGTGGCTTGAAAGCCGTGTCGCCCGTTTTGCCACGCGCCGTTATGACTGGGACGCCCTGAAGTTCCAGGCCGACTTCGACCCCCGCTACCGCCGTGCCCAAATGCGGTACATCGGCACCGGCGCGACGGGCGTGGCCGCTGACAACAACACGGTCTCTTCAGCCCACTTCACCTTCTCGACCATGGTGATTCCGTCTGGCGGGATTGGCCCCTCGCACATCCACTATGACGTGGAAGAAGTGTTCTTCGTGATGCGCGGCAAGATGAAGATCGTCTGTGAAAAAGACGGCCAGCGCTGGGAGGCCTTGCTCAACGAGCGTGATGTGATTTCGGTGCCGCCGGGTGTTTACCGTGAAGAGACGAATGTGGGCGACGAAGACGCGCTGATGTGCGTCATGCTGGGCACGCCCCGGCCCATCACGCCAACTTATCCGCCGGGCAGCGAGCTTTCCAAAATCAAACGCAATGCTGCTAAATAGATAGCAAAGTATTCAATATACACGGGAACATTTCGCTAATTTTCTCTCTGGTTTGAGTCAAAGCCCATATTGTCACTCCCATGACCATCACCCAGTCTGACGCCAAAGCACGCCCTGCACTCGCCGATCGCCTGCAGGGCTATGCGCTGCGCCGCGTGGTCACGCCGGTGGGCACCGTTGCCTACCGCGAGTCGGGCGCTGCCGCTGGCGCTGTGACCCATGTGTTGCTGCACGGCATTGGCTCGGCTTCAGCGAGCTGGCTCATGCAGCTTGAAGCGGCAGCGGGTGATGACACGGTCAGGGTCCTGGCCTGGGACGCGCCCGGTTATGGCGGCAGTGACGCGCTGTCCATGGCCGAGCCTGTTGCCGCGGACTATGCCCAGCGGCTCTGGGCCTGGCTGGACGCATTTGGCGCATCGACCGCTGAGCCTCTCACGCTGGTGGGTCATTCATTGGGTTGCCTGATGGCGGCCAGTGCGGCACGTCAGGCAGCACATCGCGTCAAGAACCTGGTGCTGCTGTCCCCCGCGCAGGGTTACGCCCGCGCCACGGCGGCTGAGCGCGCACAAAAGCTCTATGAACGTCTTGACAACCTGGCCAAGCTGGGGCCTTTGGGCATGGCGCAGCGGCGCGGCGCCGCCATGTTGTCGCCGAACGCAACGGCCGGGCAAGTGGCCTTTGTGCAAAACACCATGGCGCAGATCCATCCGGCGGGCTACACCCAGGCGGTGCGCCTGCTGGTCGGTGGCGATTTGCTGACCGACCTGTCGGCGCTGACCTGCCCAGTCGCCATCGCCATCGCCATTGCCAGTGGCAGCGCCGACTCGGTCACGCCGCCGGCAGGTTGCATCGCCGCTGCGGCGCACATAGGCGCACCTTACACCTCGATTGCAGGGGCCGGGCACGCCTGTGCGGTGGAAGCGCCGGATGAAGTCAGTCGCCTGATCGGGCTCGCGACAACAATAGACAGGGCAGCGACACCATGAGCGAAGCGCCATCGACCGACCGCTATACCGTGCCCGGCCTGCAGCGTGGCCTGCAATTGCTGGGCCAGTTCACACGCGATGAGCCCGAGCTGACCGGCGCCGAGTTGTCCCGCCGGCTTGATTTGCCACGCGCTTCGGTGTTTCGTCTGCTGCAAACACTGGAGCAGATGGGCTTTCTCGAGCGGGTGGGGGACACCAGCAATTACAAATTGGGCATCGCCGTGCTGCGCCTGGGGTTTGAATACCTGGCTTCGATGGAGCTTACCGAGCACGGGCGCCCGGTGCTCGACGCCTTGTGCACCGCCACGGGGCTGTCGGCCCACCTGGTGGTGCGTGACCGGCGCGAGGTGGTGTTTGTCGCCAAGGCCATGGGCAAGTCGTCGTTGTTCAACGCGATTCAGGTGGGTGCCCGCCTGCCGGCCCACGCGACCGTTTTGGGGCGGGTGTTGCTGGCCGACCTGTCGCTGGCCGGATTGGGTGAGCTGTATGCGGGCCAGCCGTTGCAGGCCTTCACATCCCACACCCCCACCACGCTGGCCCAGCTCAAGCACCTGATTGACGAGGACAAGGCGCGCGGCTTTGGCGTCAGCCAGGGCGGGTTCGAGAGCGGCATCTCCACCATTGCAGCACCAGTCTTTGACGACCGGCACGCCGTGACCGCGGCCGTCAGCGTGACGGTGCCGGCGCAGCAGGTTGATGCTGACAAGCTGGTTGCACTGGTGGCCCAGGTCAAAGCGGCGGCATCGCGCCTCTCGCAGCGCATCAGTCATTTGCCCCCGGTTGCGGCCGGGTCACCCCCCAATCTGGAAAAGGCATTCGCATGAGTCCCACCCCTTCTCAGGCCGCAACCCGCATCACAGTGGGTGAACTGGTCGCCCGCTTTCTGGAGCAGTGTGGTGTCAAGGCCGCCTTTGGCGTGATCTCGATCCACAACATGCCCATGCT
>JANYCG010000018.1 GCA_025360385.1 Burkholderiales bacterium | reverse complement strand
GTTTTTGCATCAAATAACCCAACAGCATGCATAGAAATTCTTCTTTCAACTAAATCTGGTTGATTCAACCAAATTTTAGCAGTTTCTCCCGTATTTGACTCAAGGAATCACCCATGGACATGAAGACCTCGCCCCTCTCACTGCTGAACGATCCGAGCCTGCTCAAGACCGATGCTTTGATCAACGGCCAATGGGTTTCGGGCACCAGCCGCTTCGACATCCTCGACCCCTCCAATGGCCGCAAACTGGCCGACGTGGCCAACCTGGGGCCGGCCGACGCCGAGGACGCCATCCAGGCCGCGAATGCCGCCTGGCCTGCCTGGCGCAGCAAAACGGCCAAAGAGCGCTCCATCATCCTGCGCAAATGGTTTGACCTGCTGATGGCCAACCAGGACGATCTGGCCCGCATCATGACGGCTGAACAAGGCAAGCCATTTGCCGAAGCCAAGGGCGAGATTGCCTACGGCGCAAGTTTTGTCGAATGGTTCGCCGAGGAGGCCAAGCGCGTCAATGGCGAGACCTTGCCCACCTTTGACAACAACCGCCGCCTGATGGTGATCAAGCAGCCGATTGGCGTCTGCGCGGCCATCACGCCCTGGAACTTTCCGCTGGCCATGATCACCCGCAAAGTCGCGCCCGCGCTGGCGGCGGGTTGCACGGTCATCATCAAGCCGGCGGAACTCACACCGCTGACGGCTTTGGCTGCGGCAGCTTTGGCGATTCGTGCGGGCATCCCCGCCGGGGTGCTGAACCTGGTCACCGCCGACGCCGACAACTCGATTGCGGTGGGCAAGGTGATCTGCGCCAGTGACGTGGTGCGCCACATCAGCTTCACCGGCTCCACCGAGGTGGGCCGCATCCTGATGGCGCAGTCTGCGCCCACCGTCAAGAAAATGTCGCTGGAACTGGGCGGCAATGCGCCCTTCATCGTGTTTGACGATGCCGACATCGACAGCGCCGTTGAAGGCGCCATGGCCAGCAAATACCGTAACGCCGGCCAGACCTGCGTCTGCGCCAACCGCTTCTACGTACAGGATGGCGTCTACGACCCGTTCGTTGCCAAGTTCAGCGCCAAAGTCAAGGCGCTTAAAGTGGGCAACGGTTTTGAAGAAGGCGTTATGCAAGGCCCGCTGATTGAAGACGCGGCGGTGGCCAAAGTGGCCCGCCATGTGGCCGATGCGCTTGCCAAGGGCGGCAAGGTGACGGTGGGTGGCAACCGGCTGCAAGGCCAGTTTTTTGAGCCCACTGTCGTGGCAGACGCGACGGCCGACATGTTGTGCGCCAAAGAAGAGACCTTTGGCCCGTTCGCCCCGGTGTTCCGCTTCAAAACCGAGCAAGAGGCAGTGGATGCCGCCAATGCCACCGAGTTCGGCCTGGCCAGCTACTTTTACAGCCGCGACGTGGGCCGGATTTGGCGCGTGAGCGAGGCGCTGGAATATGGCATGGTGGGCATCAACGTGGGTATTCTGGCCACCGAACACGTGCCCTTTGGCGGTGTCAAACAATCCGGCCTGGGGCGCGAAGGTTCGCATTACGGCATGGACGATTATGTTGAACTCAAGTTCCTTTGCATGGGAGATATTTTGAAATGAACACCACTGATATTTCAACGCACCGCAATCGGGCGACTGCGCTTGCTTCACCACCGGAAACGCAGCACACAGCAGGCCGCCGCCAATTTGTCAAAACCCTGGCCGGATTCTCATTAGCTATATTTTCAGTAGCTACATATGCCCAATCCACGGGAACTTCCGACACAATTGTCAGCCAAAAGCAGAAATTGGTGATCCAGATGAGCGACGCTGACGCCGCCAAATGGAACCTGGCCCTGAACAACGCCAGGAATGTGCAAGAGGAGCTGGGGGCAGACAAGGTTGAGATCGAAATCGTCGCCTACGGCCCCGGCATCGGCATGTTGAAGATGGACTCTGCCGTCAACACGCGCATCACGGAAGCCACCCAGGCCGGGGTGCAGGTCGTCGCCTGCGAAAACACCATGCGCAACCAGAAACTGGCCAAGGCCGACATGCACCCTGAGATCTCGTACGCGCCCTCAGGTGTCACGGAAATCATGCGCCGGCAACGTGAAGGCTGGTCTTACCTGCGGCCTTGAGAGGCCCCAAACGGCATGGAGCGGCATTCAGCGGCATGGAGCGGCCCGCAAATTTGGCGCCGCTGCACCTCACCCCGACTCAGGCTCAGCCTTGGGTCAGCCGACGCGTCGCGGCAAAGGACATTCGGTAGGGCAGGAGTTGCAGCAGCTTCATCCACCAGGTGAACCGCTTTGGAAAGTGGATTTCAAATTCACCGCGCGCCCAGCCAGCCAAGATGTCCTGCGCCGCCTGGGCTGGTGAAATCAGCGCCGGCATCTTGAACTGGTTTTGCGCCGTGAGCGGTGTGTCCACAAAACCCGGGTTGATCACGGACACGCCAATGCCCAGGCCGTGCAGATCCAGGTACAGCGTTTCAGCCAGGTTGGTTAAGGCCGCTTTGGTGGGACCATAGGCCAGGCTTTTGGGCAGGCCCCGGTAACCCGCCACACTGCTGACCATGCTGATGTGCCCCGGTGTTTTGCGGGCCAGAAAATGCGGCAACACTGCGTCAAGCACATGCAGCGCACCCACATAGTTGATCTGAACATGGCGCAGCATGTCAGCCAAATCGAAGGTGGTGGCGCTCATGTCTCGGTAGTGCCCGGCGCAGTACACCATGCAATACAGAGTGCCGTGCTCAAAGATCCTTGCCGCGGCATGTTTGACGGCCTGGGCATCGCTCACGTCCAGCGGCAGGGCCATGGCTCCGGGATGTTGCGCAACGAAGTCGTCCAGCGCGTCGCCGTTTCGGGCCGATACGACAACCCGCGCACCAACCGCGTGTAAGGCAGACGCAGTCGCGCGGCCGATGCCAGTGGATGCGCCGACGAGCCAAACCGTCTGGCCGCGCCAGTCAGCAATGGGGGGGTTCAAGGCCATTTTTTCCTCTGCTTCAAGGCGGGTCAACGTTTGGTAAACGACAGGGTGACCTCACCCAGGCGCCAGCCGAATTTGCGCATGCTCGCCTTGTTGATCATGTTTTTGTCGTTCACCAGGTACATCCAGTCATCGAACTGGACTTCATAGACGGTGCCGTCCACCGGCAAGGCCATGGTGTAAATCCAGTTGAAGGCATTGCCGCTTTGGCGGCCATCGGCCTGGCCCACAATGTCGTCGGCCTGCCCGGTGTAACGGCCAGAGCCGCGATGTTTCAGGCGCCAGACTCGGCGCTGCCGGGTGCCGTCCGAATAGGTGAAGTCTTCGTCCAGCACGCCGTCATCGCCTGACCAGGTGCAGGTGATGACCACCGTGAAGCGCTTGACGACTTTGCCCGAGCGATCCGTGAAGATGCCATAGGCATCCAGGGTGCCATTGAAGTAGTCACGCAATTCAAGGGCCGGTTTTTCGCTGGCGTATTCGTTGATGGCCTGGGCACCGCAACCGGCCAGGGTCAAGGACAAGGCGAGAGCAATACCTATCGATGCTGCGACTCGACGGAAAAACAAAGTGGCTTGGGTCATGGTGTTGCTGGTGAGCTCGCCTCACCGTGTGAAGAAAGAATGAAAAACGCGTACAGCAATGCGGCCGCCAGGGTTTTGAGCAGACAAGGCAGCAGGCAATAGGCCAATGAAAGTGCTTGCAGGGCGGCGGGGTCGTGTGCGCCCGGGGCATAGCCAAACAGGTCGAGTACTGGCAAGGCCACGCCGGCAGCCAGTGCCAGATTCAGCTTGGTGGCAAAGTTCCACCAACCAAAATAGGCACCTTCCGCGCGTCCTTTGTCACCCGCCTTGTCGATGATGCCCGCCAGCAGCGCAGCCGGCAAAGCCAAGTCGCTCCCCAAGGCTATCCCTGACAACGCACAAACGGCAAAAAAAGCTGTTGCATCACCGGCACCCAAGGTCAGCGCTGCCGCGAACACGCCAATCGACAGAAGCATCCCGCCAAACCAGCTCCAGGCCAGGCCAAACGCCTGCACCAAGCGCAGCCACAGCGGCATCGACAGTGCACCAAAGACAAAATAACATGCCAGGAACAAGGGTTGCTGGGCTGTGCTCGCCTGAAGGCGGTCCTGCACAAAAAACAGCACCAGCGTGGCAGGTATGGCACTGGCGATGCCGTTGACCATGAACACGGCGAGCAACTTGCAAAATGCGTTGTCGCGCCAGGGGTGCCAAAGCGAGAGCGGCGCGTCGGCAATACCGCCAGGCAGAGGATGCGCGTGTGCCAACACCCTGGCGCTGGCAGGCATGGGCCGCACTGACTTGCTCCAGCACAGCCAGCCCATTGCCAGGCTGGCAACAAACACCAGCACCATGCCCTGCAATCCCAACACGGCGGGCACAATTGCCGCCAACACCACGCCCACCAGGCCCAAGCCTTCGCGCCAGGCCACGATGCGGCTTTGCAGGCCGTCGCCGCCACCGAGCATGGCACCCCAGGATTGATGCGCCACCGCCAATGCACTGTAGGCGGCATAGGTCACCACCAGCAGCAGGCCTGCTGCCTGCAAGATGCTGTTGGGCTCACGCGCCAGGGGAAGAAAAAGCAGGCCAACCCCCAGACTGAGCACGAGGGCAGCCAAAGCCCCAAACGCCAGCACTGCACGCGGAGACTGCCTGTACAAGCGGTCACAGCAGCGGCCAAGCCAAGGGTCAATGGCGGCATCAAACAAACGCGAACCCAACAACACCCCGCCCAATGCCGCCAGCGGCACGCCCAAGTCACGGGCATAAAAGTTGGGCAGCAACACGTACAAGGGCAAGGCACAAAATGCCAATGGCAGCCCGAGCAGGCCATAACGAAACCCATCAAGCCGGGTGAAGCTGAAAGGCGCAGTCATGTGGCTGGGGTCAGTGGGGTTTGACCAAGGTGAACTGCATGAGGTTGATGTCACCGGACTCAAACGCCGCTTCGCAGTAACACAGGTAAAACTCCCAAATCCGCAAGAAGCGGGCGTCAAAACCCAAGGCCGCCACCTCGCTTTTGTGCAGCAAAAAGTCAGCACGCCAGCGGCGCAGGGTCTCCGCATAATCAGCGCCGAAGGCCAACTGATTTTCAACCACCAGGCCCGCTGCCGTCGCCTGACGGCAAAACTCTGTAGGGCTTGGCAGGCAGCCTCCAGGGAAGATGTACTGCTGGATGAAGTCCGTTGATGCAAGGTAACGCGCAAACAAGGCATCGTCCACCACAATGCTCTGGATGCAAGCCCGCCCACCGGGTTTGAGCAGGCGGCTGACTGTCTGAAAGTACTGGGGCCAATAGGCCTGGCCCACCGCCTCCACCATTTCAATGGAGCAGATCGCGTCAAAGGGTTGGTCAACGATGTCGCGGTAGTCCTGCAGGCGCAGGTCTGCCGTTGGCTGCTGTGCGCCAGCGGGGCTGCCCGCAGTGGCAACGCCCTGCTCTACCATGCGCCGCTGCGCATAGGCCAGCTGTTCAGTGCTCAGGGTGACCCCGACCACTGACGCGCCAAACTGCGTGGTGGCGGCTTCTGCCAGCGCGCCCCAGCCGCAGCCAATTTCAAGCACCCGGCTGCCGGGTGTGACACGGGCCTCGCTCAAGGCGCGCCTGGTTTTGGCCAGCTGCGCCTGTGCCAGCGGTTGCGACATGTTGCCGTCAAACCAGGCCGATGAATAGTTCATCGTGTCGTCCAGCCACAGGGCGTAAAACGCATTGCCCAAGTCGTAATGGGCATGAATGTTTTTGCGGCTATTGGCTTTTGAGTTTCGGTTCAAAACATGTTTGATGCGGTACACCAGCCGCCCAAACCAGGTGCCGTAAACCATTTCGTCGAGCGCTTGGCGGTTAGCGCCAAACAGCGTGAGCAGTTCAGTGAGGTTGGGCGTACTCCAGTCCCCGGCGATGTAACTCTCGGCAAAGCCAATGTCGCCGGATTTCAGCGCAGCCGCAAACACCTTCCAATTGTGCAGGGTGATGGAAGCAATGGGCCCCGAGGTGCCATTGTGCGCGCGCTCGTGCGGGTGCTCTCCATATCGGCGCACGCTGCCGTCCGGCAGTTTCAGTGTCAACGCGCCATGGCGCAGACTCTGAAGCATCTTCAGCCCGGCGCGGGCAGCGGTCGGCGCATCAGGAGGGGAAACATGCGTTGTTTTGAGGGCTGTGGTCATGGGGTGCAAGCAATTTGAATAGAAGAAGGATCAGCGCGTCACAAAGTCTTGGGGGACGGCGGGTTTGCGGAAAAACCGCACCCGTTTGAGCCAAAGGCGCAAGGCCTGGAAGTGAATGTGAAACACCACGCCAAACGTCATGGCCGGGTAACGCCAGAGCGCTTTTTTCCGCGACGCGGCGGTCAGCAACTCCAGCCTGCCGCTGACACTGGTTTGCAAGAGCGCGCCGGCTGCATCGTCGTAGTCAATGCGGGCCATCGTTTTGCCCACGCCGTCGTGTTCGGTGTGCATGAAGCGGAAGCGGTAGCTGCCTTCAATGCCGCAAAAAGGCGAGACATGGAAAACTTTGGCAGCGCTGATCTCTTTGCCAAACTTCGGCGAATCCAGCAAATAACAATGCCGCTCGCCAAAGGTGTTGTTGACCTCCACCACGATCGCACGCAATGCACCGGCCTGATCACCCGTCGCGCGATGGCAGTACCAAAAGCTGACCGGTTTGAAAGCGTAGCCCCAGACACGCGGGTAACAATGCAGCCAGACCTCGCCGGTCGCGTCCAGAATGCCCTCGCCCTGGAGCAATTCGTCCAGCCAGGCAAGGGCACCGCCCTGAGCTGCGCCGCGGCCGTCGCCATGGTCCACGTCAAAAAAACTGATGGCTGCGCGGCGGTTGACAGCGAGCCCCTGATCTGACGCTGGCGCTTTGGCGTTGACCTTGTCTTTTTGCAGGCTGCGCATCGGCAGCATCAAAAAATAGGTGGCGTAACTGAAGGCATGGCGCACCGGGGCAAGGCGGGTGTGGCGCACCTGCCCAAAACCGATCAGCGGCTGGCAGCTCATGCGACTCTCTCCCGAGACGATGCCGGGGCTCGCCCGGTGTCAATCAGAAGCTGCTGCGCTACTGCAACGCCTGCATTCAGGCCATCTTCGTGAAAGCCGTAACCCATCCAGGCACCGCAAAAATAGGTGTTTTGTTGCCCTTGCAGCTTTGGCACGTCACGCTGCGCGGCAATGGCGGCCAGGTCGAACACCGGGTGCGCATAGTCGTACTGGCCAAGCACCAGGTGGTGTTTGATCGGGCGAATTGGGTTGAGCGACACCAGCACCGGCTGAGGCCATGGCAGTGGCTGTAGGCGGTTGATCAGGTAATGCAGGCAGACACCCGGGCTTGCTGCCGTGTTGGCGGCACCCGCTGCTGCGCGTTCGTAATTCCAGGCCGCCCACGCGGCCTTGCGCGCAGGTAAAACAGACGCGTCAGTGTGGAGCACTGCGGTGTTGGACTGGTAGGTGATGGCGCCCAGCGTGCGGCGCTCCAGGTCGGTCGGTGATTGCAGCAGGGCCAGGGCTTGGTCCGAATGCGTGGCGACGATGACTTTGTCGAATAACTCGCTGCCCTGTCGCGTGACCACCGCAACTTGGGATGCAGCACCGGATGCCACGCTGATGCCGCGCTGCACTGACAACACGGGCACGTTCAAACGTTTGTCAGCAATTTTGGCAGTGATATTTTGGACGTACTGGCGTGCCCCGCCCTGCACCGTCCACCACTGCGGGCGGTTGGTGGTTTGGATCAAACCATGGTTGTGGCAAAACCTGACCATGGTGGCCACCGGAAATTGAAGCATTTGCGCTGGCGGGCAACTCCAAATGCAAGCCAGCATCGGCAACAGGTACCAGTCATAGAACTCGGCGCTGAAGCGATGGTCACTGAGAAAATCGCCCAGTGATTGGCGCAGGTCCTTGTCTTGGCCTTTGAGCGCCAAGCGGGTAGCGAGTTTGTTGAAGCGCAGCAATTCCCGCAGCATGTTGAGAAAACGCCAATTCCACAGGTTGCTGCGCTGGGCAAAAACAGTCGCCAGGCTGGAACCGCTCCACTCCAAAACACCGGATGGCCCCACGCGGTTCAGTGCGCCGGCAACTTGCACCGAAAACGACATGTCGGATTTGGCGGTAATAACACCCAGATCTCTGAACAGCGCAATCAGATTCGGGTAAGTGCGCTCGTTCATCACCAAAAATCCGGTGTCCACGCCATGCGTTAACGGCCCCTGCACGGTTGGCAGAGTGACGTCCACGGTATGGGTGTGCCCGCCAAAATAACTGCCAGCTTCAAACAGCGTGATGTCCGCCACGCCGCGCAGTGCATGGGCCGCCCCCAAGCCCGCAATGCCCGACCCAATGATGGCCACTTTCATGGCTGTGTGCCCCGATTCAGCCATTGCGCTCGCGTCAAGTAATACCATTTAGTCATTTTTAAGACTATACAGTAATTTTATGAACTATATGTTCTTTTTTTGTCGCCCTGCGTTTACAATCGCATCATGGGCTCCCACAACACGGTCAAAACTTCCTTCAAAGAGCAAATGCTTCTCGCACGCGAAGACGCGATCATCCAGGCGGTCAACCGTCTGCTGGCAGAGAAAGGGTTTGATGCAATGACGGTCGACCAGGTGGCGGCTGATGTCGGCATTGCCAAGGCCAGCCTCTACAAGCATTTTTCAAGCAAGGAGGACCTGGCCGCTGCCGCCATGGTGTGGGTCATGCGCAGGGCACAGGCCCTGCTGATGACGCTTCCACCCGAGGCCGCGCCCATTGACCAGCTCAGGGCCATTGTCCGATGGACAGTGGAACTCAAACTGGCAGGCGAGATGCCCTCACTGCCCAGCCAGAACTCAAGCCTGCGCGCCACCTTGATCGCCAACAAGGACTACATGGATGGGCTGATGCAAGTGAGCGACAGCCTGGGGGCCTGGATTGAAGCGGCGCAGGCTCAGGGCAACCTCAATCCGAAACTGCCGGCCATTGCCGTGCTGTACACGCTGTACGCCCGCGCCTGCGACCCCGTCATCGAATTCCTCAAAATGGGCCAGCAACATACCGACCCTGAAATCGTCGAGCTGGTCTTGAGCACTTGCTTCGACGGTTTGGTGGCGCGTTGACTTCATGTTTGCTGTCAACTTCATGGGCGAGGCGGTACAAACCGCAGGACTGGCTGGTGGGCTTTATAATTTTGGGTCTGCGGGTGTAGTTCAATGGTAGAACGAAAGCTTCCCAAGCTTTAGACAGGGGTTCGATCCCCCTCACCCGCTCCAAATTTCGTGCCAAAACCACTGCGATAGTGCGTTGCGGCTCCTAGCCGCGCCGAAGCGCTGTCTTCGTCGCCGCGCCTTCTTTCGCGGCGTTTAAACCAGGAATTCCAGCAGCATTGATCTGGCCGGGACTGCATGGTCCCGCATGACAAAACGCCATGCAATGTCACACCAAAACGCCCCGGACACCTGATGGCTGAGCCGCTCAAAAACCACTTCGGCGCTGACGTACCACCGACCATTGCGGACATGATCGCTGCGGTGCATCCTGCGTTCGATGCCAAGTCTTTTGTGCGTGATGCACTCCAGGGCTACGAAGCGCTGTCGTTGACGGCACGGGGTTGGCACATTGCCCACACTTTGCGCCAGCATCTGCCGCCAGACTACTCGC
>JANYCG010000113.1 GCA_025360385.1 Burkholderiales bacterium | reverse complement strand
CAACACAGCGATATACCAAAAAAGCCCCAAAAATCCTGAATCACTGACAACCTCAAACCAAATGCTGTGAGCCGCGACACCACGTTGCGTCAATTCTGGGGTTTCTACAAAACCAAGGAATCCAGGTGAGAATTTAAATTTATCCCAAACGATTGGAGACTGCAGCGATCTGAATCCCCCACCAAAAAGAGGATTGGCCATAGCGATGGCCGACCCGACCTTCCAGGCCGCCACGCGCCCCATAAAAGACGCGTCCTGATCGGCGGATTTTATGGTGTCCATACGATTTGTCCAACGTTCAGGGGCAAGTTGCAACACCGTTACGGCCACCAATATCACTAGAATCGCGCCCAGCACCCTGCGTTGGCTTTTCATGATAATCCAGAGCGTTACTGCGGCCAGGCCTACCAGCCCCCCGCGCGAGCCTGTCGCGACGATGGCAAATACCGTCAGCAAGATAGCCAACAGGAATCCTGCACGCACCAGCCGATGCGACGACCAGCGAAACAGGAAAAACTGCAAGGGTATGACCATGGTCAATACCAATGCAAAATGATTGTTGTCGCCAAATTGCGCAACCCCTCTGGCCACATGATTGCCGCCACTGATTAAAAACTTGAGGCCGTCCATCACACTGTGAAATGTGAGAGCGACGGCGATCATGGCAACCAAGGCGTGTATGCGCAAGCGGGTTGTTAGCAACAACGGCATCAACACACAAAATGTCACGGTCTTGACCAAATTGCCGTAAGTTGACCAATTTACCAAGAGGGCTGAGTAGGCCATCAGCGCGCAAAGCAGGCCATGCAAGGCGAACAGGACAAATATCAAAGTGGTGGGGTTTAATTTGAATTTTTGTCGGTCTGGATCGCTTTTACCAATCATAGTTGCCATCGTGATGATGGCGAACATCATTGCGAATGGAACTGACAGCATGAACCCATACAAATACGAGCTCAGCCCAATCAGCCCCGCCCAGCCCCACAACAAATAGGCCAGGAGCGGATTGCTAAAGCTCAACGGAACAAAAACCAACATCGCGGATAAAGCGACCAAATCACGCATTGGCTTGACTCCGGCAACTGTCCAACTTCATTTTTTGCTGGGTTCCGCAAGTTCTTTGAAAGAGAAGAGGCCCAAGTCCTTGATTTTTCCTGGCCGAATTGCACGGCGCAACCCAACGAGCAACATGCCAAAACCAATAAATTCAACAATAAGCAAGATCGAATCCACCATGACGATACCACTCCACAGGATTTATTTGGAACAAGCAATGCGGCGTTTTCACCCAGCTAAGTGGATGAGTTTACGCGACCGATTGATTGCAAAATTGTTGGTCATATTTGGGGCATGCTACGATGATATTAGCCTACTCGAAGGCCGCGTTCGTTGGCCACCCCACGTGGTCATGCAACGAGCGGGAAACCGCCTGGTCGTTGCATTGAGGGCTTTGCCGTTGTGGCATTGGAAATTGATGCCTTGCAAAACGAAATTTGCTTAGGCCAATGTGCCGCCGTAGTTTTCACTTCGCAATCATGGAGCGTTAAATAGAATGTCGCATTGTCTGGCCGTAGTGGGATTGGAGCCCTTGAAAGCGGGCGCTTTTGAACGGAGCGAGGCTGCATTCAAATCGCTTACGCAACGCCCATTTGCGGACACAGTTTTTTTGAGCTGGTGCACCTATGCGGTTTGCTCCAAAGAGTTCGGCGAGCCGCAGCAGATTTTTAGAGATGCCCACACGGGCGCGACGGTCGCGTTGATTGGGTCATGGCTAACCGCCTTTGGCACCGGCCCCAGTGCTGCAATGCGAATACTGGCGCGTTGCCAAACTGAGCCGTTGGGGCAAGTCGTCCGGGACATTGATGGCGCATTTGCGCTGTTATTCTCTGACCCTAGGACTCAAACTCTTGCCGTCGCGACCGACCTGGTTGGCAGTCAACACATATTTACAGCAGCATTTCCTGGCGGGATTGCCATTTGCACCTCGGCCCGCGTGTTAGCGAGTGCTGTGTGTGCGGGGGGAGCTGCTTTTGACCCAGTTGCGGTGCAAGAATTCTGGGCGACGGGCAACATTTATGAGGATCGCAGTTTGTGGCAGGGTGTTCGCAAACTGGGACCGGCCTGTATTTTAACGGTCGATGGCAGCGGCAAAAGCAAGCAAAGCACCTACTGGTCTTTTGCAGAAGTGGACGGCCGATCTCTGAGCTGCCGCGAGGCGGGTGCACAGGTGGGCCAAGCGCTGGGCGAGGTGATGGCGCGTATTGCCAAGGCCTACCCCAACCCACTGGCCGACGTGACGGGTGGTTACGACTCGCGCGTCACAATCAGCGGGTTTGTGCAAAAAGGCATTGCATTTTCTGGAACGGTGTCGGGGCCTGCTGATTCCCCCGATGTCCTAGTTTCAAAGCAAATTTGTGACGCGTTGAAGGTGCCGAACTTTCACGTTCAGCCCAAGCTCGATCATTCAAAGGCAAGCCTGATGGATGCGCTGGCCCTGACAGACGGTGAATTTGACCTGTTTGAATATTCAAACATCGCCGCGATTCACCGCACCCATGCGTCCAGGGGGTTTTCAACCAGCATCAATGGCTCGTTTGGCGAGTTAGCGCGTGGTTATTGGTGGGAGTTGCTTTTCCCTCGCTTAGGCCGTATGCAGATGCTGGATGCGCATCAATTGTCAGCCAAAAGATTTGCTGCGGCGTATTACGACAAAGAGGCCATCAATGCCTCAGTGCGTCTGGACTTGGTCGCCCATTTGCAGGATGCCATCGCCAGATCGAACGCACCGTTTTTAAACAAACCCAACACAACGCAGATGGATCATGCCTATGTCGATTTGCGCATGCAACGCTGGCAAGGACGCATCGGATCGAGCACAGCCCATATTTGGCCTTCTTTCACGCCGTTCATGTTTCACAGCATCCTAATGCCAACTTTGAATGCCAAACCCATCGCCCGGTGGCGGAGTTTGTTGGTGCGGCATGTTTTGGCAACAACGACGCCGCAACTCGCAAATCTTGCACTTGAGCATGGTTATCCGGCAACAACAGCTAAATTGACCAATTTGCATCGTTTTTGGCCCGTTGTTGGACATTACCTGCATCGCGTCAAATCCAAATTTCTGCCGCAAGCGGCTCCTGTTACACCGGTGCGTGACGATGCGGCATTGCTTGAAGATCTGGGTTTAACCCAGCTGTCCGATTGGGCATTGGCCAGCAGTCCAATTTTCTCCAGTCAGTGGCTCCAGGCCCATATTGAGCACATTGCCAAACGTGGCGTTAACCAAGCCAGCAAGCGCTTGATAACCCTTGAGTTGGCGCTCAAATCTGTCACCCCGATACCGTAATTTAGCAAGAGAACGAAAGCATTCCATGACAGAAATGGCAGACAAACTTCGCGCCCGGTTTTATTCGGATTCAAACCATCCTTATCGAATTTTTGACAGGCAAGTGACAGCCCTATTGACACCTGACACTGTGTTGATGGACGCGGGCTGCGGGCGAAGCGTACCTGTGTTGCGCACCTACCTCGGGCGAGCCAAGCACCTGATTGGCATTGAAATGGTTGATTTTGCCGACGTGCCGGCCGGCATCGAAACCCATAACGCAGATTTGGCAAAGTTGCCACTCGCCTCGTCCAGCGTCGACCTGATCATGTCGCGCAGCGTGTTTGAGCACCTGCAAGACCCTGATGCCGTGTACCGCGAGTTTCAACGTGTGTTGAAACCAGGCGGCTCAGTCGTATTTTTGACTGCCAATATGTGGGACTATGGCACCCAGGTTGCACGCCTTGTGCCAAATCGGTTTCACGCAAAAATCATCAAAAAGGTCGAAGGTCGCGCGGAGGAAGACACCTTTCCGACCGCCTATAAAACCAATACCCCGGCTGACGTGAACCGACTTGCCAAATCGGCCGGACTGGCGGTCAGTTCATTTGAGTATCTGAACCAGTACCCCAACTATTTGATGTTCAACGGCCTGCTGTTTTTGCTCGGCGTGGGCTATGAGCGGCTGACCAGCCGCTTTGACAGCCTCAAGTTTTTGCGCGGCTGGATTCTGGTGACTTTGAAAAAGCCCTGAACAGGTCTATTTGCCCCTGGGTTGTCGCGTCCCAAGAAAAAGTTTCGGCGTGCCGACGCGTCGCGTCACGGCTGGGGTAGCGAGA
>JANYCG010000305.1 GCA_025360385.1 Burkholderiales bacterium | reverse complement strand
CTGATGGGCAAGCTGCTGGAGAGCAACCACATCGAGACGGCCACGCTGAAAATATCCACGCTGGCGCAAACCCCGGCCACGGTGGCTTTTTTGAGTGGCGAACTCGATGCGATTGTGTTTGCCTCAGCGCCCGAGTCGCTGATGGTGCAGATGCTGCTGCAGACACCGGGCGTCAAGCTCATGAACTTTGCGCAGAGCGATGCCTACTCGCGCCGCTTTGCATTTTTGAGCGCAACCCGATTGCCGCGCGGCGTGGTTGACCTGGCCGCCAATATTCCCCCCGAAGATGTGCGGCTGGTGGCCCCCACCACGGCGCTGATCACCCGCGCCAGCACGCACCCCGCGCTACTGCAATTGTTTGCGCAGGCGGGCAACCAGATTCATGGCGGGGCCGGCTGGTTCAAGCGCGCGCGCGACTACCCGAACATTGAAAACAACCAGTTGCCGATTGCCAAAGAGGCCGAGCGCGCGATTAAAAGCGGCCCGCCCCTGCTGCAACGCTACCTGCCGTTTTGGGTGGCCAACCTGGTGGACCGCATGTGGCTGGTGATGGGCATCATCATCGCAGTGCTGCTGCCGCTGTCGCGCGTGATTCCGCCGCTCTATGCTTTCCGGGTGCGCTCGCGCATCTTCAGGTGGTATGGGCAGTTACGCAACATTGAGCTGCGGATTGAAACCGAAGACAACAGCGTGCTGCTCAAAGAACTCAGTGTGCTTGAGACCCGTGCTGAAAAAGTGACGGTGCCGCTCTCCTATACCGACGAGCTGTACGCCCTGCGCAGCAACATCAACCTGGTCAGGAAAAAACTGCTGCGTCCCTGAGCAGCGGCCCTCAGGAGCCGCTGCGGCTATCCACGCTGTTGCGCATGGCGGTGCGGGCCACGCTGTCGAGTGCGCCGTCCAGCACGCCCTGCTGGCTGATAACCTTGAGGTGGTCCTGCGCCATCATGTCCTGCAACATGCGCGTGGTCATCGAGTGGCTGCGGCCCCCGTCGCTGGTAAACATGAACAGGGTGTGGTACGGGCTGATCCAGGTGAGCTGCGCGCGCAGCCATTTCGTGCCCGCAAGCAATTCCACCCAGGCGCCCATCTTCAACTTCACACCTTCATCCGGCCCTAACTCCTGGGCTTCAGCCGTCTGACGGGGGTGATCACCGGCATCGTCCTGCGACTGGGGTACGGTTGCCGCGAAGCGGGGTTTCCCGCCCTCATCCGCAAAGTCCATGAAGCCGGACTGCCGGGCTTCTGTGGGGGCCAGCCACGGCTGGCGGATGCGGGCATCGTCTCGCGCCCTGTCCCTTGCATCAAACTCTTTTTCAAGGTCCGCACGGGTTCTGGGCCGGGTGTCGGTCGGCGCGGGGCCGGTTTGTTCAGGCACGGGCTGCAGCACCAGTTGATGAATCGTCATGAGTTCATCAAAAAAATCCTTGGACTGCTCCAGCGGGTAGTCAATCGTCAGCAGCCCTTCACGCACGGATGCCAGCATGTCCGGGATGATGGCGCGCAGCCGCTTGCGATGCCGGGATGCCTGCGCGACATTGAGGCTCCACAACATATCGCCCAGCGTGAGGCTGAACACCGCTTTGCGCGAGCCAATGCCGCCGTGCTCGCCGAGCAGCCGCTCTTTGGCCATCACCTGTGCCCAGGGGCCGGTCAAAAACGCGATGATGATGCGGTTGCCACTGACAAAGTCAGACCGCGACCTGATTTCGGTGGCCGTTTTTTCTGCCAGCAAATTGCGCTGCTCGGCCTGCAGCAGGGCCTGCACCGCCCGGCTTTGGGACTCGCCGCTGCCCTGGCTATGGTGGGCCTGCTTGCCCTCAAAGGTCTTGAGCAGTACCGCGAAATGCTGCGCATCGCCGACGTTTTCTTTCGTTAAAAAACCCGCCACCTGCTGCAGGTCCTGCATGAAGGCGTCAAAGCCTGGCGCGTCTTCGCTGGCATATGCCAGGCTCTTGGCCGTGATGGCGTCGAGCAGCAGCCTGGCAGGGTGGCTCTTGTCAGAGAAAAAACGCGGGTCAGTGACGGCCAGCCGCAAAAATGCGGGCTCGGCATTGGCGATCACCTGCCTGACCGGCAGCAGCAGGCGGTTGTCGGTGACCAGTTGCTCAATCATCAGGCCCACGACTTCAATGGCCAGCGACTGGCCCATGCTTTTGGCGCCGGTCTTCAGCTGCTCGCGTATCTGGGCCACCGGCTGCGGTGGGACCAAGCGCGTCTTCTTTCTGGCATTAACCGATTGCCTGGTTTGCCCCAGCTCGGCCAGCACGTCCATGGCGGCAGACACGGTGTGCGAAAAATCACGATTGCCGGCGTCTGCAGCCCCAAAATCGGATGCTCCCGCAGACGCATCCGTGCCGGCGCTGAAGGAGTCGTCAAAGTCGCCCACCATCAGGCTGTGCAGATGGTCCAGCGTCAGCAACTGCTCGCGGCTTACCCGCACCGAGCCATCGCTTGCGCTCCTGGATTTACGCATGGTCTGCGCGGCCAGTCCGTCATTGGCCATGCCAGCGCTTGCGGCTTTTCGGGCGGCTTCG
>JANYCG010000284.1 GCA_025360385.1 Burkholderiales bacterium | reverse complement strand
CATCGCCAGAAAACCGACCGTCAAAAAGTCCGCCAGCCTGGCACCAGCCGACAACTCAGCCTTGGTTCTCGCCATATCCACCCCTCAAAATGAACATGGAGAAATATTAACACCAAATCAACTAACTAAACAGTATTGGGTGCGCACATCACTGGGGAAGCCCTGTTCAATGCCCGGCTCTTCCACGCCGCCAAAGGGCGGGTTGGTGAGCACCACGTCCACTCGTTCTGCCGCTGTGTAGTCGCGCAGCGGGCGAGCCAGGGTGTTGCCATGCACCACCTGGCTGGGCACCTCGATGCCATGCAGCATGAGGTTGGTGACGCACAACATGTGGGGCAGCTGCTTTTTTTCCACACCACCAATGCAGGTTTGCAGCACGGCCTCTTGCTCGGTGTTGTTGACCTGCTTGCGCATGTGCTCGATGGCGCAGACCAAAAAACCGCCGGTGCCGGTGGCCGGGTCCAGCACCTTTTCGCCCAGCTGGGGGTTGACGATGTCCACCATGAACTGGGTGACGGCGCGCGGGGTGTAGAACTCGCCCGCGTTGCCTGCGCTTTGCAGGTCTTTGAGGATTTTTTCGTACAGGTCGTTGAACTGGTGGCGTTCGGCCTGGCGGTTGAAGTCGATGGTGTTGAGCTTGTTGATGACCTGGCGCAGCAGGTGGCCGCTTTTCATGTAGTTGTAGGCGTCTTCAAACACGCCGCGCACCACAAAGCCGCGCGGGTTGCGCTGGGCGTCGCCGCCCAGGGTTTTGAGCGCGCCAAACAAATCGTTGTTCACAAAGCTCAGCAGCGTCTCGCCGGTGATGCCTTCGGCGTCTGCGGCCCAGTTGCGCCAGCGCATGGCTTCGGGGATGGGGCTGGTATAGCTGTCGCGGGTGAGCTCCAGCTCTTCTTCCAGCGCATCAAACACTTTGAGGAACAAGAGCCAGGTGAGCTGGGAGATGCGTTGGGCGTCACCATCGACGCCGCTGTCTTGGCGCATCACGTCCTGGATGGACTTGATGACACTGGAAAGGTTGGACATGTGTTTCTTCTAGGTTTTAGGAGCGAAATAGGGATCTAGTCCCCGTGGAATATGCGCAAGCAGCTATTAATTACGTAGCATTTGTGGCGTACAGCTCGCGTTCCAGGGTTTGCAGGGCACCCAGGTACTGGGGGCGACCGCCAAAGCTGTTGATGATTTCAGCCGGGCGGCCAATGTCGGTGAAGGGTTGCACATTGAAAACCGTGTCAGCCTCGATGGTCGCAATGCCTTCGTCGGCGTATTTGTCCAGCAGCGCGTCGATGACTTTGCGGGCCACGGGGCCGTAGTGGGTGAAGACATTGCGCTTTTTGACGCGGCTGGCGCGTTCGCGCCGCGTGAGGGCCGGCATGTTGTAGGCCACGTGCAGCAGCAGGTCAAACGGGTCCAGGTTGGTGAGGCCGGTGCTGGCCAGCTCTTCGGCCAAGGCCTCGATGAGCACGCCCTGGCTTTCCAGCTCTTGCAATAGGGCGGATTTGCGGTCGGCGTCGTTCCAGGCCTGGAGGAATTTGTCCAGCGAGTCGTATTGCCGGGTGAGGTTGATGCGGGTGTAGTCGCGCAGGCTCTCGGTGATGAGCTGGCCTTGGGCGTTGAGGTATTGCACGCGTTCGCGGGCGACCGCTACTGTGACCATGCCGCCGACCACATACTTGTGCGGCGGGTCATTGCCGGGGGCGAAGGGGCCGAGGGGGTCGCCGGGCTGTGCGCCAAAGGCATCGGGCGGTGCCACCGGCTGGCCTGCATTCGGCTCGTAAATTTGCACCGGCTCGCCGTCAAACGCCCGGTCGGCAAAGAGTTCGGTGGCGCGCTTGAAGTCGAGGATGGTGAACCAGGTCTTGCCCAGGTCCTCGCGCAGACGGGTGCCACGGCCAATGATCTGCTTGAACAGCGTCATGGACTTGATGTTTTGGTCCAGCACGATGAGTTTGCAGGTTTGTGCGTCCACGCCCGTGCTCATGAGTTTGGACGTGGTGGCAATCACCGGGTAGGTCTTCTCGGGGTCGATGAAGTTGTCCAGCTCGCGTTTGCCTTCGGGGTTGTCGCCGGTGATCTGTACCACGTATTTGGGGTGGGTGGCGCAGATGTCGGCGTTGGCGTTGGAGAGGGCCTGGCGCATGCGGGCGGCGTGGTCGATGTCTTCGCAAAACACGATGGTCTTGGCGTATCGGTCGGTGGCCTTCAAATACTCGGTGATCTTGGCTGCGACCGTTTCGTCGCGCTTTTCCAGCACCAGTTTGCGGTTCATGTCGGCGCCGGTGTAGATGCGGTCTTCGATAACGTTGCCGTGTTTGTCGGTCATGCCGGCCATGGGGCGCCAGCCGAAGGCGTCTTTGTCCAGGTCCATGCGGATGACTTTGTAGGGCGCGAGGTAGCCGTCTTCAATGCCTTGCCGCAGGCTGTAGGTATAGAGCGGCTCGCCAAAATAATCGCTGTTGGAGATGTCTTTGGTTTCCTTGGGCGTGGCGGTCAGGCCAATCTGGGTGGCACTGGCAAAGTAACTGAGGATTTCGCGCCAGGCGGAATCTTCATCGGCGCTGCCCCGGTGGCATTCGTCCACCACGATCAGGTCGAAGAAGTCGGGGCTGAACTGTTTGTAGATGTTCTGCGCTTCGTCGGTGCCGTCCTTCGCTCCGGTTATGGCCTGGTAGAGCGAGAGGTAAATCTCGTAGCTCTTGTCCACCAGCTTGGTGGTTTTGTTGATGGCCAGATCCACATCTTCCACGGTCACTTGGCCCTGATCATTGATGCGTTCGATGCCCTTCGCATTGGGACTGAGCTTGGCCATCGCACCCTTGAAGGGGCGGAAGTCATTGACCATGGTTTGGTCAATCAAGATGTTGCGGTCGGCCAGGAACAGGATGCGCTTTTGGCCACCGGGTTTGTCGGCACGCCACGGCGACTTCCACAAGCGATGGATGATCTGGAAGGCGGTGTAGGTCTTCCCGGTACCGGTGGCCATCACCAGCAGCACACGGTTTTGGCCGGCCGCAATGGCCTCAACCGTGCGGTTGATGGCGTTGAGCTGGTAATAGCGCGGAGTTTTCGCGGTGGTGGCCAGGGCGTAGTCAAACGCGGCCACGCTTTGAACTTCAGCGCTCCAGCCCTTCCATTGGCAGTAGCGAGACCACAGTTCTTGTGGTGAGGGGAACTGGTCCAGTGTGAGGTTTTGCTCCAGCACGCCCGTGGTCAGCGTCGCATCGCGGAACACAAAGCCCTCGCCATTGCTGGCAAAGCAGAAGGGCACGTCGAGTAGTTGCGCGTAGTTGATGGCCTGCTGCATGCCCGCTTGCATCGAAAGGCGGGACGTTTTGGCTTCGACCACGGCCAGCGGGATATTGGGCTTGAGGAACAGTGCGAAGTCGGCAAACAACACGGTGGACTGGTCGCGCCGGGCCGTCTTGCCACGCACCACCACGCGGCCCGCGCGCAAAGGGTATTGCGCGTAAATCTGGTCGAGGGTGTGCCACCCGGCCTGCACGATGGAAGGGCGGATATATTTGTCGCTGATGTCGCTTTCAGACAGATTTTTCTTGGTCAAGCTGGGCCCTTGTCGCCACGCCAGGAACGACTCTCGCGGCCATCGAAGTCTAACCGGGGGATTTGGTACGGCAGGAAGGGGGAAAACCATGCGCTCTTGACGGCGGATGCACATAAAATCATGCTGCTGCGTCGACTTCACTCAATCACACCGTGTCGTTGGCATACTTAGCTGCCCAAATTCTATTTTGATTGTTGACATCGATGAGCATCGCCAACACCTCCCTGCCCCCCTTCCACCTGGCTTTTCCGGTCCATGATCTGGCTGCTGCACGCCACTTCTACGGCGACTTGCTGGGCTGCCCCGAGGGGCGCAGTTCCGACGAATGGATTGATTTCAATTTTTATGGGCACCAGATCGTCACC
>JANYCG010000275.1 GCA_025360385.1 Burkholderiales bacterium | reverse complement strand
GTGGAAAATAGATCAAGTCCTCGCAAACAGTGCGCAGACAGCTATACAAACAGGAGCGACCTGGATCACCGACGACTGGCGGGCCGTTGTGACCCACCCGCAAATCGACATCATTGTGGAGTGCACCGGCAACCCCATCGCAGCGGTAGAACACTGCCTGCAAGCCTTTGCGCATGGCAAACACGTGGTCAACGTCACGGTCGAGGCAGATGCATTCTGTGGTCCGTTGCTGGCGCGCAAGGCAGCGAAGGCGGGAGTGATTTATTCGCTGGCTTTTGGTGATCAGCCCGCGCTGATCTGCGACCTGGTGGACTGGGCCCGCACCTGCGGCTTCCCGGTTGTCGCAGCCGGGCGCGGCCACAAATGGCTGCCGCATTTTTGCGAGTCCACGCCCGACACGGTCTGGGGCAACTACGGCCTGACACCCGAGCAGGCTGAACGCGGCGGGCTCAACCCAAAAATGTTCAACAGCTTTCTGGATGGCTCCAAACCGTCGATTGAAAGCACGGCCGTGGCCAATGCCACCGGCCTGACCGTGCCAAGCAACGGCCTGCTCTACCCGCCCGCCAGCGTGGAAGACATTCCCTACGTGACGCGCCCCATCGCCGAGGGCGGCGTGCTGGAGCGCAAGGGCATGGTCGAGGTGATCTCTTCACTTGAAGCCAATGGCCGCAAGATTCCTTACGACATCCGCATGGGCGTGTGGGTGACGGTCGAGGCCGAGACCGATTACATCAAAAACTGCTTTGAAGAGTACGACGCCCACACCGACCCAAGCGGCCGCTACTTCACTTTGTACAAACGCTGGCACTTGATTGGCCTGGAAGTCGGCATGAGTGTGGCCAGCGTGGCCCTGCGTGGCGAACCCACCGGTGTAGCCACCTGCTGGAATGCCGACGTGGTAGCCACCGCCAAAAAAGATTTGAAGCCTGGCGATATGCTGGACGGCGAAGGCGGCTACACGGTGTGGGGCAAACTGTTGCCTGCTGACACGTCCATGAAGCTGGGCGGTTTGCCTTTGGGCTTGGCGCATCAGGTCAAGGTGGTGCGCCCGGTCAAAAAAGGCCAGAGCCTGAGTTGGGCCGATGTGGCCATGGACATCGGCACCGACGCCTACAAGGTGCGGCGCGAGATGGAGGCGATGTTTGGCACCGCTTCTCGGTGAATGTGTTGCCGGTTTCCCACCCGGTCATGCGCCGGGCGATCCGCTTGTCTTTGCGACCGCGCCGCTGACAGGTCTGGTCGGCGCGTGAGCGAGAGGGCGCAGTCGGCCAGTGCCTGCAGACGTTCATAGCCCACCTGAGCGGGCCAGAGTTTGATGCACTCGGCTTTGGCGCTGGGGCCGAATTGCACCCTCCCTGCAGCGCCAGGCGAAGGCTTCGCGTACCATGCTGCGGTGGCTTTTGCCCGACAAGCTGGCCCACAACCTACCCTTAACCACCCCGACCCACACCCACCCGGCCGAACCCTTGGCCCCAACGGAGAAAACGATGTTCAGTCATGTGATGCTTGGTGTAAATGAGCTTGAGACCTCAAAGAAGTTTTACGATGCGCTGCTTGGCACGCTCGGGCTTGGCCCGGGCATTGCCAATCGAAACCGGTATTTCTACCGCAGCCCCACCGGCTCGTTCGCGATTACCACGCCCATCAATGGCGAAGCGGCCACCCATGGCAATGGCAGCACCATCGGGTTCAACGTGGCCAGCCCTGAGTTGTGTGACGCCTGGCATGCGGCGGGCCTCGCCAACGGCGGCACCCCCTGCGAAGAGCCGCCGGGGCTGCGCGATGGCTCGGTGGGCAGGCTGTACCTGGCCTACCTGCGCGACCCTGACGGCAACAAGCTCTGTGCGCTGCACTGGCCGGCCAAATAAGGCGATTGGCGATCAAGCCCAGGCTCCGCGTCTGCGCTGGCACCCTGTGCCGCAACCCGCATGACACACGCCGTGTCGCGCCTGCGCAGCGCACGCCTGGCCCGCAGCGTCAAACCCTTTTTGGCACGCGGCGGTTCACGCCTGGAGCGCTGCGCCGGGTGCCGGGTGCCCGTCAGCCATTGCCTGTGTGACTTGCGTCCCCGCGTGCCGACCCGCGCCGGGGTGTGCCTGCTGATGGCGGACATTGAGCCGCTCAAACCCAGCAACACCGGCTGGCTGATTGCCGATGTGGTGGCCGACACCTTTGCCTTTGGCTGGGCGCGCACTGAAATCGACCCCGCATTGATCGCCCTGCTGGCTGACGCGCAGTGGCAGCCGTATCTGGTGTTTCCGGGCGAGTTTGTGTTGCCTGGACGGGTGGTGACGGCGCTGCTGCCGGCCGATGCGCCCCCCGATGCAGCGCTCAAGCGCCCGCTGTTTGTGCTGCTCGACGCCACCTGGCCCGAGGCGCGCAAGATGTTCCGCAAAAGCCCCTACCTTGACCATTTGCCGGTGCTGAGCCTGCTGCCAGACCACCTCTCGCGTTACCGCCTGCGCCGATCCCGGCGGGAGGACCATTTATGCACCTCAGAGGTCGGCGCCCTGTGCCTGGAACTGGCCGGTGAGGCCCACGCTGCGCAGACATTGACGGCTTACCTGGATGTGTTCACCCACCACTACGTGCAGGCCAGAAACCAGTTGCCCGTGAACCGGGACGATGCAGCGCACCGGCGTTTGCGCAGCCTGCGTCTGACCCCCGTGGCGGCCACTGAAGGCGCAAGCACAGCAGCGACAATCGGCCCATGACGCAAGACTTGAACCCCCCGACCGACGTGGCTTCGCGCGCATTGTGTGACGCGTGCGCCGGCATCCAGCGCAACTGGCGCAAGGCGCCCAGCCACCCCGAGCTGATGCAAGGCAAGAACCGCTCGGAAACGCATCGACACGGCCAGGTCACCATCACCCGCTACCGTTGCGAGCGCTGCGGCACCTTGTGGGACTATGAAAACAACAAGGTCAACCGCCACGCGGGCTGGTCCGTGGTGGGCGGCTGATACAACCCGGGGCCCAGCGCGGCTTCAGTTGCGCCGTTGTTGAGCCCGACCAATGCGCGGCAACCCGCGTTTGACGCACTGACGGCCTGTCACCCCCATTTCCAATGCCCATCACCACAGACACCCTGCGCCGCTACGCCGTGGCGCGCACCCTGTTTGCGCCCACCACACTGGCGCGCGCCATTGCCAAACTGGGTTTTGTCCAGGCCGCAGAAGTTCGACACCTTTTTTGGGTAATTCCGGTTTTTTCGCCCCAGTCTGCTAATGAATTCAAGGACTTACCTCGATTTTCAGGCCGAAAGCAAAAAGCGTATGTAGTGGCACGTTTTATTGTTTAAGTAGTTTT
>JANYCG010000240.1 GCA_025360385.1 Burkholderiales bacterium | reverse complement strand
TCAAAATCTCAAGGCAACTTTTCAACAAAACGAGGAGACTCTCATGCAACGCAAAAACCTGTTCAAACTGCTCGCCACCTCAGTCGCACTGGCACTGGTGCCAACACTGACATCGGCCCAGGCCTACCCCAACCGCGCCATCAAAATCATCGTGCCAGCCCCGCCGGGCGGTGCCATCGACACGATTGCCCGCGTCGTCGGGGAAAAGATCGGTGCATCCATGGGGCAACCGGTGATCATCGAGAACAAGCCCGGCGCATCCAACAACCTCGGCACCGATGTGCTCGCCAAATCCACGCCCGATGGCTACAACATCGGCATCGTGGGCGGCAGCCACAACACCAACAAGTTCCTGTTCAAAAACCTGGGCTGGGACCCCGAGAAAAGCTTCGAGCCCATCATCTACACCCACGAGGTGCCGCTGGTGTTCGCCATCTACCCGCAGATTCCCGCCAAGACCTTGCCCGAGTTAGTGGCCTGGATGAAGGCCCACCCCAACGATGCCAAGGTAGCCACCTCGGGCCGTGGCAGCGCGCAGGAAATGGCCGCCGAGATGTTCCGCATGGCCAGCGGCACACCCATGCTGCTGGTGCCTTACAAAGGATCGTCCGCCGCCCACCCGGACCTGCTGGCCGGGCGCACCGCCCTCTACATCGACACCATCAGCGCTATCCAGTCGCAGGTGAAAGCGGGCAACGTGCGCGCTGTGGCGGTATCCACCAAAAAGCGGACCACCTCGCTGCCAGACGTGCCGACCGCCGACGAGCAGGGACTCAAGGGCTTTGACGCCAACACGAACGGCGGATTTCTGGCACCCGCCGGCACCCCCAAAGCGATCATCACCAAGCTCAATACCGAGATCAACGCGGCACTGAAGCTGCCTGACGTGCGCACCAAGCTGGAAGCAGCCGGTATCGAAGTCCAGGGTGGAACGCCGCAGGACTATGCCGCACTGATCAAGTCTGACCTGGCTAAGTGGGGCAAGCTGGTCAAGGATGCGGGCATTCCGGCCGAGTGATTTACCGCCGGGGAGCCACCATGGAGGACCAGGCACATTGCGGGTCCTGGCAATTCGCAATGAACATCGGACCCGGCACCTCCTGCGGTCCGATCAACACCTGGCCACCGGCAAGCTTGGCCCGACTCATCGCTGCATCCAGTGCCTCGACATGACAGGAGTGGGTCCAGAATGGCGCGGGGGCTTCAGGCGTCACCCCTTTGTTGGCCTTGAACAGGATAAAAACGGCGCCATGCAAATCCGGGACCACGGCAAACCGGCCCACGTTGGGAATATCTTGCGGCGGCTGTAACCGTGCGACTGCCGAGTCCTTGAATGTTTGTCCGTATCGTGCCACTTCTGTCCTTCTTCGCCGCCCCCCGGTTGTTGGTTCTATCGAGGCGACAAGTATTGTGACGCGGGGGGGGGCTGGCGGCAGGTTGACGACGCCTTCAAGGGCTGAAATCGTCTAATGTTCCCGTGGGTATTGCGTTTACAGCTACTATAAATATAGCAATGCAAACCGGCACAGTGTCCTGAAAAAAAACTGGTAGGCCGTGTAGGACTTGAACCTACGACCAAAGGATTATGAGTCCTCTGCTCTAACCAACTGAGCTAACGGCCCAAAAGGGCTTTTTGAACCCTCACCAGAATCGGATTGTATGCGGCAGCTCACTTCTGGTGGCTCAGCGCGTTGCTCACCAGTTTGGAGGTGATGTCCACAATCTGAATCATGCGGTCATAGGCCATGCGGGTGGGGCCGATCACGCCCAGGGTTCCGACGATCTGGCCGTCCACTTCGTAGGGGGCGCTGACGATGGACAGGTCTTCAAACGGCACGACCTGGCTCTCGCCGCCAATGAAGATCCGAACACCCTCCGCCTGGCCGGCAATGTCCAGCAGGCGCATCAGCTGGGTTTTCTGCTCAAACAGGTCGAACGCGCGGCGCAAGTGGCCCATGTCGCCTGAAAAATCCGTAACGGCCAGCAAATTGCGCTCGCCGGAAATCACAACTTCGTCTTGCGTCTCAATAATGGCCTCGGCGCTGACCGTGACGGCGGCCTGCATCAACGCAGCGATCTCGGAGCGCAAACTTTCCACCTCGTTTTGCAGGCGCTCGCGCACCTGCTCCAGCGCCAGGCCGACATAGTTTGTATTCAGGTAGTTGGCCGCCTCCACCAGGTTGGCCTGCGAATAGTCCATCTGGGTGAAGATGACCCGGTTTTGCACGTCCCCTTCAGGTGAGACGATGATGACCAGCAGGCGTTTTTCGGACAGGCGCAAAAACTCTATGTGGCGGAACATCGACGAGCGGCGCGGGGCAATCACCACGCCCACAAATTGCGACAGGCTGGACAGCAGGTGGGCCGCGTTGGAGATGACTTTTTGCGGCTGGTCTGCCGCCAGTTTGTGGGCTGCAAACTGGCCCCGGTGTGCCGTGAGCATGGTGTCTACAAACAAGCGGTAGCCGCGCGCCGTCGGGATGCGCCCGGCCGAGGTGTGCGGGCTGACGATCAGGCCCAGCTCCTCCAGATCAGACATGACATTGCGGATGGTCGCAGGCGACAGTTCCAGCCCGGAGGCGCGCGAGAGCGTGCGCGAGCCGACGGGCTGCCCATCGGCGATGTAGCGCTCCACCAGCGCTTTCATCAATAACTTGGCACGGTCGTCGAGCATTGCTTCATTTTAGTGATGTAATTTGCAGATGAGATCCAAATTTCGTCATGTCGCGCTGATTGGCAAGTACCAGGCCATTGCGTCGGGTGCCAGCGGGGCGACGTCGCGCCAGGCGCTGGAGGAAATTGCTCATTTCCTCCACGGCCAGCAGTGCGACGTGGCGTTTGAGGCAGAAACCGCTGCCAACATGGGCATTGCCGGTTACCCGTTGCTGGATGTCAATGGCATTGGTGAACATTGCGACCTGGGTCTGGTGGTCGGAGGTGACGGCACCATGCTTGGCATTGGCCGCAGGCTGGCCCGGTTTGGCGTGCCCCTGATCGGCATCAACCAGGGGCGCTTGGGTTTCATCACCGACATTCCCTATGACGGTTTTCAAAAAACCCTGTCGGACATGCTGGCCGGCCAGTACGAAGAAGACCACCGCAGTCTGATGCAGGCCAGGGTCATGCGCGATGGGCACTGCGTGTTTGATGCCCTGGCGATGAACGACGTCGTCGTGAACCGGGGTGCCACGTCTGGCATGGTCGAATTGCGGGTGGAAGTTGACGGCCATTTTGTCGCCAACCAACGCGCGGACGGCCTCATCATTGCAACACCCACCGGGTCAAGCGCCTATGCCCTGTCCGCCGGCGGGCCACTTCTGCACCCGTCCATCCCCGGTTGGGTGATGGTGCCGATTGCGCCGCATACCCTGTCCAACCGGCCGGTGGTGCTTGCCAATGCGTCCGAGATCACCATCGAAATCGTATCCGGTCGCGATGCCAGCGCAAATTTTGACATGCAGTCCATGGCCGCCCTCATGCAGGGCGACCGCATTGCGGTGATCCGCTCCGAACACCAGGTGCGCTTTTTGCACCCCAGAGGATGGACTTACTTTGACACGCTGCGGCAAAAGCTGCACTGGAACGAAGGTGTGGCGTAACCATGGCCCTCAAACGCATTGTCCTGCGAGACTTCGTCATCGTCAGCGAACTTGAACTTGAGTTGTCAACTGGATTCACAGTGTTGACGGGGGAAACCGGCGCTGGCAAGTCGATACTGATTGATGCCTTGCAACTGGTGACGGGCGCGCGGGCCGACACCGGTTTGATCCGGGAAGGCGCACCACGCACCGATGTCAGCGCTGAATTTGACAACAGCGCCAACTCCAGCGAATGGCTGGCGCAAGCCGGGTTTGACAGCAACGACAGCCTGCTGCTTAGGCGCACCCTTGACACCCAGGGCAAGAGCCGCGCCTGGGTCAACGGCAGCCCCGCGACAGCAACGCAACTGCGTGAACTTGGCGAACAACTGTTGGACATTCATGGCCAGCATGCCTGGCAAAGCCTGACGCGGCCCGATGCGGTGCGCGGTTTGCTGGACGCCTACGCACACCTCGACCTGGTGCGGCTTTCATCGCTTTGGCAGACATGGCGAAGCGCAAAGTCTGCTCTGGCCGAAGCCATTTCGGTTCAAGGCAGCCTTCAACTTGAACGCGAACGATTGACCTGGCAGATCGGCGAACTTGACAAGCTCCATCCAGTTGACGGCGAATGGGCCAGCCTGAACGTGGAGCACAGCCGCCTGTCGAACGCCCAAGCCTTGCTGGACGCCGCACAAGCGGCCGTCGCCGCCCTTGACAATGAAGAAACGGGTGCCTTGGCCGGGCTTGGATCAGCGCTCAATTCGCTACAAAATCAAGAGCATTTCGAGCCCTATTTCAAAGGACTTACTGAGGTTTTGGCCTCCAGTTTGGCACAGGCGGAAGATTCCCTGCATTCACTGCGCACCTATCTGCGCAAGACTGAACCTGACCCGCAGCGCTTGGCGCACCTTGACCAGAGAATGGCCTTATGGGTGGCATTGGCCAGGCGCTACAAACGCGACCCGGCCAATTTGGCTGACTTGCTGGCAGCCTGGCACCTGGGTTTGAAAAAACTGGACGCTTCGGCGGACCAGAAGGCGCTCGAACTTGCCGAAAAGACAGCGTTAGACGCCTTCATTGCCGAAGCGAAAACCATTTCCGCTGCGCGCATGAAATCTGCGCCAATGCTTGCAAAAGCCATCACGGCGGCAATGCAGGGGCTTGGCATGCAAGGCGGCGTGTTTGATGTCAAGCTGCAAAAATGCGAATCACCGATGCAAAGCGGCCTTGAAGACGTTTCATTTTTGGTGGCGGGCCATGCTGGCAGCACGCCACGCCCGGTCAGCAAAGTAGCATCTGGTGGCGAGTTGTCGCGCATGGCATTGGCGATTGCTGTCACGACCAGCCAATTGGGCCAGGCGCAGACACTCATTTTTGACGAAGTTGACGCCGGTGTTGGCGGTGCAGTGGCCCAGACTGTGGGGCAATTGATGCAGCGGCTTGGGCTGGATCGCCAGGTGTTGGCGGTCACACACTTGCCACAGGTCGCTTCCTGCGCCGACCATCACCTGGTGGTCTCAAAACAATCAGCGAACGGTGCCACGTTGAGTTCTGTCGCAGCGGTGCAGAGTGAGCAAAGGGTGGCAGAAATCGCCCGCATGCTGGGCGGCGAGCGTCTGTCAGGCGCGAGCCGAGCCCATGCCAGAGAGATGCTGGAAATCCGCCTCCAATGACACTTTGAAACCTTGAACCCTTGAGCCCTTGAACCATGGCCACCGAAACACCCGAATTTTCAATGGAGGTTGTGCTGATCACCGGCATGTCCGGCTCCGGCAAATCAGTGGCCTTGCACGCCCTGGAAGATGCCGGCTATTACTGTGTGGACAATTTGCCGCCCGAGTTACTCCTGCAATTTGTGTCACTGGAGCGCGGGCATAAGGCGAGCCGTCTGGCGATTGCAATGGACGTGCGCAGCGCCACCTCGCTGCCTCAAGTCCCGGAGCAACTCAAAGCTTTGCGCCGGACAGGTGTGCTCGTCAAATCCTTGTTTCTGGATGCCACCACCGACACGCTGGTGCGGCGATATTCGGAGTCCCGGCGCAAACACCCGCTGTCGCAGTCAGACGGCACCAACTCGCTCAACGACGCGCGCCGCGCGCTGGTGGACGCGATAGAACTGGAGCGTGAGCTGCTGGCCGCCTTGCGTGAAGACGCACACGTCATCGACACCAGCATCATCCGTCCGTCACAACTCCAAAGTTATGTCAAGTCACTGATCTCAACGCCCGCGCTGCAACTGACGCTGGCGTTTGAATCATTTGCGTTCAAACGCGGCGTGCCTACCGACGCAGATTTTGTATTTGACGTGCGCATGTTGCCCAATCCGCATTACGAGCCAGATCTCAAAGCGCTTACCGGCCGCGACGAGGCAGTCGCCCACTATTTGCGCCAATATCCTGAAGTCGGCACGATGTTGCGGCACATTGACAATTTTCTAGCCTACTGGCTCGATGCGCTGGCGCGCGACCACCGCAGTTACGTCACGGTTGCGATTGGCTGCACAGGCGGCCAGCACCGATCCGTTTATATCGTTGAGGAACTTGCCCAGAGCTTTTCAAGCAAATGGGTCACGCTCAAACGCCACCGAGAGCTGGATGCCCTGCCGGGGCGTTTTGCAGCGACGTCGGCGGGTTGGTTAAGCAGCTAAATCACGCCCAAGCGGCGCGCTGGTGCCTGCCCCAAGCATCTTGCGGATCGGGGCAGGCAGGCCCAACTCGGGCCATTGGTCTTCTGCAAACCACTGGCCGTCCTGGCTGGCCATCTGCTTTGCGCTGGTCAACAAACGCACAGTGTGCAAATACAAATCTTTGTGGGTCAAAACATGCTTGACAGTGGCGATGTCTTGAAGCCGGTCAAGCTGGTGCGAACCCACTGCGGATTCCAGTTCTGCCCGGCTGTCAAACAGAGCGAAACAGAACAGTCCTGCCCATACCCCGGGCACTGGACGTTTTTGCAGAAACACGGCGCGGTTTTTGTCCTCTGCCCACAACAGCCACAAGGACTGCGCCGTGCGTTTTAACTTACGAGTCTTGACCGGGTAACTTGCGGCAGAACCGTGCAAAAAGGCGACGCAATTTTGCGCCAGCGGGCAGCGTTCACACAATGGCTTTTTAGGCAAACAAACTGTCGCCCCCAAATCCATCATGCCTTGGGTATAAGCGGGCATGGAGCGCGCCAGGCCGCTTTGCGGCAACATCTCGGTGGCTTTGTCCCAAAGCGCTTTTTCATTGCGCGCAACAGCCAGGTCGGCATCAAATCCAATGGCACGCGTCAAAACCCGTTTGACGTTGCCGTCCAGTATGGCCACCCGCTCATGAAAACAAAGTGCGGCAATGGCACCAGCGGTCGAGCGGCCAATGCCTGGCAGGCTTTGCAGCGCCAAAGCAGTCGCAGGAAACTGCCCGTCGTATCGCTGAGCCACTTGCACGGCGCAAGCGTGCAAGTTGCGGGCGCGGCTGTAGTAGCCCAGGCCACTCCAAAGAGCCAGGACGTCATCCAGGCTGGCACTGGCCAGCGTGGCGACGTTGGGAAAGCTGTCGAGGAAGCGCTGGTAATAGTCCAGCACGGTGACCACCTGGGTTTGCTGGAGCATGATTTCAGACAGCCACACGCGGTAGGGATCGCGCGTGTTTTGCCACGGCAGGTGGTGCCGCCCGTGACTCAGTTGCCAACGCACGACGCTGTGCGCCAAATCAAACGCCACGTCGGTCAAAATCCTCAGGCGGATTTGGCTTTTAGCGCGCTGGCTGGCCGCGCCGATGCTGACTTGGCGTTCGTTTTGCCGCCACCCGACAAGCCAGCGGGTTTGTCTTTGGCGTCAATCAGGTAACCGGTCAACTCCAAGAGTTTGGCGTCTAACTGATCAAGCGCGGTTTCTTGCATGCCAATTTCACCAATCCGATCATTCAAGCCGCCAGTGGCTTGCTGAATCCGGTCAATCGCCTCGATGCGGCGCGTAAATGTCCGGCGACGCTCGCGCAACTGCGCATCGAGTTGGGCGGCCGCTGATTTGCTCCAGAGTTCCACATCGCCCAGCGCTGTTTCATGGATAGACCGCAGCCGGGTGGCCAGTGCCCGCACCAGCCGGTCTGCAAACTCCGGCTGCGCCAGACGAAAGGCGTTGCCAATGCCAAGGTACTGCAAATGATTTTGCTCGACCAACTCCAAGCCATGCAGGTAAACCTGCATTGACGGTTCTGCAGGCACTTGCAAAGAGAACCCGTGCTCCGCATTGAGCTGCCTGAACGAGGCACCGAGCATGGACTGAATTTCATTCGTGATGGCCTGCACTCGCGCCATGCTCGCGCGCAGGCGTGTAAAGGTTTCCCCGTAGGCCCGTTTGACGCCGAGCTTCAGGCCTTTTTGTTGCAGGGCCTCAGTCAGCTGGGCCATTTCTTTCTTGAGTGCGGTGGAACCCAAAATGCCGAACACTTCGCGCAACAGTTTCAAATGCACCGAGCGAACTGCATGGATCCTGGCGCCGCCCAGGTCAAACTCGGCCTGCTCCTGCGAAATCCGCACCCGCATGTGTTTGATAACCGAGGCGTTTTTCCCTTGCAGGCCTTTGAGCTCGCTGAGCTGGTCGGACAAGTCACGGCGGCGGATATTGATTACCCGGCCGGTTTCCGCGCGCAGGTCGGTGATGGCCTTTGCCACGGCGGAACCCAGGATCTCGTGCCGCTGACCCATGATGCTGGTGGCCAAGGCGGTTTCAAGCGCCGGCAGGCAACTGTGCGCCAGCAGCGCAGGGTCGTTGGTCACCTTGCCAACAAGCCCTTTTTGCGCTGAAACTGGAATCACCTGATCCAAGGAAATGCCCAAAATCTCGGCGGTAGTGGCGCACTGACGGTCAATCTGAGCCTGCATCTGCTCGGGTGTGCTCAATGCATCCCACAAGGTGTCAATTTTATTCAGGACCACCAGCCGCGCATTGCTTTTGCCGGTGTCAGTGATCAAGTGCTCTTGCCAGATCGACAGATCGGATTTGGTCACACCCGTGTCTGCCCCAAGGATGAAGATGACGGCCTGGGCTTGGGGAATCAGGCTGACGGTGAGTTCAGGTTCAGCGCCAATCGCATTCAGGCCAGGCGTATCCAGGATCACCAGGCCTTGCTTGAGCAAGGGATGCGCAATGTTGATCAATGCGTGACGCCACCTGGGCACTTCGACCATTCCCTTTGCATCGGGCAGCGGGTTGTCCTGCGGCGACTCGTTGTGCCAAAGGCCCAGGGCCCTGGCCTCGTCCTGCGTCACCCGGCGGGTTTCGGCGACTTTTTCCATGGCCAACGCAAGCTGCTTGGGATCATTGACATCCAGGTCAATGCGTGTCCATTTTTCAGGCGCCATGCGCCATTCCATCAAAGCCTGGGGCTGCAGCCGGGTTTCGATGGGCAACAGGCGCAGGCAAGGCGGCACGTCGGCGTCAAAGCCCATTTCAGTCGGGCACATGGTCGTGCGGCCGGCGCTCGCGGGCATGATGCGCCTGCCGTAACCGGCAAAAAAAATGGCGTTGATCAGTTCCGATTTGCCGCGAGAAAACTCTGCGACAAAAGCAACCATGACCTTGTCGGAACGAACCTGGGTTTCCAGCCGCCGCAGCCGCTCCTCGACGGCCGCATCGAGCAGCTCATGGTCTTTCATCCATTCGCCCAGCAACTTCAGGCGCAGGGCAAACTCGCGTCGCCATGCGCCGTGTTGATCGAACTGTTCGTTAAAAGACGTTGTCAAAACACCCTCGCTTGACGTGGAAGAACAAAATTTCTTGCCTTTTTGGGTCGCCTCGCGCCCCAAAAAGCAAGAAAGTCACGAGTTCAATATATCACCGTGCTGTGCAAGAAGCTTCAATACTTCTGGCACTTTGGGCAGAAAAACGTTGACCGCTGCCCCTGTCGAATGGATTTAACCGCACTATTGCACATTTTGCAGGGTTCACCTGCGCGACCATAGACACAAGTTTCCAGCTGAAATAGCCCGGCTTGGCCATCGGCATTGGAAAAATCGTGCAAAGTCGTGCCGCCACGTTCAACCGCCCGGGCAAGGATTTGCCGGATTGCCAGACGCAGTTTGGCGGTGCGGGCTTGGCTGATTTTATTCGCCCGCAGGGTCGGTCGGATGCCGGCCCGAAACAAGGCCTCGGACGCGTAAATGTTGCCAACCCCCACCACCACGTCCCCTGCCAGCAAAACCTGCTTGACAGCGGAGGTTCGAGCTTGCAGCCCGAGATAAAACGCATGCA
>JANYCG010000233.1 GCA_025360385.1 Burkholderiales bacterium | reverse complement strand
GGCTCCGACCGTCCGATTGAGGTCGTGATGCGCCCGCGTGATTCGTCCACCAGCCGCTATGTCAGCGAGCTTGTTCTTGCAGGCGCCGATCTGGCCCTGCAAACGCATTTCAAAAAAAGCAAGGATGAAGTGCTTGCATCCATTCGTCAGAACCCGTACGCGATTGGTTGCGTTGCGACCGACGATGGCGGTTTGCCCGCCGACATCCTTGCGCTGGAAATTGACAATGTTCCGATAACCCGCGAGACCATCCTCAGTGGCCGCTACCCTTACATGCGATCACTGTATCTTCTGACTTTCGGGCAGGCACGGCAGCAAGCGCTTGATTTCGTCGCTTTGGCCGAATCGCCTCTAGGCCAGGCGATTGTGGACCGCGCTGGCTTCATACCGGTCAGGTAGCGCATGGCAAACGAAGCACATGGAATACTGAGTGACTGGCTCAAGCGCATGCAGCGCCACGAGCGGGTGCGACAGGCGCTGGCCTTTGTGTTGCTCGTGGTCTTGCTTGGCATCGCCGGACACTACGTTTATGAGGTGCTGCCCAGAACTTATTCGCTGAAGATCACGGGGGGCGATATCCTGAGCAACAGGCACTACCTGGCAGGCGCTTTGGGCGACGAAGTGCTCGCCGACGGGGTGCGTCTTGACGTGCTGCCAACCGAGGGCTCGCAACAGGCGCTGGCGCAGGTTTCCCAGGGCAAGCTGGACTTCGCGCTGATACAAGGTGGCCTGGAACTGCCCTTTGCGAATGTGAGCCATGTCGCCAATGTCGCGCCCGAGCTGCTGCACTTTCTGGTGCGCCCTGATATCAAGGACATTTCCGGCATGCGCGGCACGCGCATCAACCTGGGCAGCAAAAAGGGGGGCACGCGGGTCATCGCCAACCAGTTGCTGGAATTTTCAGGCATGCGGGACGGCGTGGACTATGTTGAAACCAATCTGGGCACTGAGGACCTGCTGGCATTGCGCAAGGATCGCATTCCGGATGTCATTGTCATCACCTCGTTCGCACCGTCCAACGTGGCGGACTATATCGTCAAGCAGTACGGCTACAGCCTGCTTGAGATCCCCTTCCCCAGCGCCCTGGCACTGCGCCAGGGCTGGGTTGCAGACACCAAAGTCCTGGCTTATATGTACAGCGTTCAGCCACCGGTGCCGCCGCGCGATGTCAGGACGGTGGGCGTGAATTTGCAACTGGTCGCGAACACCCATGTGGACCCGCGTGCCGTGTTCAAGGTGCTGGAAGGCCTTTACAGCCCCGGACTCCAGATGCACCTGAAGATGAAATTTGATGAAGACAAGATCCTGGAATCATCCAGTTATCCCCTGTCCAGCGGCACGCGAATGTTCATGGACCGCAAAAATCCGTTTTTGTCGCAGGCCACCCTCAAAAAGGTCGAGGCGCTTTTCGGTTTGATACTTTCCGTTGCGTCAACATTGATTGTGGTGTTCAAGTGGTTGAAGGGCGCTCCTCCCGAGCCCGTCAAACCCGAAACTGACGATGCATTTTTCGTCATCTTGATTGAACGTGTGCTTGCTGTGGACAGCGTGCTGGACGACCGGCCAAGCGGCTCTCTTGCACACGAAGAACTTGGCGCGTTGCAAAAAGAACTCTCGGACATCAAGGCGGCCGCAATGCGGCGCCTGACGGCCAATGGGCTTCTGGCCAATGCCAACCTGGTGCCGCAACTGTTTTCCGCCCTCGCGGATTCGCGTGCACGGCTTGAATTTTTAAGGGGAAAAACATGACAACACACTTGCGCCATGATGCTCGCCGCGTGGGCGCTGCCCTCATGTGGGTGCTTGCCCTTGGCCTGTCCGGGTGCGCCGCCGTCGCGCCATCCGCCCTCTCGTCAAAGGCGTCCTATGAGGCTGCGATTGCCGATGCGGCCGTGGCGAGCCCGCGCAAGGTCACTGCATTGATGCCGCTACCCGTTGGCGACAAGGTGCGCGTCGTTTCATGGGTAACGGAAAATCGCACGCCGTGCAAATCGCCCGAGACGAACTGCGCCACCACCACGCCGCCCGATCGTATCTGGGTCACGCTGGCAGGCGAAGTGCAGGCACGTTGCCGTGCGTGGGGCTTGCAGGGCGATGCATTGCGTCAACGCCTTGAGCAACTGCTGGGCCTTCCCATGGATCCGCCGGTGCAATTTCGCAAGGCCCGGTTTGTGACCATGGAGGTCGCCCGGGAGCGTCTGGACAGGCCCTGCCTCGGCAT
>JANYCG010000185.1 GCA_025360385.1 Burkholderiales bacterium | reverse complement strand
GCCACGATGCCCAGCGCCGCCTGCTGTTTGACATGGACATGGCGATCCTCGCCCTGCGGCAAAAATCCGAAGCAGCGTCGGGCGACAGTGATGAAGTGGTCAAACTCACGGGCTGTTATCACAACCTGTTGCGCATGTGGGTCGATGTTTAAACCAGGCATGGGCTGGACCTGACCACAAATCGTTATATTCGCTGACTAGGCTGCGGCATTTGCCTCATCTGGACTGTCCAAACCGACGCCCCAAATATCCTGAAATTTCTGAGCTGTGTCCACCGTCTTCATCAACCCAAACCAGACCGCCCCGCCCCGCCTCAGCCGCAATGCGCTGATCGCGCTGGCTGTGCTGGTTTTTCATGGGCTGGCGATTTGGGCCTTGCAGACCGGCCTGGTGCTCCGGGTGGCCGAGATCATCGTGCCGGCCGAAATTTTGAGCGAGTTCCTGGAGCCGCCCAAGCCCAAAGTGACGCCCCCGCCCCCGGCACCGCCAGTCGTTGCCAAACCACCGGTGACACCCGCCAAAATGCCGCTGCCACCACCACCACCGCAGCCTGTGGCGATTGCAGACACCACGCCTGCGCCCAACGCGCCCACAGGCGTCACGACGCCCCAGGTGCCACTGCCACCGATTGCTCCCCCCGTTGCGGCGGCGGCGCCACCCCCCGCGCCACCCGCACCGGCCAAAGTTGAGCTGCCCTCAAGCGACGCTGATTATTTGCAAAACCCAAAGCCTCCCTACCCAGCCATGAGCAAGCGGCTGAACGAGCAAGGCAAGGTGCAGGTGCGTGTCTTGATTGGTGCCGACGGTGCCGCGCAGAAGGCCGAGATTAAACAATCCAGTGGATTCGACCGGCTCGACCAATCGGCCCTCGACACGGTGATGCGCTGGCGCTACGTGCCGGGCAAACGCGGCGGCGTGGCTGAAACGATGTGGTTTGTAGTGCCCATCACCTTTGTGTTGAACTGATTTTCAATCGACATTTCAAGCAAATTTTCAGGAGTAAAAATGGATTCTCAATTTGGCATCGCCAACCTCTGGGCCCAGGGCGACGTCGTCACCCGGTTTGTGGCCATTCTGCTGCTGGCCATGTCGCTGGCTTCGTGGATGGTGATCATCATCAAGGCGCTGGACTTCATGAAGTACAAAAAGCTGGCACGCAGCGCCAAAGACTTCTGGCACAGCGCAGACTTTGCCACCGCCCTGCTGAAACTTGGCGACGATGCGCAAAACCCGTTTCGCCAATTGGCCCTGGAGGGCCGCGAAGCCACTGCTCACCACAGCAACACCAAGGCCCAACTGCACGATACGCTGGACGTGAGCGACTGGGTCACGGGTTGCCTGCGCAACAGCATTGACGAGTTCACAGCGCGTTTGCAGGGCGGCTTGGCCATCCTGGCCTCAGTTGGCTCCACGGCGCCCTTTGTGGGCCTGTTTGGCACGGTCTGGGGCATTTACCACGCTCTTTTGAGCATCGGCCTGTCGGGTCAATCAACCATCGACAAAGTTGCCGGTCCAATTGGCGAGGCCCTGATCATGACCGCGCTGGGCTTGGCCGTCGCCATTCCCGCCGTGCTGGGTTACAACGCCCTGGTTCGAGGCAATAAATCCGTCTTGATCCGGCTCAACAGTTTCGCCCACGACCTGCACGCCTTTTTTGTGACCGGTGCGCGGGTGGCCTCGGGCGGGCCAACCCATGTGGTCTCGATGAAACGCGGAGGGTAAAACCATGGCTTTTGGCACGCAAGACGAAGCCGATGAGGTGATGAACGAGATCAACATGACGCCCTTGGTGGACGTGATGCTGGTGCTGTTGATCATCTTCATCATCACCATCCCGGTCATGAAACACAGCGTTAACGTTGACCTGCCGCGGGCGACCAACCAGCCCCAGGACATCAAGCCCGAAACCGTCCGCTTGAGCGTGGATGCCAAAGGTGTCTATTTCTGGAACGAGGCCATGATTGATGATGCCAGCCTGCCCGCCCGACTGAAAGAACAAGCCGCCAAAAACCCTCAGCCCGACCTGCACATTCGCGGCGACAAAGACGTGCGTTACGAACGTGTGGCCCAGGCCATGGCTGCGGCGCAGCAAGCGGGTGTCAAGAAGATTGGGTTTATCACGGAGCCCAAAGGGAATTAGCGCAGACTCTTGGCTATAGCTGCCTCATGCGCGTGAACCGCCGTCCATTGGGCAAATGCCGGCATTGTTGCAAAAACAGTCTATGCCGCCCTACACGCCCAATGGCGCGTGAACATAGCGCGCAAAGTCGTCACGCCACGCCACGTCACGTCGGCTTCAGTGGCAATAGCGGCGACTCCAGGCAAGGTGATGCCTTGTGTGCACTGGCGAACCTGGTCGCCACGCGAGTCGATCAGCACCACGCTGGCGCCCTCGCTGGCCAGCCGCTGCGCACCGCCCAATCCAATGCCGCTGGCCGCGCCCGTCGCCACCGCCACTTTGCCAAAATATATAGCTGGCACGGTTGGAGTCGAGAAGCTGGGCGGGCCTCAACGCAACGAGGCGTTCAGTTTGTCCAGCGCCCCCACGCCAGGGCATAACTTGGCCACCCCCAAAGAGTTCAGCGGGGCGGCGGTCGTGTTCATGGCGGCGTGCAAATCGCCCGCCTCAGGGTCGACATACAGCAGGCCAGTCAACACTTCGCCACGTGCCTGATGGATGGCTACCTGGTTCATGGCGGCCAAGCGGTCGGTCGGGTCGTAGTCGGCTTTGAGTTTGCGCAGGCGCAGGAATTTGCCGTCGTGCTGCTCCACGTCGACCACCGAGCCGGGTGCGTACTGCGTGGTGATTTCATTGCGGCTGGAGATGAAATCGATGCGGCTCACGGCTTCGTTGTGCTCGCGCACGTAGTCGTAACTCTTGGTGCTGCCAGCGTGGTTGTTGAAGGCCACGCACGGGCTGATCACATCCAGAAAAGCCGCGCCGCCGTGGCCAATGGCCGCCTTGATCAGAGGCACCAACTGCGCCTTGTCGCCCGAAAAACTGCGGCCCACAAAGGTGGCACCGAGCTGCAGGGCCATGCCAATCAAGTCCACCGGGCTGTCGTGGTTCACCACACCTTTTTTGCTTTTGGAACCTTGGTCTGCCGTGGCGGAAAACTGGCCCTTGGTCAGGCCGTAGACACCATTGTTTTCCACGATGTAGACCATGCGCACGCCCCGGCGCATGGCGTGGGCGAACTGGCCCAGGCCAATCGAGGCCGAGTCGCCGTCGCCCGAAATGCCCAGGTAGAGCAAGTCGCGGTTGGCGAGGTTGGCACCGGTTAACACCGAGGGCATGCGCCCGTGCACGGTGTTGAAGCCATGGGACGCGCCCAGAAAGTAATCAGGCGTCTTGCTGCTGCAGCCAATGCCCGAAAGTTTGGCGACGCGGTGCGGCTCGATGTTCAGCTCGTAACAAGCCTGCACAATAGCGGCGCTGATGGAATCGTGCCCACAGCCCGCGCACAGGGTGCTGACCTTGCCCTCGTAGTCGCGACGGGTGTAGCCGACCTGATTGGGCACCAGGGTCGGGTGGTGCATTCGGGGTTTGGCGAGGTAGGTCATGTGGTCTCCTTGATGGCGGCAGCCTTGGTGTGGCCATGGTGAGGTTCCACCGCCACCGAGTGAACATGTTTGATGATGGCACTGGTGATAAACCGCGCAGTGATGGGCGTGCCGTCGTAATGGAGCACCCGCACCAGGTTGGCCGGGTCGATGTCAAGTTCATTGACCAGCAAGGCGTGCATTTGCGCGTCGCGGTTTTGCTCGACCACGTAAACCTGTTCGTGGTTGGCGATGAAACGCGCCACCGCCTCAGGGAAGGGGAAAGCACGCAAGCGCATCGCGTCCAGGTGGATGCCAGCGTCTTTGAGTGAATCCAAGGCCTCGGCCATGGCCGGTGAGGTGGAGCCGAAATAGATCACACCCAGCCGGGTTTTGTGTTTGGCCTTGCGGATCACCGGCGCGGGAACCAGATCGGCCGCCGAGGCGAACTTGGTCAGCAGGCGCTCGACGTTGTAGACATAGTCCTGCCCGCGCTCGGAATACTGGGCATAGGCGTTACGCGTCGTGCCCCGGGTGAAATAACTGCCCAGGCTAGCGTGTGTGCCGGGCAAGGTGCGCCAGGGGATGCCGTCACCGTCCACATCTTTGTAACGGCCAAAGTCCTTACCGGCTTCCAGCATGGCGGCGGTCATGACCTTGCCGCGGTCATAGTCTTTGCCTTCTTCCCAGTTGAAGGGCTGGCACAGGCGCTGGTTCATGCCGATGTCCAGATCGGTCATCACAAAAACGGGCGTCTGCAAGCGGTCGGCCAGATCCAGGGCAGCGGCGGCATGGTCAAAACATTCGGTCGGGTCTTCGGGGAACAACAAGACATGTTTGGTATCCCCGTGGGATGCGTAGGCGCAGGCCAGGATGTCGGCCTGCTGGGTGCGTGTGGGCATGCCGGTTGATGGCCCGCCGCGCTGCACGTTGATGATGGTGACCGGAATTTCGGCAAAGTAGGCCAGGCCAATGAATTCAGTCATCAAAGACACGCCAGGCCCCGACGTGGCGGTGAAGGCACGTGCACCGTTCCAGCCCGCGCCGACCACCATGCCGATGGAGGCAATTTCGTCTTCGGCCTGCACGATGGCGTAATTGTTCTGCCCGGTGGCGGGGTCAACCCGGTACTTGGCGCAATACCGCTGGAATGCCTCCGCCACTGAACTCGACGGCGTGATCGGGTACCAGGCAGCGACTGTTGCGCCGCCATAGACACACCCGAGGGCGGCAGCGCTGTTGCCATCGACAAAGATCTGGTGCCCAACTTTGTTGGAACGTTTGACCTGGATGCCGATGGGACCCTTCAAATGTTCACTGGCGAAATCACGGCCTAGATGCAAGGCGCGCACATTGGAATCGAGCAGTTTTTCTTTGCCCTTGTACTGCTCCGAAAACAGCAATTCAATCACCTCAACCTCGACGTTGAGTAAGACACTCAAAGCGCCAACATAAATGATGTTTTTGAACAATTGCCGTTGGCGCGGGTCAGGGTAAACCGCATTTGAAATTTCAGTCAACGGCATGCCAATGACGTGGATGTCGTCGCGAAATTTGGACGGCGGCAGGGGCTTGGTGCTGTCATAAAACAGGTAACCGCCAGGCTCGATCTCGGCAATGTCAGCGTCCCAGGTCTGCGGGTTCATCGCCACCATCATGTCGATGCCGCCGCGACGGCCCATGTAACCTTTTTCACTCACGCGCGCCTCATACCAGGTTGGCAGGCCCTGGATGTTGCTGGGGAAGATGTTGCGCGGGCTGACCGGCACCCCCATGCGCAAAATGGCCTTGGCAAACAGCTCATTGGCCGAGGCCGAACCCGAACCGTTAACGTTGGCGAATTTGATGACGAAGTCGTTGACTGCCTCAATTCTTTTCATGCTGGAACCCCCTCACGCGACGGCTTGACTGGCTTGGGATATGAATCGCGGCACGATGGCCCCGCCTGCGTGGTGTTGAGCAGAAACTTTTGCATGTCCCAGGCGCCCGTCGGGCAGCGTTCGGCACACAGGCCGCAGTGCAGGCAAACATCTTCGTCCTTGACCATCACGTTGCCGGTTTTCATCACGCCAGAGACATACAGATCCTGCGCCAGGTTGGTGGCCGGCGCCTTGAGCCGCGTGCGCAAATCCGGCTCATCACTGTTCGCCGTGAAGCTGATGCAATCCATGGGGCAAATGTCCACACAGGCGTCACATTCGATGCAAGTGTCTTGCGTGAAAACGGTTTGCACATCGCAATTCAGGCAGCGGTGCGCCTCCTTGAACGCGGTGGCTGCGTCAAAGCCGAGCTCAACCTCGACCTTGATGTTGGCCAGCGCGATTTCAGCTTTGGCCCAAGGCACTTTGTAGCGCAGGTCGTTGGAGGTGTCGTTGTCGTAAGCCCATTCGTGAATGCCCATCTTGACCGACATCAGGTTGGTCATTGGATCGGGGCGGCGGCTGATGTCTTCACCATTCAACAGGCGGTCGATGGAGACGGCCACCTCGTGCCCGTGCGCAACCGCGGTGATGATATTTTTCGGGCCAAAAGCCGAGTCGCCGCCAAAAAAAACATTGCCGATACTGGCCTGGAAGGTTTCCTTGTCCAGCTTGGGCAGGCCCCATTTGTCAAACTCGATGCCGCAGTCTTTCTCAATCCAGGGAAAGGCGTTTTCTTGCCCGACGGCAATCAACACCGCGTCGCAGGGCACCAGCACATCCGACGCGCCGGTCGGCACCAGGCTGCGCTCGCCCCTGTCGTTGTAGATCGCCTTGACCACTTCAAACGTCATGCCCGTCAGCGTGCCGTTGTTGTGCTCAAACGTTTTGGGCACGTGAAAGTTGACAATGGGAATGCCCTCGTGCTGCGCATCTTCCTTCTCCCACGGAGAGGCTTTCATTTCTTCAAAACCGCTGCGCACGATGACCTTGACATCGGTGCCGCCGAGCCGACGCGACGAGCGACAGCAATCCATGGCGGTGTTGCCACCACCCAAAACGATCACGCGTTTGCCGATGCTGGTGATGTGGCCGAAGGACACCGATGCCAGCCAGTCAATGCCAATGTGAATGTTCTCGCTGATCTCCTTGCGCCCCGGCAATTGCAGGTCACGCCCGCGCGGCGCGCCACAGCCGACAAACACCGCATCAAAATTTTGCGCCAGCAAGGCCTGCATCGAGTCGATTTTCTGATTGCCCTTGAAATGCACGCCCATGTCGAGGATGTAACCGGTCTCTTCCTCGATCACGGACTCTGGCAAACGGAACCGGGGGATCTGCGACCACATGAATCCGCCCGCCTTGGCCTCGCCCTCAAACACCGTGATGTCGTAACCCAGCGGCGCAAGGTCACGCGCCACCGTCAGCGACGCGGGGCCCGCACCGATACAGGCGATGCGCTTGCCATTTTTAGCCGCAATTTTGGGCATGCGTTTGGAGACATCGCTTTTCATGTCAGCGGCGACGCGTTTCAAGCGGCAAATCGCGACCGGTTCGGGCTGTTTGTTGTCACCCTCCTCCACACGGCTGCGGCGGCAAGCGGGCTCGCAAGGCCTGTCGCAGGTGCGCCCCAGAATGCCGGGGAAAACGTTAGACACCCAATTGACCATGTAGGCATCGCTGTAGCGGCCCTGGCCAATCAGCCGGATGTATTCAGGAACGGGGGTGTGGGCAGGGCACGCGTATTGACAATCAACAACCTTGTGAAAGTAGGCTGGATTGGCGATATTGGTTGGAAGCAAGTCTGACTCCTAAAGCGCCTCATTCGCCAATGTTTGACTACAGCTTGGCTTGAGGGTTCCTACAGTTTAGGCCCGTCGAAGGGTCTGAGGTGCCTAGGAAAACCACTATGACTGTCGCTTTTTTGTCAGCCAGTCTGTGCCAGTTTCAAGCCCGCATTCAGCTGCCTTTTTTGAATCAGTCCTTAGACCATTAAGCCAAAGCCAAAAAGGCTTTGACAACCTCAACCGGTGCCTGAACCAGTTCAATCAGAACGCCTTCGCCCGACATCGGGAATTCATCATTCGCCTTGGGATGCAGAAAGCTGATGTCAAAGCCGGCCGCTCCTTTGCGGATGCCGCCAGGCGCGAATCTGACACCCTTTTTTGTGAGCCATTCGACAGCCTTGGGCAAATCGTCGATCCACAGGCCCACATGGTTCAGTGGCGTGGTGTGCACCGTCGGCTTCTTGTCCGGGTCAATCGGCTGCATCAGGTCGACTTCGACCTTGAACACCCCCGACCCCATGGCGCAAATGTCTTCGTCCACGTTCTCTCTCTCGCTGACGAAATTGCCGGTGACCTCCAGGCCCAGCATGTCCACCCACAGCGCCCTGAGTTTTGCCTTGTCCGGCGCGCCAATGGCAATTTGCTGGATGCCCAGCACTTTGAACGGACGCGTCATGGTTTGGGAAGGTGCCGGCGGCCGACCAGATAAGTCACGCCGAACTGGCTGGCATCTTCGGTGTGCACGACGCCGGCTGCCAGGTGAAATACGTCGCCCGCTTTGTAGTCGTTGGAGACGCCATCCACGGCAATGGCAATTTGTCCCGCCGTGATCAAGGCGCAGGCGTCGAACGGGTGTTGATGCTCACCCATCTGGTAACCCACCACTTTGCTAACCTGGGTGATTTCATCGTAGTTGTCAGCCTTCAATGAAGCTTCAAATTCATGTGGGTTCATCATGTTCTCCAGAATGGGTGTTGGGTCAGTTCCTGTTGCACGAGCTGGCGGCGGTTGAGAGCTTGCCGCTCAGGCAAATTCAACAATCGGCTGGTCTACTGTCAACGATTCTCCCTTGTTCGCCAAAACCTTGCCGACCACGCCATCGGCAGCGGCAAACAACACGTTTTCCATCTTCATGGCTTCGATCACGGCGACACGCTCGCCAGCCAGGACTTTTTGCCCCACCACCACTGCCACATCCACCAGCAGGCCTGGCATCGGCGATAACACGTAGCGGCTCATGTCAGGTGCTGCCTTGAACGGCATCAGGGCATGCAGCTCGGCCATGCGCGGAGAAACAACCAGCGCGTCGATGCGTGTGCCATTGTGCTGCACGCGCAAGGCCAAGGGGTTCTTGGTCGTGCCACGCTCCACCTGAGCAGTGAAGGCTTTGCCGTTCACCGTGCCCAGGATGCAAATGTCGTTCAACCTTGAATTGCTCTTTATTTCATAACATGCCTCGCCTGTGCGGACCCGCGCAGAGCCGGTTTCACCCACAAACTCGTCGACGTGAACCGGGGTGCAGGTGTTTTTGCCGTCGTCCGAAAGCGTGACCACCACATAGTCCTTGCCGGCGTTCACCGCGTATCCGGGCAACTGGCCAGAAATGCCTGCCGCGCGTTCGCGTGATTTGCGCCGCACAAAGGCAGCCAGCGCCAGCAAGAACAAGGGGTCTTCGTGCGGCACGTCTTCGGCTTTGAATCCCTGCGAATAATTTTCGGCGATGAAGCCGGTGTTGAAGTCGCCGGCCACAAATTTGGGATGCGCCAACAACGCGGCCTGAAATGGGATATTGCTCGACACACCGCGGATCACAAAACCATTGAGTGCCTCGCGCATTTTGGCGATGGCGTCCAGACGATCTTTGCCATGCACAATGAGTTTGGCAATCATCGAGTCATAAAACATGGGAATCTCACCGCCATCTTGCACGCCAGTGTCCACCCGCACCCCTTGCCATTGGCTGGTGTCTGACGCGAACATGGTCTGTCCTGGCGGTGCAAACCGCACCAGACGCCCCGTGCTGGGCAAGAAATTGCGGAATGGGTCTTCGGCATTGATGCGGCATTCCATGGCCCAGCCGACACGCTTCACCTCAGCTTGCGTAAGCGGCAATTTTTCTCCAGCCGCGACACGAATCATCAGCTCGACCAGGTCCAGGCCGGTGATGCATTCGGTCACCGGGTGCTCCACCTGCAGGCGCGTGTTCATCTCCAGAAAGTAAAAACTCTGGTCTTTGCCGACCACAAACTCCACCGTGCCCGCGCTCTGGTAATTCACCGCTTTGGCCAGCAACACAGCCTGCTCACCCATGCCTTTGCGGGTGGCGTCGCTGATGAAGGGGCTGGGCGCTTCTTCGATCACCTTCTGGTGACGGCGCTGGATCGAGCACTCCCGCTCGTTCAAATAAATGACATTGCCATGGCTGTCGCCGATCAATTGGATCTCGACGTGGCGCGGCTCCTCGACAAACTTCTCGATGAAGACCCGGTCGTCGCCAAAGCTGTTTCGGGCTTCATTGCGACAACTGGTGAACCCTTCAAAGGCTTCCTTGTCATTGAAGGCGACGCGCAGGCCCTTGCCGCCGCCGCCCGCGCTGGCCTTGATCATGACCGGGTAACCAATGCCTTTGGCAATCTCAACGGCGCGCTCAGCCGTTTCTATCGCGTCGTTCACACCGGGTATGCAGTTCACCCCGGCTGCGCCTGCAAGTTTTTTGGACTGGATCTTGTCACCCATGGCGGCTATGGAGAAATGTTTGGGGCCGATGAAGACAATGCCTTCCTCTTCGACGCGTTTGGCAAAGCCCGCGTTCTCGCTCAAAAAACCATAGCCGGGGTGCACCGCTTGGGCACCTGTCTGCTTACAGGCGGCGATGATTTTGTCGCCCAGCAGATAACTCTCACGGCTGGGTGCCGGGCCGATGTGGACGGCTTCGTCGGCCAGTTCGACATGCCGGGCATCCTTGTCAGCGTCGGAATACACCGCCACGGTTTGGATGCCCATTTTGCGGGCGGTCAGGATGACGCGGCAGGCGATTTCGCCGCGGTTGGCGATGAGGATTTTGATAAACATGAAGACTCCTATAGCTTTGTTTTCAGCAAATTTTTACGCCGTGCGGTGAAATGCCACCTTGGGGCAGGCGGCGGTTTGTGCCTTGGCCATCATCGTGCTCTCACAGAATTGCACTGCGCCTGGGTGGTTTGCACCAGCCCCTGCAATGTAGCTTTGCGAATGGGCAATTCTTTGACATGTTTTGCAAGGCCCATCACCACATCGACCCAATGGTCGATGCTGGCCTGTGCCTGCTTGGCATCCACACCGCCCAATTTGGCGACTTGCAACAGATGCGCACGCGAGATGTCCTGTCCATGCCCCGCCACGCTGGTCGAATGCTCGCCACCAGGGCCAAAACTGTAAGTGAGGTCGAATGCCGGTGACAACTTCCACAAGCCCTGCTCATCCAGGCGGTAGGCAAAGTTGCGGCTGTGGTCGTCGCGGTTGTGCATCAACACATTGAAGACGCAGCGTTCGAACGCCTTGAGCACTTCACGCCGGTCGCCGGTGATGCGCTGGGTTGCGAGCAGCACGGTTTCGTAATCGAGCGAGGGCAGACGGAAATCGGCCTGCACCAGGGCGGACAAGCTGATGATGGGTACGCGTAGGGTTTGACTTTCCTGCACCGGGTTCTTTTGCAGCTCCCGGTCAAACCGCTCCACCCCGAACGCGCTATGTCTGGCACCCAGATCAAAGAAGTGGCTTTTGGGCATGAGCATGCCACCCGCGCGGGCGACGCGGGCGTAAAGCGCTTCGATGGCCGAGACTTCGCGGTGCTCGCGCGCTGCAGGAAATTTGATCAGCCAAGGTTTCGCACTGCCTTTGAGCGCCTTGCCACTGGTGATCAACCCGGTGCGGGCGTTGTAGTTCACCAGCACTTTCGGCCGCGCGCCTTGCGGCGAACCACCCAGGAGCAGGAGGCGGCGCAACTTGTCATCGGTTTGTGCGCCCTCGTCAGCTTCATCGGACCGCGCCTGCGCGATCTCTTTGGCCAGTGCCTTCAGCGCCAGGGTTTCCTCAGGCACCATGCCTTCCTCTGCGGGCTCAAAGCTCAAGGCTCCCATCGCACGGTCACCAATGATGGCCAGGCGCTCCAGCACCGAGACGCTGCGTGGGTCACGTCCGGCCTGGCGCAGGGCGCGGTCCATCAACAGCATGCCCCAGCCATCGGGCAGAGCGTCGGCGATGAAACCGGGCAGGCCAGCGAAGGCCGCTTCGCCTTTGAACGCCATGGGCGCAGCCCCGGCGCGTGGCAGAGGCTGGTGCACAGGGGAAAGCTGCAGCCCGCGTTCCAGCGCTTGAGGGGAATATTCAAAAAAAATAGCCCGTCCCGTGTCCGCCAAGGTGCCCAGCGGCCAGTGCTCGCCCCAGCCGTTGTAGATGACGTTGAGCTTGTTCATTGCAGTGCTCAGCGGCGCGGCTTGGTGGATTTGGCGGTGCCCGCCAAGCGTGGCGTGCGGGCTCGCTGGCGTGCCGCCAACTGGGCCGCGCGCTCGGCTTGCGCAATGGTCTGCGCCTCGTCATTAAACAAAGTATCCAGCTGCGCCGCCGCTTGCAAGGCCTGCGCTACGCGCACCAGCAGCGCAAGCGTTGCCTGGCCATGTGACTCCAGGCGCCGAACAGACGACAAGGAGCCGCCGACCATGTCGGCTAGCTGCTGCTGACTCAGGTTGCGCATCAGCCGAAAGCGTTTGATGCGCGCACCAAGCTCTACACAAACAGACTCGACGGACAATAAGTTAAATGTTCTCACAAGAGCGATTAAAGCTTAAAATCAGCTTTTAGTGTTCATATTTGAAACATTAACTTTTCTCAAGCGCTTCACCTTAAAGTGGAATATTTCCGTGTTTGCGCCACGGGTTTTCAAGTTTCTTGTCCTTGAGCATCACCAGGCTGCGACAGATGCGCTTGCGCGTCTCGTGCGGCAGGATCACGTCGTCAATGAAGCCCCTTGCACCCGCCACAAAGGGGTTGGCAAAACGGGCTTTGTACTCGGCCTCTTTGGCGGCCAGCTTGACCGGATCGCCCTTGTCTTCACGGAAGATGATTTCCACCGCGCCCTTGGCGCCCATCACGGCAATCTCGGCATTGGGCCAGGCGAAATTGACGTCGCCACGCAGGTGTTTGGAACTCATCACGTCATAGGCGCCGCCATAAGCCTTGCGCGTGATCACCGTGATCTTGGGCACCGTGCATTCGGCGTAGGCGTAGAGCAGTTTGGCACCGTGCTTGATGATGCCGCCGTACTCTTGGGACGTGCCCGGCATGAAACCAGGCACGTCGACAAAGGTGATGACGGGGATGTTGAAGGCATCACAAAAGCGCACAAAACGCGCCGCCTTGATGCTGCTCTTGATGTCCAGGCAACCCGCCAGCACCAGTGGCTGGTTGGCCACGATGCCAATGGTCTGGCCGTCCATGCGGGCGAAGCCGATGACAATGTTCTTGGCGTATTCGGGCTGCAGTTCGAAGAAGTCGCCGTCGTCCACGGTTTTGACGATCAACTCCTTCATGTCATAGGGCTTGTTGGGGTTGTCAGGCACCAGGGTGTCCAGGCTTTTCGACAAGCGATCAGCCGGGTCGCCGCTCTTGCGCACGGGGGCCTTTTCGCGGTTGGAGAGCGGCAGATAGTTGTAGAGGCGGCGCAGCATCAGCAGCGCTTCAACGTCGTTCTCAAAGGCCAGATCGGCCACGCCACTGCGCGTGGTGTGAGTGATGGCGCCGCCGAGCTCTTCTGCAGTCACTTCTTCGTGCGTCACGGTCTTGACCACTTCAGGGCCGGTCACAAACATGTAGGACGAGTCTTTGACCATGAATATGAAATCCGTCATGGCCGGTGAATACACCGCACCGCCGGCGCAAGGCCCCATGACCATGCTGATCTGCGGCACCACACCACTGGCCATCACATTGCGCTGGAACACGTCGGCATAACCGCCCAGGCTGGCCACACCCTCCTGGATGCGTGCGCCGCCCGAGTCGTTCAGGCCGATCACCGGTGCGCCAACCTTCATGGCCTGGTCCATCACCTTGCAGATTTTCTCGGCGTGGGCCTCGGACAGCGCGCCGCCAAATACGGTGAAGTCCTGGCTGAAGACAAACACCAGGCGGCCATTGATCATGCCGTAGCCAGTGACCACGCCGTCACCGGGGATCTTCTGGTCCTGCATGCCGAAATCGACACAGCGGTGTTCGACGAACATGTCCCATTCTTCAAAAGTGCCTTCGTCCAGCAGCAGCTCCAGCCGCTCGCGCGCCGTGAGTTTGCCCTTTTTGTGTTGCGCGGCGATGCGTTTTTCACCACCACCCTGGCGCGCGAGTTCGCGCTTGGCTTCGAGTTGTTCGAGGATGTCGTGCATGGTTTTGTCCGATCAGTGGAGGTGATGAGGGTTTGGCCCAGTGTTATAATTTAGATAGCTAACTATGCCCTGTTTACGGGAACTGAAAGCATATTTCTCGCCGCAGCAGAGGCGGCAAGCTGCCCCAGGCGGACTTGCGCCGTGACCTGCGGCAACAACACCTGAACCTGCGGGTTGGACAGGAAGGCCTGCTTTAAACCAGCGTCGATGCGTTCCCACATCCAGGCCAGAGATTGCTGCTGACGCCGCGATGTCAGTTGGTCGTTTGCGGCTTGAACCGCCTTGAACCGGCTCACCGCGTTCCAGAAAATGTCCACGCCGTGCCCGAGCAAGGCGCTGAGCTGGATCACCTGGGGGTGCCAGGCCTCGACCGCTCGGGCTGGGCTTGCTTGGTCTTGAGCCGCTCGAAAGGTCGAAGCCTGTGTCTCATCGCCAGGCCTGTCCTGAGTCAAGCCGAAGGGCTCAAGGTGAACGGCGTTTTGCACTGGACGGCCACTTTGTCCCAACAAACGCAGCGACGAGGTGAGCATGGCCTCGGCCCGAGTCGCCGCATCCGGGTCAATGTCCGCCTTGTTGATCACCACCAGGTCAGCCAGTTCCATCACGCCTTTTTTGATGGCCTGCAAGTCGTCGCCGGCATTGGGCAACTGCATCAGCACAAACATGTCCGTCATGTTGGCAACCGCCGTCTCGCTCTGGCCGACGCCCACGGTTTCGACAATCACGATGCCATACCCTGCGGCCTCGCAGACAAGCATAGCCTCCCGGGTTTTTTCAGCCACACCGCCCAGCGTGCCGCTGCTGGGGCTGGGGCGGATATAGGCCTTTTCGTGCACCGAGAGTTTTTCCATCCGCGTCTTGTCACCCAGAATCGACCCGCCCGATACCGTGGACGATGGGTCAACGGTGAGCACCGCCACGCGGTGGCCCTTGTCAATCAGATAGAGGCCCAGCACTTCAATGAACGTGCTCTTGCCCACCCCCGGCACGCCGCTAATGCCCAGGCGGAACGACTTGCCGGTGTGCGGCAGCAGGGCCGTGAGCAGTTCGTCTGCCTGAACGCGGTGGTCGGCGCGGGTTGACTCCAACAGCGTGATGGCTTTGGCGATGGCGCGGCGTTGCTCGGTGCCGGTGCTGCGGACGATGGCGTCTACGCTGATCACGCCACCACCTCCTGGCTGACCGACCAGCGGTAAAAGATGTCGAATTCCTCTTCGCCCACTTTCACAAAACCATCGCGCAGGTAGAAGCGGTTGGCATCGCTTTGCGGCAGGGCTTCTAGGTTCACGTCGCGACCTTTTGCACGCGCCTCGGCCTTCACCTGCTCCAGCGCCCAGGCGCCAATGCCCCGGCCCTGGGCCTCAGGCGCGAGATGCAAATGCTGCAATTTCAAAGCATCGCCCTGTGGCCACAGCGTCAACAGGCCCACACGCTCGCCGTCTTGCACGATGTGCCGCATGAACTCCGGCCGCAAGTTGGAACGCAAGCGATCACGCGAGCGCTCTTGGCTGAACAGCCCGAGCCGCCCCAGGCTTTCACGCAGCGCGGTTTCGCGCAAGGCGGCCAAGGACTCGAAGTCTTCGGCCACCACTGGCTCAAAATAAATGCGTGGCAATGGGGCTGGCATTTACAGAATTTCAAACGCCCGGCCATCCGGCAAGCGATAACGCAGGAAATCTCGTCTGTCTTCGGTGAGGATGTACGTGCAATCCAACTTTTGCCCCAACCAGACGAGTGATGCATCAGCGAGGTCGGCCAAAGACTTTCCAGGCTCGGTGTAGGTTTGCATGTACTTCACCATATTGGGCAGGTCTACGATGTCAATGTCGTTGACCAACGCGCCACCCGCTGCTATCCAGTCCAGCAGTGCAAAGTGCCCAGAGGGAGACAAGATGTAACTTGCTTCGGAGATGCAGG
>JANYCG010000176.1 GCA_025360385.1 Burkholderiales bacterium | reverse complement strand
TTGTCCATGTAAAAGAGTTCATTGTCCAGGCCGGCATAACCCGCGGCCATGGAGCGTTTGTTCACAATGATGGTTTTGGCTTTGTAGGCCTCAAGGATGGGCATGCCGTAAATCGCGCTGCCCTTGATCATGGCGGCGGGGTTGACCACGTCATTGGCGCCCAGGATGATGGCCACATCGACCTGGCCGAATTCGCCATTGATGTCTTCCATTTCGAACACCTGGTCATAAGGCACCTCGGCCTCGGCCAGCAAGACGTTCATGTGGCCCGGCATGCGCCCTGCCACCGGATGGATGGCGTATTTGACCGTGATGCCCTTGTGGGTCAGCTTTTCAGCCAGCTCCTTGACAGCGTGCTGGGCGCGCGCCACTGCCAGACCGTACCCTGGCACGATGACCACGGTTTCGGCATTGCTCAACACAAAAGCCGCGTCGTCGGCGCTGCCGGATTTGACGCTGCGTTGCACGGCGGCACCTGCAACCGCCGTCGTGGCCTCGCCGCCAAAACCGCCCAGAATGACGTTGAAGAACGATCGGTTCATGGCCTTGCACATGATGTAGCTCAAGATCGCGCCGCTGGAGCCGACCAGCGAGCCGGCAATGATCAGCATCGCGTTGTTCAAGCTGAAGCCAATGCCGGCCGCAGCCCAGCCAGAATAGCTGTTGAGCATTGACACCACCACCGGCATGTCCGCGCCGCCGATCGGGATGATGATGAGCACACCCAACACAAAGGCAATCGCCAGCAGCAGCGCAAAATCGACATTAGCCTGCGTCGCGGTGTAGCCCACAATGAACAGAAGAAGGGCGACGCCCAACCCCAGATTCAGCATGTGCTGGCCCTTGAACTGAACCGGGGCACCCTGAAACAAGCGGAATTTATAGGTGCCCGAGAGTTTGCCAAATGCGATCACCGAGCCGCTGAAGGTGATGGCGCCAATGGCCGCGCCCAACGCCAGCTCGAAGCGGTTGCCGTAAGGAATGGCCCCGCCTTTGGCTGCAATCCCAAAAGCCCAGGGTTCCACCGCCGCCGCCCCGGCGATAAACACCGCCGACAGGCCAATCATGCTGTGGAAAAACGCCACCAGTTCAGGCATTTTGGTCATCTCGACCGTCTTGGCGCGGTAAGCGCCATAACCGCCGCCCACCACCAGGCCCAGCATGACCCAGGCCATGCCCATCTTGTTTTGGCCCGAATGTTCGACGATCAGCGCAGCCGTCGTCAGCGCGGCGATGGCCATGCCGATCATGCCGAACAGGTTTCCGCGGATTGACGAGGTGGGATGGCTCAGGCCCTTGAGTGCCTGGATGAAAGAAACGCTGGCAATCAGGTAAAGCAGCGTGACGAGGTTCATGCTCATTTGGCGGCTCCCTTGTCAGCGCCGGGCAGCGCCTTTTTATCTTTCTTGCGGAACATTTCAAGCATTCGCCGCGTCACCAGAAATCCGCCAAAAATATTGACCGCCGCCAAAGCGACGGCCAGCACGCCCATGCTTTTTCCAAGCGTGGTTTCGGTCAGGGCAGCCGCCAGCATGGCACCGACGATGACGATGGCCGAGATGGCGTTGGTCACTGCCATCAGGGGGGTGTGCAGCGCGGGCGTGACCGTCCAGACCACGTGGTAACCCACGTAGATGGCCAGCACAAAGATGATCAGGTTGGTGATGGTGGGAGAAACGATGTCCATGGTGTTTTCCTTTTTCTGCTTCGCTTACTTGCGCTTCACTTCGCCGCCCTGGGCCATCAGGCAGGCTGCCACGATGTCGTCTTCCAGGTCGACTTTCAGGGCACCTTCTTTGGTGATGATCAACTTCAAAAAGTCGAACACATTGCGCGCGTACAGCGCAGAGGCATCAGCCGCCACCAAGGCTGGCAAGTTGGTCTCGCCAACCAGCGTGACCCCGTGTTTGACCACCGTTTTGTCGGCTTCCGAAATCGGGCAATTGCCGCCGCCATTGGGCCCTTTGCCAGCGGCAATGTCGATGATGACCGAGCCCGGCTTCATGCTTTTGACCATGTCCTCGGTGATCAGGGTCGGCGCGGCACGCCCCGGAATCAGGGCCGTGGAAATCACGATGTCGGCCTGCGCCACGCGCTTGGCCACTTCGACCTGCTGGCGCGCCAGCCAACTCGGTGGCATGGGTTTGGCGTAACCGCCGACACCGACTGCCGCCTCTTTTTCTTCCGGTGTGTCATAAGACACGTCGATGAACTTGCCGCCCAGTGACTCAATTTGCTCCTTGACGCTGGGGCGTACGTCTGACGCTTCGATCACCGCGCCCAGGCGCTTGGCCGTGGCAATCGCCTGCAAGCCGGCCACGCCAACACCGAGGATCACGACGCGTGCGGCCTTCACGGTGCCAGCCGCCGTCATCAGCATGGGGAAAAAACGCTGGTATTTGTCTGCGGCGATCATGATGGCCTTGTAGCCGGCAATATTGGCCTGGCTTGAGAGCACGTCCATGCTTTGGGCGCGCGTGGTGCGTGGCGCGGCTTCCAGGGCGAAGGCAGTCAAACCTGCTGCGGCCAGTTGCTGCAGGCCGGGCGCGTCAAACGGGTTGAGCATGCCGACCAGTGTGGTGCCAGGTTTCATCACGGCGCACTCAGCGCCCGAGGGGCTGCGCACTTTCAGCACCAAATCACAGCCCAAAGCGCCGCCTGCGTCAGTGATCTCCGCGCCGACGGCGGCATAGGCCTCGTCAGTCACACTGGCCGCCAAACCCGCGCCAGCCTGAACACGAAGCGTGTGGCCGAGCGCCTTGAGTTTTTTCGCGGTCTCTGGCGTGATGGCGACACGGGTTTCCCCCGCAGTCGTCTCGGTGGGTATGCCTATCAGCATGAAGCAGCTCCTCTAAATTGATTCTTATCGCAAGCTTACATGAATTTTTGCCGAATTTGAGCCCGCCAGAGCATGTTTGCGAACCGGTCTATTCAGCGCTTTCCGAATGTTCCGCTGGGCATAATTACGCATGGACGATCGATGGAAACCCAGTGTCACGGTGGCTGCCATCATTGAGCGTGACGGCAAATTTCTGCTGGTGGAAGAGCAAAGCCCCGAGGGGCTGAGGCTCAACAACCCGGCTGGCCACCTGGAGCCGGGCGAATCACTGGCCGACGGCTGCGCGCGTGAGGCGTTGGAGGAAACCACCCATCGTTTCACCCCTTCTGCCCTTGTCGGCATCTACATGTCCCGCATGCAGCGGGCCAGCACAGGTGAGGACATCACGTATTTGCGGTTTGCTTTTTGTGGCGAGCTGGGTGGTGTCGAGCCTGGCGCCGAGCTGGACAAGGGCATCGTGCGCACCTTGTGGATGACGCCACAGGAGATTCGTGACAGCACTGCCAGGCATCGCAGTCCGCTGCTGCTACGCTGCATGGAAGACTATCTGGCCGGGCAACGCTTGCCCCTGAGCCTGGTCTACACAGACCCGTCTGTAAAAATATATAAATAATAGCAAACTATTCATATTTCAAAAGGACTTTCACTCATTTTCATAAAGTTCCTCGTCTAGCGGCGCGCTTTGAGCGCCGTGCGCAAATGGTCGTGAAACACCTTGGCGGGCGGGCGCAGTGTGGCGCCGCGCCGGGTTGCCAAACCCAGCTCACG
>JANYCG010000162.1 GCA_025360385.1 Burkholderiales bacterium | reverse complement strand
CAGCGTGTAGTCCGAATTGGGCAGGCCGGCTTCGAGGCTGGTGGGCACCTGCGGCAAGGTGGAGGCGCGCATCTTGGTGCTGACCGACAGCGCCTGCAGCTTGCCGTCCTTGATCAGGGGCAGGGCCGACGCCAGCGGTGCAAAAAACCAGTCGTTGCTGCCGCCGATGACATTGGTCATGGCCTCAGGGGTACCTTTGTAGGGCACATGCAGCGCGTCTATGCCAGATTGCAGGCGGAACACCTCCGCGTTCATGTGGGTGCCGCTGCCAACCCCCGCCGACGCGTAATTGAGCGCGCCCGGTTTGGCCTTGGCCGCCGTGATCAAGTCGGCCTGGGTCTTCCAGCCTTTGGCCGGGTTGACCACCAGCACATTGGGGATGGCCGCCAGCGTAGTGATGCCGGTCAAGTCTTTGAGCGTGTCATAGCCGGGGTTGGGGTAGAGCGCCGGGTTGAGCACGTGGCCGGACGAATGCACCAGCAGGGTGTAGCCGTCGGCCTCGCTGCGGGCCACCTGCGCGGCCGCGATGGTGCCGCCCGCCCCTGGCTTGTTCTCGATGATGATGGTCTGGCCCATGCTTTTGCCCATCGCCTCACCCACCGTGCGCGCCACGATGTCGGTGGCGCTGCCTGCGCTGAAGGGCACGATGAACTTGATGGGTTTGCTGGGGTAAGGGGCCGCAGCGCCTTGGGCGAAAGCGCCGCAACTTGCCAGCGCCAACGCCAACGCAAGAGACCAGGGCAAACAGCTTCGTTTCATGATAATTTTCCGGTCTTGAGAGAGAAAAGTGCCATAAGTTCCCGTGGAATATGACTAGTTAGCTATTATTTAAGTAGCAATTAAAAACACTCAAAGCGCCATCGCCTTGGCAATTTTTTCGCCGGAGGCCTGCAAGGCCGCCAGTTTGGGAGCCAGATCGACGCCCAACAGTCGCCCGTCGCGCTTCTTCCATTGCCCCGCCACCATCACACTGTCGATGTTGGCCAACGAGGTCTGCATGACCACGGAACTGACCGCATCGTGCAGCGGCTGCATGTTGAGGTCACTGGCGCGGATCAGCACCAGGTCGGCCTGCTTGCCGGCTTTCAAAGTGCCGATGCGATCCAGTTGGCCCAGCATGCGCGCGCCCTCCACCGTCACCCAGGCCAGCGCCTCGCGGATGCTGATGGTGGACGTGGGCGGAATGCTGCCGTGCAAGACGCGGTAGTCGAAATTGTCCAGGCTGCGCTGAATGCCCAGTGCAATGCGGGCCTGCGACAACATGTCGCCGCTCATTACCGATTCAAGATCCACACCGAGTGAAGGCGCGTGGCCCAGTTTGCGCAAGCGGCCCGTGATCGGGTGGCCGTGGCCCTGTGACATTTCGCTCTCGGCCGCCGCTGAAAAACTCATGCCCAGGTCACAAAATCGTTTGAGCTGATCGTCGCTGAGTGCATGGCCATGCACGATGTTGATGTGGCTGTCCAACAGGCCCGCTGCTTCGAGCTTTTCCCAGCCGTCGGGCGTGCGGGCCGGGCCACCGCCCTGGTGCATGGAGGCAATCAGGCCCAGTTCTTTGGCCATGCGGAAGTCGTGCAGCGCGACGTCCATGGTGGCGTAATGCGGGCCCAGCACGGCGGCGTGAATGCTGAGCAGGGGATTGCCCTGGTGTCGCTTCAACAGCCGTTCCACCTCGGCACGCGGGTGCGGCACCTCCCAGAACGGCTGTTGGCCCGGCTTGGGGTCGGGCTTGGGCGTGCCGTGCAGAAAGGCGGCGCGGATGCCGCTGCGAATCAGCCCTTCAACCGCCGCGTCGTTGTGCGCGGGTGTGGGGTTGTTGTGGCACCAGTCCACCAGGGTGGTGGTGCCGCAGTTGAGCTGGTTCAGCGCGCCAACTTCGGTCGCGATGTAAAGGTCATCCGGCGTGAACACGGTGGCCAGGCCGGCGTGCATTTTCTGGAAATACTCCAGCAGCGTCCAGTTCGCCGCCAGCCCGCGCAGCGCCGTCTGCCAGGTGTGCATGTGGGCATTGATGAGGCCGGGGATGAGGATGAAACCTGTTGCGTCGATCAGCTGTGCATCGTCCGTGTCGATGCGCGGTGCGATCTCGACAATGCTGTCGCCACTGACCAGGATATCGCCGCACGGCAGGTCGCCCTGTGAATCCATCGTGATGATGCTGGCGTTGCGGATCAGGGTGCGTGTCATGGCGTTCAGCCTTGCAATCCGTCGTCAATCACCTTGTTCTCGGACACCAGGGCCAGCCCCGCATCCAGTGCGGTCTCTTGCAGCAGAATTGCAAAGTCCACGTTGTCGTGGCCATGGCCCACCATGCGTGCGACCGACTCGCGCGTGGCTGCTGCGGCCGGCATGGCCACGCCATAGGTCTTGGCGGTGGCCATGCCCAGATCCATGTCTTTGAGCAACAACTTCGGCGTGAAGGTCACCTGCTCGAACGTGAGGTTGGTCAACACCGGCGACTTGTAGCGCGTGTACATCGAGCCGAGCACAGAGTCGTTGATGCTCTCCAGAAACACATGGCGCGGAATGCCGGCTTTTTCTGCCAGCACGGTGATCTCGCACAGGTTCTGGATGACCACGCCAAACATGGTGTTGTGCGCGATCTTCCAGATGCGGGCCAGCTCGCCCTCGCCCACCCACATGACCTTGCGCGCCATGGCCTGCAGGTAGGGCTCGGCCTGGTCGTACAGGGCACGCGGACCGCTGGACACCATCAGCAGCTTGCCGGCCTTCGCCACCTTGGCATTGCCCGACACGGGTGTGCACAGGTAGGCCACACCCATGGCCTCCAGCCGCTCACGGATCTCGGCCGATCCTTCCTGCGAGATGGAGGAGCTGTCGACCACTACCTTGGGCTTCTGCACGCCGCTGCACAGACCATCCGCGTCAAACAGCACCTGCTTGAGGTCGTCGGTGGTGCTGACCATGGTGAAGACGATGTCGCAAGCCGCCAGCGCCGTTTTGGACGGTGCCACGCGGGCGCCGTAGGCCACCAGTGGCTCGGCCTTGGTGGCCGTGCGGTTCCACACGTCAACCGTGCAACCCTGCAGCGCCGGCCCGCCCTTGAGCAGGCGCTTGACCATGGCCTCACCCATGCGCCCCAAACCGATCCAGCCAAGTTTGCTTGCCATTCAGTTTTCCTTGTCCTTGTAGAAGTAACGGGGTTGTATCAGATTTTGAGCGGGCCCACCGGCAGTGAAAGCCTGGCTGAGGACTTCAGCTCAGTGCCGCTCGCGCCAGCGCCACTTCCCAGGCGTTGATCGCATCCAGAAAATCATTGTGAATCTGCGCCAAGCTGACGCTTTGTGCCAGACCCGCAAAACCTTCATCGCCAACGTCAAGCGGTACTTTGCCCATCAACACCTGTTTGGCGTAATCCTCGCTGACGGTGGGCGATGCTTTGAAGGCTGCGCGGATGATGTCCCCCACGCTGCGCCCGGACTTCAAAAAGTGCCACAGGTCGAACAGGTCGCGGCTGCGCGCCCGTTGGTGAATGAGCCAGCTTTTCATGTGCAGCAACAGTTCGGGGCTGGCCAGTTCGAAGCTGCAGGCCACAGCCTGAGGTTTGTGGCGCGGCAAGGTGGCAAAGAAGTTGTAGGCAAGGTCTTGCCTGCAGAAGAATTGCAACTTGACGCCATCCACTGCCCAGTTTTGCGAAAAATCCGCCAGGTTTTCGCCGTGGTTGATGCGAAACGCCGTGGTGTGGTTGGGGTCATTGGCAAAGAAGACGCGATGCCCCCTGGCCTTCAAATCACGCATCAGCGCATCCAGGGCAAAGCTGTTCAGCCGTGCGCCAGGCAGCCAAAAATCCAAGTCCTCGCTCAAGCGGTGCCCCACCTGCAGCGCCAGCGCCGGGCCGCCCACCAACACCATGCCCTGCAACTCGGGGCGCGGGCGCAGGGCCTCAAACACGGGTCTGGTTTTGGGGGCAAGGTACGCGGTGTTCAACATGCTGCGCCTTGGCCTGCCGCTTGGTGCAAGCCCGCTTCTATATTGGCCAGCATGCGGGCCGACTCCGGCGGAATCTGCTCAATTTGGGCCACGGCCTGCACGGCATCCCAGCCCCAGAACCGCACGGCTTCAAGCAGGTCGGCAAAAATGCCACGCTGAAAAATTGCCGCAAGCTGCCTGTCGCGCGGCATGCCTGGGTTGGCCCAAGCGTAGTTGAACTGCAGCGCCAACGGGTGGCGCGGCTTGGCAGCCAACTCCAGGCCCAACGCATCTGCCAGCCTGGCCAAAGTGGCAAAGTCCGCATCTTGCCGATGTTGCAAACGGGAAATGCTTTCGCGCGGCACCCCACTGCGCCGAGCCAGTTCGGACAGGCTGATGCCTTGCGCCTTGCAGGCGTCGAAGAGGGCGGCTTTGATGTCGCTGAACATTTCGTGATCTTAACATCACATATTTGACACGCCATTTCCACACTTGATGCATATGCATCAGATACACTTACGCCATGCGAACCACCCTTGACATTGACTCCGACGTGCTGGCCGCCGCCAAGGCGCTGGCACTGTCAGGCCACTCCACGGCCGGGCGGGTGATCTCGGACGTGATGCGCCGGGCCATTGCTTTGGGTCTGGCGCATTCCGATTCGCCCGTTGCCGCGCACCAAGTGGCCGAGCCTCAGCCTGTCTACGGCTTTTCGCCAATCGCAAGCGGCGGCCACATCGTCACCAACGACATGGTCCGCGCCATTCGCGATGAGCTGGGCGATTGATCGGCTCGTGAAACCAGCGCCTTATTGACCATGCGCTCTTTGCTTGACACCAGCATACTGATCGCGCTGCTAGACGCCAGCCACATCCACCACCGCCTGACCGCAAAGTGGCTCCAGGCCA
>JANYCG010000121.1 GCA_025360385.1 Burkholderiales bacterium | reverse complement strand
CCAAGATGACCACGGCATTACTGGATCGGCTAACCCATCACTGCCACATCGTGGAGACGGGCAACGAGTCTTATCGATTCAGGCACAGCACCATGGCGGCCAAGACGCGCATCAAGGCACGAGAGTGTGAGCGCAAGGGTGGCAAAGCGGTGCCAAATGCACCAGAGGATGACGAGCCGTTTTAAGGGCGCCCAAGCAGGGGAAATCGGCTACGGGCTACGCCCTTCGCTCCTTTCCCCTGCTTGAAATCAAAAACAAGGAGACAAAGCAAAAACCAGCTATTGAGTACACTTATCCACAGTTGCTGATTCAAGAATTGGCAACCCGCCCTGGCTCATTATTGGATCGGCAGGGTGGCTCAATATTCAATCGGCGCTGACACACTTCCTTCATGATCTCGTTCGTGCCGCCGTAAATGCGCTGCGCACAGCGGCTCGACCGCCATTGCCCGGCAGACTGGTCTCTCTCGCGAAAGCCTGTACCGCGCGTTCGGCAGGCGGGGGAATCCAACCATGGCAACGCTGTCCAGTGTGCTGGCGGCTATGGGGTTGCGGCTGAGTGTGCAGCCAGCTTAAGAATTGCCGTTCAGCCTCATTTTTGAATTTTCATCTGCTGTCACTAAAACTCACCGATAGCTCAAAATAAATCAGTTCCACGGTGCATCTTTTTGCATATGCAGAGACCTCCGGGAGCACGCGACGTGACCCACCGTGCACCAGAAGCGTACGTGACGCGCCAAACTCAGGAAATTGCTGCTCAATTTTCGTACGATAACCAACAACTTGGTTGATGTCGGCCTCCGTTGGCCCATTCTGTTTGCATTCAACAATTGCAACGCGTCCTTTGCGATCCTGAAGAATCACGTCGGCTCTTTTTCGATCAGGAAATGTGAACTCACGCACTTCAACCGAAGGACATGCAATCATTCCGGATTCAAGACGCTGAGGATGAACGGAAAGATAATCAGAAAGCGCCGTTTCCATTGAAAATCGCCCTGCCAAAGACACCCAATTCACCTCGTCACGCATGGCGTTTCGAATCGGCTCCAATCTTTCCAAAGGCAAGCTGCGCACAGTGCCTAACACCTCGCCTCGGTTTAGTCTTGCAGTAGCTGGCAATAGAACTACCTTTGACGGATCGTCTGGCCCCGTGTCCAACTCCCAGCGCACAAGTATTCTGCGTCCGTTTTCTCCGTTTGGGAGTGTCCTGCTACGTGGCACGATGGGGTTCCATTCTTCATCGTTCACGGCCAATTCGACAATTCGCCCAAGTCGCCCAACACGGGAATCAGGCAAGGTTGCAACGATCCAATCGCCGGGTCGCATGCGCTTCAACGCGTTTCTAGCTACGACCCATCCGCGATGTTCGCTTAGACCGTCATTCAAAGTCCATTCCGGAGGAGCCCAACCAACCGCGCAACATTGTTCCCTGAACCAGAATTGCCATTGCCCCGGGTGATGACCAATGTGGCAATGAACGCGCCAAAATTGCGGCATGCTGTTCTCCACAAATTCGTGCCAAAAGATTGCCGCTTCAAACCGCCATCAAGACCTGCATCGCACCCCTGCGCTTGGGCATCGCAGGCCGAATCAAGACATCCACGTCATACCCAAGCGAGTTGAAAAACTCCATCAGTTTTTCAGATGAAAAATTGTCCAACCGATAGTTCGCCAAGGCAGACACATTGGGCTGGGCGATTCTCAGGCGTTTGGCAACCTCGGCCTGTTTCAAACCCAGCGCCTTGATGCGTTCGTTCAATCGCAAAGCCAACACGAGTTTGGTCTTGTTTTCTTCAGCATCGGGCAGACCCAGATCGGCGAACACATTGCCGCTGCTTCGCTCAAATGCGACTTCGTCTGGTTTCGGCTCAGTCTTTTTAACCATGGTACACCTCATAGTGTTGCTGTGCAGCTTTCAGCCGCTGGTGAATCAGGCCAACGTCGGTCTTTGCAGTCTTGATCCCGGCAGGTGATTTTTTTGGAAGCAGTGCAGCACGTAAACCGCCTTTGCAAAACGAACCGTATAGACCGCACGGTAGGCATTGCCTTCGGCGGACTCCACGACTTCGAACACGCCTGGCCCTTCACCATGCCAGGCCTTGGAAGCTGGATGTTTGCCACCCAACTGGGCCAAGCCCAATGCGTAACCTACATTGCGTCGCGCCACCTCCGGGAAACCCAGCAAATCACGCTTGGACGACCCGGCCCATTCAAGCGGCTTTTCTAGTGGCATCAGGTGATTATATATAAATCTATATTTTTGAAAGCCTATTTCCCCAATCCCATCGCCCTGGTAATCACTTCCTTCATGATCTCGTTCGTGCCGCCGTAAATGCGCTGCACGCGCGCGTCTGCGTAGGCTCGGGTGATGGGGTATTCCCACATGAAGCCGTAGCCGCCGAAGAGCTGCACACATTCATCCATCACCTTGCATTGCAGGTCGCTGCACCAGTACTTGGCCATGCTGGCCGTGGCGGTGTCAAGCTTGTCCTGTACCAGCAGCTCAAGGCATTTGTCGACGAAGACGCGGCCAATCTGCACCTGAGTTTGCAGTTCGGCCAGGGTGAAGCGGGTGTTCTGAAAACTCGCCACGGGCTGGCCAAATACCTTGCGGTCTTTGACGTACGCCACCGTCCAGTCAATCGCCGCTTGCGCGGCTGCCATGGCGCCAATGGCGATTTGCAGACGCTCCCAGGGCAGTTGCTCCATCAGGCAGATGAAGCCCCGGTTTTCCTGCGGCTGGCCGCCCAGCACAGCGTCGGCGCCCAGGCGCACATTGTCAAAAAAGAGTTCCGAGGTGTCCTGCGCCTTGAGGCCCAACTTCTTCAGGCGTTTGCCAACGCTGAAGCCCGGCATCCCGCGCTCCACCATCACCAGGCTGGTGCCTTTGGCTCCGTCAGTGGGCTTGGTTTTGGCGACAACGATGACCACGTCGGCATGCCAGCCGTTGGTGATGAAGGTCTTGCTGCCGTTCAGAATGTAGTGGCCGTCGGCCCGGCTACCGGAGGGGCCTTCATGCCAGATGGCAGTGGTTTTCACGCCCTGCAAGTCCGAACCGGCGGCCGGTTCACTCATCGCAATCGCGCCGATCAACTCGCCGCTGGCGAATTTGGGCAGGTAGTGTTTTTTTTGCGCCTCGGTGCCGTAGCGCAGGATGTAGGGCGCGACGATTTCATTGTGCAGACCGTAGCCGATGCCGCTGAAGCCACCCCGGCTTAGCTCTTCCATCTGCACCACACTGTAGAGCTTGTCGGCCCCGGAACCACCATATTCCTCCGGCATGGTCATGCATAAAAAACCGTTCTGGCCGGCCTTGTGCCAGACCGCGCGATCCACATAGCCTTGGTCTTCCCAGTCGGCATGGAAGGGGGCAATTTCTTTCTCCATGAAACGGCGAAAACTGTCGCGGAAGGCTTCATGGTCGGGCGTGAACAGGCTGCGGTCGATCATGGCGATTTTTCCTGGGTGGCTTGGGTGCTTGGAGTGGTGATTTGCGAAATTTTGGTGTGGGTCGAGGTGTAAACAATCGGCTGGTTCAGAGCCGTTTGCAACCAGTCCGGCAAGATGATGACGGGCCCTGGCCCGATGCCCGGCGGCATCAACGGCTGCACACATTGTGCAAAAGTGAACAACATGTACGGGTCGTATTTGCACTTGACGGCGTACAACCCGGCCTGGTTGTCGCCCCAGTATTTGTAGGCATAGTTGGGGTCATTCAGACGCGGGTAGTTTTGGTAGACGTGGCCGTTGTACAAGGGCTCCATCAAGGCCACCCAGTCGTTCAAAAACTGCTCGGCCGGGGCCTGCTCCTCAGGGGTGAACCAGAACACGTCCATGACCGCGTTGAAGACCACGTCGCGGTGAATAAAGGCGCTGTTTTGCAACGGGTAGGTGTTGATGGCGCCGCCGTAAAACTCCATGTAGAAATACGAGTAAGGGTTGGGCGAGGTCACGTACAGCTGCAGCAAGGCCAGCCAGTTGGCAGGGGTCCAGTCTGAGGCGACATAACGCGAGGCTTTGTCTTCGCTGGGTTTGCCCAGGGCCTGGGGGAAGTTCGGCATGCCGTAGGGCGTATTCAGCAAAGTCTGGTTCAACGTTTCAAAACTGTCCTCGCTCGTCCACTCGGTGTAGGCACCCGGCAGGTTACACAGCAGCTGAATGGCGGCCTGGCCGTCCACCGCATTGCCCACGTACATGCCGCGCAGCATGAGATACGGATACACCGGCTCGGCTGGCAGGCCTGCCACCATGCCGGGCTGCTGGCACAAAGAGACCTGGATATTGAGCTGGTTCGACGCGGCCGTGCGCATGTAATTGGTTTGCAAAGCCATCAGGGCGCCAGTGGCGTTGTCAAAATCGGTGCTGGTTTGCAGCGGCCAAATGATGGCCCAGCCGAACACCTGGCCCAAAGGGCGCAACTGGTAAACCACGTTGAGCAACACGCCAAAATTGCCGCCCGTGCCGCCGCGCATGGCCCACCACAAGTCCATGTTTTGCGTGGGCGTGGCCGTCACGATGGCACCGTTGTACAACATCACCCGCATGGCCAGCACGTTGTCACAGTTCATGCCAAAAGTGACCGAGGTGAAACCGTAGCCGCCGCCTTGCACGTAGCCACCCACACACACATCGTCACATTCGCCACCCGGCACATGCAGGCCATAGGCCGAAATGCTGGCATTGAGCTTGCCAAAGGTGCAACCGCAGCCCACGGTGGCAGTCATGGCAACGGTGTCCACCACCACGTCGTCCAGACTCTTGACGTCTATCAACATGCCGGGGCCGGCAGAAAAACCCGCCGTGCAATGCCCCCCAGAGCGCAAGGTGAACGGCAAATTGCTGCCCTGCGACACGTTGAGTGCCACCGCCACATCGCTTTCCACCTCGCAGTACACGATGGCATACGGAAAAGGGTTGAACGCCGGGTTGAAAATCAGGCGGTCGCTGTTGTAGCCGGGGTCGCCGGGCAAAACGATGTAACCCTGCAAACCAAGCTGAGCGGTTTTGACGACCTGTCGCTGCAAGCCGTGGCGGGAAAACTGTGCATCGTCCAAACCGTCCCAATGCGCCAACAAGGCGGTGTCGCGCTCGCGTTTTCTGGAATAATTGTGAGGCATGGGTTTTCCTTGCGGGTTCGTCACATGAAAGGGTCTGAGTGATTGTAGAGACCACGTCAGCGCCCACGTCAGCGCCCACGTCAGCACCCGCGTCAGCACCCATTGAGGCGATGCCACCCGCAGGGCCGCAGCCTTTGGCATACGAAGAACTTTTCCGCATCCTGAAGCAAGACCTGGGTGCCACCGTGTCGGTGTTTGGGCTTGACCTGCGTTATCGCTACGTCAATGACGGCTTCGCCAGAGCCCTCAACAAGAGTCCGCTGGGCATGGTTGGCATGCATCTGTCCGAGGTGTATGGCGATGTCGACAAAATCGGTTTCATGCCGTATGTGCGCCGTGCAATGGCGGGCGAAAACGTCACCTACGAACGGTTTGGCCGCATGTTTCCGGTGGAAGGCGTCTGGCGCACCGTGTCCATGCGCCCCTGGCTGGACGCCAGCGGCCAGGTGATCGGCGTGGTGACCGCGTCGCTGGTCGTGGAAGAGCTCAAACGCTCCACCGAAGCGCTTCGGGAGGCGAATGAACGCCTGGCCTCCCACATGGACAACAGTCCCTTGACCGTGCTCGAACTGGATGCCCAGTTGAACATCACCCGCTGCTCGTCCCAGGTCGCCAAAATGCTGGGCCTGGATGCGCAGGCGCTGGTCGGCCAGACGCTCTTGCAAGCGCTGGGCTTGGGGCCGAACCAGGAGGCCTTTCAGCTCGCCTTCACCCGCCTGCAAACCGGGGAAGAAAGCCGCAACCGCGTCGAGTCCAGCCACCTGCATGCCGACGCCACGACCACGGTCCACTGCGAATGGTTCAATTCGGCGCTGACCGGCCCGCACGGCCAGGTCACGTCGATCCTGTCGCTGGTCGAAGACGTGTCGGTGCGGGTGCACGCCACCGAACAATTGCGCCGCGTGGCCCAGCACGACACCCTCACCGGCCTGCTCAACCGCAGTGCGCTGATAGAGCGCCTGAGCACCTCGCTGATGCGCGCCCAACGCACACACGAGCCCGTCGCCCTTTTGTTTCTGGATCTGGACGGCTTCAAGCGCGTCAACGACGAGTTCGGCCACGCCGCCGGAGACGAAGTGCTGCGCGAAGTGGCCCACCGCCTGCTGGAGGCCGTGCGCGAGTCTGACGTGGTGTCGCGCTGGGGCGGCGACGAGTTTGTCGTGCTGCTCGAAACCGACGCGTATGAAGGCGCGCCCGAACTGGTCTGCAACCGCGTGTTCGCCGCCTTGAAGCCGCCCTTTGAGTTCGCCAATGGACAGGCCACCATTGGTGCCTCCATCGGCGTAGCGCGGCATCCGCCCCAGCCCAACCTGGTCCATGAGTTGATCAAAAGCGCCGATGCCGCCATGTACGCCGCCAAGAGTGTGGGCAAAGGCTGTGTGCGGTACGCCAGCAACCCTGAACCCAACGCCCCGCCAGGTCCGCACTGACCGCCCCATCGCTGCTGTATTGCCGCTTGTTATCGCGTCCATTTTTACCCCCTGTTCAATTCTTTATTTGGAGAACCCTATGGCCGAAACCACCACCCAAGCCTACGTGTACGACGCCATCCGCACCCCGCGCGGCAAAGGCAAAAAAGACGGCAGCCTGTATGAAGTCAAACCCGTCAATCTGCTCGCCGGTGTGTTGACCGAATTGCAGCGCCGCAATGATTTCGACACCGCTGCGGTGGATGACATCGTCATGGGCGTGGTCTCGCCCGTGGGGGAGCAAGGCTCGGTGATCGCCAAAGTGGCTGCGCTCAAGGCCGGCTGGGCCTTCACCACCTCGGGCGTGCAGATCAACCGCTTCTGCGCTTCGGGCCTGGAAGCCGTCAACCTGGCCGCGCAAAAAGTGCGCTCGGGCTGGGAAGACCTGGTGGTGGCGGGCGGCGTTGAAAGCATGAGCCGGGTGCCGCTGGGTTCTGACGGCGGGGCCTGGGCGCAAGACCCCGAAACCAATTCACAAACCGCCTTCGTGCCACAAGGCATTGGCGCTGATCTGATTGCCACGCTCGACGGTTTCTCGCGCACCGACGTGGACGCGTTCGCACTTGAATCGCAAAAACGCGCTGCCAAAGCACGCGAGGGCGGCTTCTTTGCCGGCTCGGTGGTGCCGGTCAAGGACTTATTGGACCAGACCATCCTGGACCACGACGAGTTCATCAAGCCCCACACCACCATGGAAGGCCTGGCCTCGCTCAAATCCGCTTTTGAGCAAATGGGCGCGATGGGGTTCGACCAGGTGGCGATGACGCGTTACCCGCAAGTCGCCAAGATCAACCACGTGCACCACGCGGGCAACTCGTCGGGCATTGTGGACGGCGCAGCGGCGATTTTGATTGGCTCAGCCGCCGCCGGCAAAACCCATGGCCTGGTGCCACGCGCCCGCATCGTCGCGGCTGCTCTGAGCGGCGCAGACCCGACCATCATGCTGACCGGCCCCATGCCCGCTGCCCGCAAGGCGCTGGCCAAAGCCGGAATGACGATTGACCAGATCGACCTGTTTGAAATCAACGAAGCCTTTGCCGCCGTGCCCATGCGCTTCATGAAAGAAATGAAGGTGCCGCACGAGAAAGTCAACGTGAATGGCGGCGCGATTGCCATGGGCCACCCCTTGGGCGCCACCGGTGCAATGATTTTGAACACACTGGTGGACGAGCTGCACCGTCGCAAACTGCGTTACGGCCTGGCCACGCTGTGTGTTGGCGGCGGCATGGGCATTGCGACGATTGTTGAGCGCATTTAGCTCGTCACAGAGAAAAATGCCCAAAGTCCCCTATTTATAAGCTTATCTAGCTATTAATTATATAGCGTTTTAAATTCATGAAAAACATTCACTACAGCGTCACCGACGAGTCTTTTGGCAAAGTCGCCACCGTCACCTTTGACGAGCCCGAGAGCGCCGTCAACACCATGTCCACCCAATGGGGCGAAGACATGGGCGAGCTGGTGGCACGGCTGACCGCCGACAAGACCAGCCTCAAGGCGGTGATCCTCGCGTCCAACAAAAAGACTTTCTTCGCGGGCGCCGACCTGAAGGGCACCCTGCGCAACACCCACCCGGACGCCAAAGAAGTGTTTGAACGCGTCGAACGCACCAAGCGTCACTTCCGCGCGATTGAAACCCTGGGCCTGCCGGTCGTGACCTGCCTCAATGGCACGGCACTGGGCGGTGGTTTTGAAGTGGCGTTGGTGGGCCACTACCGTGTGGCGGTGGACGACAAACGCATTCTGCTGGGCCTGCCTGAAGTGACGCTGGGCCTGCTGCCCGGCGCTGGCGGCGTCACCAAAATGACGCGGCACCTGGGCCTGGTGGCAGCCATGCCGCATCTGGTGGAAGGCAAATTGTTCTCGCCGGCCGAAGCCCATGGCCTGGGTCTGGTGCATGAACTGGTGGCCCAATGCAAAGACGCGAAAGGTGGCAAAGACGTGGCCGCAGAAGCCGCTAGCCTGCGCCAAGCCGCGCTGGCATGGCTGGCGACCGGCCCCAAGGCGCAACACCCTTGGGACGACAAAGATTACAAGGTGCCGGGCGGCACGCCGTCCAACCCCAAACTCGCGTCCATGTTGTCGGTGGCCCCGGCCATGCTGAAGCAGAAAACGCGCGGCCTCTATCCCGCCCCGGAAGCCATCATGAACTGCATGGTCGATGGTTTGAAGGTGGACATGGCGACCGCCTTTCGCATCGAGTCGCGCTACCTGGCCAAACTGTTTGTGGGCGTGAACGCACGCGCCATGATCACAACGTTCTTCAACATGAACGCGATCAAGAGCGGGCAGTCGCGGCCCGGCAATGCGCCCAAGTACAAGCCTGCCAAAGTGGGCCTGCTGGGTGCCGGCATGATGGGTGCCGGCATTGCCTATTCACAGGCCAGCAAAGGCATCGCGACGGTGCTGAAAGACGTGACACAAGAGAAGGCCGATGCCGGCAAGGCCTATTCGGCCAAGCTCACCCAGGCCCGCGTTGACAAAGGCCGCATGGGCCCACACGACCAGGCCGAGCTGCTGAACCGCATTCAGGCCACCGACAAGGCGGCTGACTTGCAGGGCTGCGACTTGATCATTGAAGCGGTGTTTGAAAACCGCGACTTGAAGGCCCGAGTCACGCAAGAGGCTGAGCCCATGCTGGCGGCGGGCGGTTTCTTCGCGTCCAACACGTCCACGCTGCCCATCGGCGGCCTGGCCAAGGCCTCGGCCAAGCCTGAGAAATTTATCGGCATCCATTTCTTCAGCCCGGTCGACAAGATGAAGCTGGTCGAGATCATTCGCGGCAAACAAACCGACGACGACACCGTGGCCCGCGCCTTCGACTACGTGCAGGCCATCGGCAAAATCCCCATCGTGGTGAACGACTCACGCGGCTTTTTCACCAGCCGCGTGTTTGGCACTTTTGTGATGGAAGGTGTGGCCATGTTGGGCGAGGGCATCCCCGCTGCAGCGATTGAAAACGCCGGTGTGCAGTGCGGCATGCCGGTCGGACCCCTGGCCGTGATTGACGAGACCTCGATGAGTTTGAGCGTCCACGTGATGGAGCAAACCCGCAAAGATTTTGAGGCCGAAGGCAAAACCTACACGGCCACCCCCGGCCAGTTGTTGGTCGAAAAAATGGTCAATGAGATCAAACGCCCAGGCCGCGCCGGTGGCGGCGGATTTTATAACTACCCCAGCAAAGAAGACGCCAAAAACGGTGTCAAAAAAGCCCTGTGGCCCGGCATCGCGCAGTTTGAAAAACCGGGTGCCGTGTGGGACATTGCAGACCTCAAAGACCGCATCCTGTTTCGCCAGTCAGTCGAGACCGCGCGTTGCCTGTCAGAGAACGTGCTGACCACGGTGCACGACGCCAACATCGGCAGCATTTTCGGCATTGGTTTCCCGGCCTGGACGGGCGGTGCCATGCAGTTCATCTACGGCATGGGCATAGCCGCTTTTGTGAAGCGGGCAGACGAACTGGCGGCCAGGTTTGGCGCCGGGTTTGCGCTGACACCCGAAGTCAAAGACGCGATTGAACGGTTTACGCCGGTGTATTGAAGGGTCTGGTTTGGCAGATCAATTGCTACTTAATAAATAGCTACATACTCAATAATCACGGGAACTCGTGGCACTTTTCATCTTCTATTGGTGAAAATTCCCCTATTGATCCGGCCGGTTGAAGTCTTAAATTCCGCTCAGGGCGCACGGTTCAAACATCATGGGGCCGGATCAATCGTTGGGCGCTGTAGGCTTGCGTATGCCGCTTCGCAGCGTTCACGGCTTGCATTGGGCGCCGTGCAAGCGGGAACCCACGGGCACAGGCCTGGGATTTCACCGGGCCCGATTGAGCAAGGCGCTCACGACTTGCGCCTTGACCACCTTGCCCAAGGCGGTCTTTGGCAAGGCATCTACAAACTCGATGCGGCGCGGCAGTTTGAAGCGGGCAATTTTGCCGTCGAGCCAGGCCAGCACGGCAGCGGCATCCAGCGCCGCACCGGGCTGTTTGACGATGACGGCGGCGGCTATTTCACCCCATTGATCGTCCGGCAGGCCAACCACCGTGGCCTCCAGAATGGCGGCGCAGTCCGCCAGCTGGTTCTCGATTTCAGCCGGGTAGATATTCTCGCCGCCAGAGATGATCATGTCTTTGCTGCGGCCCGCCACCCAGTAGAAGCCGTCGCTGTCGCAACGCGCCAAATCGCCCGAGTGGAACCAGCCGTCTTGAAACGCCGGGTTGTCGTCGTCGCGCCAGTACCGGGCCATGAGGTTGGGGGCGCGCAGCCAGATTTCGCCCACGTCGCCGGGCCTGGCGTCTGCGCCCTGTTTGTCAACCAGTCGCACCTGCACATTCAGACCGCCCTGCCCTGCGCTGCCGGGCAGGCGCATGGCATCCTGCGCCTTGAGGCAGATCGACACCGGGCCAGTCTCGGTCGCGCCATAGACCTGGCAGACCGGCACACCGCGCACATGGAAAGCCTCAATCTGCGACAGGGGAATGGTGGACGAGCCCGCGTTCAAAAGCCTCAACGAAGACACATCCGTGGTTTTGAAGGTCGGGTGGTCAATGACAGCACGTAAAGTGGCAGGCACCAGGACCGAGGTGGTCGGGCGCAGGCGCTGCACGTCGGCCAGCCAGGCACCGGCGTCAAACCGCGCGTGCAGCGTGACCTGAGCGCCCACGTAAAGCGCTGGCAAGGTCTGGATGCACAGCCCCCCCACATGGAACAACGGCAAGACCGTAAGCACATGGTCATTTGCCGTGAGGTCGTGGGCGGCGACCGACGCGAGGCAGTTGGCCGCCAATCCCGCCTGGGTGTGCAGCGCGCCTTTGGGCAGGCCCGTCGTGCCCGAGGTATAGACCAGCAAGACGGGCGACGCGGCATCGCCCTGGTCGCCCCTGTCGCCCCAGTCGCCCATGCCACCCCCGCTCGCCCCGAGTTTGTGCCAGGGCCAAATGGTTTCGACAGGTTCAAGCTGAACCGACGTGTGATGGCGGTGGCTGCCATGCAACTGGTTTGCGGCAAGCACTTTGACATGGGCCTTTGATGCCAGCGCTTGGGCCACCAAGGCATGTGTATCCTCTGCGACGACATGGCCTGCCTGCGCGTGCAGCAGGATGGCCAAAAGCTCGGCGGGTGCCAGGCGGTAGTTCAGGGGCAGCAATATTGCGCCCACCCGGGCCAGGGCCAACAGCAGCACCAATTGCGCCGGGTCATTCAAACCAAGCCAGGCGACCCTGTCCCCCGGCTGGATGCCTTGGTGCACCAGGTTTGCCGTGACCGCATCAATACCTTGCCACAGCTGCCCGTAGCTGATGTCTTGTCCGGCAAAATGCAGCGCGGTCTTGTCGGGGCTTTGTTGCGCATGGTGCGCAATGACGCTGGCCAAGCCCATGCGCCCGGGCATTAGGGCGCTTCTAGAAATTCAAATTTTCGGGATGAAGTGCAAGGCGCCCGGAGCGCAGCAACCGGAATGCACTTGGGTGCATGAGGATTGCGAGCACCGCGCAACGCCGCAATTCGCCCGAAAAATGAATTTATAGAAGTGCCCATTACAAAACGTCGGGTTCGTCCTGTTCGCCCGCCTCGTACAGGGTCTCTCGGCCGAGCCGGTCAATGCACAACTCGGCCGTCCACGGCAGCATCAGCGAGCCGCAGCGTGAGTCGCGGTACATGCGCTCCAGCGGCAGCGACTTCAACATGGCCTGACCGCCGCAGGTGCGCACCGCCATGCGGCAAATGTCGTTGGCGTTTTCCATCAGTGTGTAATGGGCCGCCAGCAGCCCCAGGCGGATTTCTTTGGACGGGTCCACCCGGGCGGCGCGCGCGTTTTGCAAAAAGATGGCGCGGGTGACCTCCAGTTTGACCTTCATCTCGGCCACGGCAATTTGCTTGGTCTGGTACATGCGGCGCTTCACAGGCGGCATGTGGGGCACCTCGCCGCGCAGGTACTGCACCGTGAAGTCATAGGCCCCCTGCGCAATGCCCATGTAGGTGGGGGACAAGGTGGCAAACATGTGCGGCCAACGCGTCGCCGCCTGCGCATACAGGCCCTCGGGCATGAGGCGCTCGATCTCGGGCACAAACACGTCCTTCAGCAGGATGGTGCGGCTGACTGTGCCCCGCATGCCCAGCGGATCCCAGTCGCCCACCACACTCACGCCAGGCAGGTTTTTGTCCACCGCCAGGTAAAGGGAATCACGCATGGTCGCGCCCGGTTTGTCCAGGGTGCACAAAATGCCGTAGTAGTCGGCGGCACCGGCCAATGAGGCAAAGATTTTTTTGCCGTTGATGAGGTAACCCCCCGCGACCGGTTTGGCCAGGCTGCCAAACGGGGCCTTGCCCGCAGCCGCTGCGCCGCCTTCTGAAAACGACTGCGAATACACCTTGCCGCCCTGCACAATGCGTTGGTAATGGAAGGCGCGGTGCAGCTCGTGGCTGGCGCGTTGATCGGGCGTCATGGCCAGGTCGTCGGCAATTGCGCCGGTCCACATGGCGGTGCCCACATGCATGTTCAGCGTGAGCGCCGTCGAGCCGCAATGGCGGCCAATTTCGGCGGCCACCAGCACATAGGTTTCAAAGTCGGCGCCCCAGCCGCCATAGGCTTCGGGCACGCAGATTTTGAGCAGCCCGGCCGCGCGCATGTCGGCGTAATTTTCAAACGGGAAAACCGCGTCACGGTCAATCTGCGCAGCGCGGGGCGCAAACTTGTTGCGGCCAAGCTCAGCCGCGATGGCCAGCAATTGCTTTTGCTTTGGCGTCAAAACAAGGTAGTCGCCGGCAATGGAAGGCGGCTGGTAACGGCGCACAGCCGCAGGTTCCGGCGCACCGGCGGGTGAAGGCGCAGTTGCGGGTGAACGGGGGGGTGACTCAGACGGCACGGGCAGTCTCCTGATTCAAAAATTCCATGAGCACAGCGTTAAAGGCTGCAGGCTGTTCGAAATTGCCCAAATGCCCGACACCGCTTAAACACCTGAACTGCGCATGCGGGATTTTGCTGGCCATTTTTTGCAGCACCGACGCCGGAGAAGTGGTGTCAAGCTCGCAGCCCAGGCACAAGGTGGGCACTGCGATGCGCGGCAAATTCTCCAGTTGGTTGAACGACACGATAGCCGACAGCGCCGCGCGGTAAGTGGCCTGCGGCACGCCCGACATCAAGGCCACCGCCTCGGCATGAACCTGGGCGCTGGCTTGCGGCGACAACATGGCCTTCACCAAACCCGGTGCCATGCCGGCCATGCCCAGCCCGGCGTCCAGCGG